>WGOB01000097.1 GCA_016124255.1 Alphaproteobacteria bacterium | reverse complement strand
GGCGAGCCGCTCCTGCTGGCGCGGGGCCACCGCTTCAAGGCCTGCCGCGATGCTCCGCCGCATCTTCACCTCGACGATCGCCAGCACGCCGCCCTTCAGCGCGGCGATGTCGATCTCGCCGAACGGCGTGCGCACGCGATGGCCGAGGATGCGGTAGCCTTTGCAGATCAGCCACGCCATCGCGATGTGTTCGGCGACACGGCCGCGACGTTCGGCGGCCGCACGCGCCGCCCGGCTCATTCGTCCGCATCCGGCGCATCGCCGCGCCGCAGCGCCAACGCACGCGCATAAACCGCCTGGCGCGACGCGCCTAAATCCTGCGCCGCCGCGCTCGCCGCATCCTTTACGCTCGCGCCGCCCGCGAATGCCGCGCGCAGCGCCGCATCGATCGCCGCCTCGCTCGGCGGCGCCGGCGCATCGGGCGGGCCCACGATGATGACGATTTCGCCTTTCGGCGGATCGGCGTCGGCATACGCGCGCGCCAGCGCTGCAAGCCCGCCGCGCCGCACCTCCTCGTGCAGTTTCGTCAATTCTCGCGCGACCGCCGCAGGCCGATCGCCAAGCCCCGCGGCCAGCGCTGACAGCGTCTCCGCCAGGCGCGGTCCGGACTCATAGAACACCAGCGTCGCATCGACGCCCGCGAGCGATGCGATGAAACGCGCCCGCGCCGCCGCCTTCGTGGGCGCAAACCCCGCGAACAGGAATTGATCCGTAGGCAGACCAGCCGCCGCCAGCGCCGCCGTCACCGCCGACGGGCCCGGAATCGGGATCACGCGATGCCCCGCCGCGATCGCGGCGCGGACCAGCTTGTAGCCCGGATCGGAGATCAGCGGCGTGCCCGCGTCGCTCACCAGCGCCACCCGCTCCCCCCGGGCGAGCGCGGCCAGAACCTCCGCGCGCGCCGCCTCGCCGCTGTGCTCGTGATAGGCCGAGAGCCGCGTCTTCACGCCGTATGCGTTGAAGAGCCGGATCGTCACGCGCGTATCCTCCGCGTACACCCGGTCGACGCTGGCCAGCGTGTCGAGCGCCCGCAGCGTCACATCGCGGAGATTCCCGATCGGCGTGGACACCACATAAAGGCCCGGTTCGAGCCCCATCACCGGGCGTGGACCGCGCGCGGCTTCGCCACTAGCGTCCGCGCGCGAAGCAGGGTCGAATGCCTCGTCGGTCGAGGTGGACGAGCGGGATGAAGGATCGGTCATGACGAAGTCTGGATCATCGGCGCGCGGCGGCGTCTCGCCAAGCCGTATGCGCGGGATCGGCGCCATGGCGAAAGGGGCGGCCTGGGCGGCGCTTGCCGCCGCCGCGACCAGCTGCGCGACTTCGCCGATGGCCCCGCCGCCGTCTTCGGTTCCCGACACGAGTCCCACGCCCCCCGGCGCCGGCGTGGTGACGCGCGACGGCGTCACCCCGCCCTTCATGGCCAACCGGCGCATCACCCGCGTCGGCGTGCTGTTGCCGTTCGGCAGCCGGCCTCAGGAATCGCTTTCCCTCTACAACGCCGTCGAACTCGCGCTGTTCGACCACGGCGATCCCAACATGCTGCTGATCCCGCGCGATTCCGGCGGCGATGAAGCAGCCGCTGCACAGGCCGGCGAAGCCCTGCTGCGCGACGGCGCCGACATCATCGTCGGCCCGGTCCTGCGCGACGGCGTGGTCGGCGTTTCCCGCGTCGTCCGCCGCGAGAACATCCCCGTCATCGGCTTCTCCTCCGATCGCCTTGTCGGCGGCGACGGCGTCTATCTCTTGAGCTTCCAATTGGAGGACGAGATCCAACGCCTCGTCTCCTATGCCGCCAGCCAGGGCATCCGCACGATCGCGCTGCTCGCGCCGGCGAACGATTACGGCCGCCGCGTGGAGCAGACGCTGCGCGCCGAAGCGCGGCGCATGGGCGTTGCGATCACAGCGTCCGAACTCTATGTCCGCGGCGACGCCGAAGCGGGCGCCGCGGCGCGCCGGCTGGCGCAATCCATGGCGTCGAGCCCGCCGCAGGGTATCCTGATCGCCGAAAGCGGCTCGCCGCTTCGCGCGATCGCGGCCGCGCTCGTCCAGGAAGGCGTGAACCAACGCCAGACCCGTTTCCTCGGCACCAGCGCCTGGTCGAGCGCAGACGTGTTGCGGGAACCGACTTTGGCGGGCGCTTGGTACGTCTCCTCCGATCCCAACGCCCGCAATGAGTTCGAGCAGCGCTATCAGCGTGTCTTCGGTCAGGAGCCGCACCGCCTGTCGAGCCTCTCCTACGACGCCATCCTGCTCGCCGCGTTCCTGTCCGCAGAGCGCGGCGGCGCCGGCTTCACCCGCGGCGCCATCGAACGCAACGAAGGCTTCCTCGGATCGGACGGCGTCTTCCGGTTCCGCAACGACGGATCGATTGAACGCGGCCTGGCGATCATGGAGGTGCGCGCCGGCGGCGCGGTGCCGATCGACGCAGCGCCCCGCCGCTTCACTACCCCGGCAAGCTGAAACGCTCCGCAGCATCTAACCAAGCAACGCCGCAGCGATCCGATCCGCCACCGGCCGCCCGGCCTCCGTGAGCCGGATCGTATCCTCTGTGGCGATCACCAAGCCGTGGGCGATGAACCCGTCGAGCTGTGCAGCGTCCGGCCCGCCCGTCAGCGCCGCCCAGCGCCGCCGGTCGACGCCTTCGCGCAGCCGCAAGCCCATCAGCACAATTTCCTGCGCGATTGCGGCGTTGTCGAGCGCCTCCGCGCTCTCCCACCCCACGCCGGTCTCGGCGACCGCGCGCGTATACGCCAGCGGGTCGGCATGCGCGCGTGTCGCCGTGCGCACGCCGCCCATCGCGATGCGCCCGTGTGCGCCCGGTCCCACGCCAACCCAATCGCCCCCGCGCCAATAGACGAGATTGTGCCGCGACTGGGCCGCCGCACCCCGCGCATGATTGGAAATCTCATAGCCCTCGAACCCCGCCGCCGCGCACGTCTCTTGCGTCGCCGCATAGAGATCTGCGCTGCGGTCGCTGTCCGCCACGCGCATCCGCCCACGCGCAACCGCGCGCGCGAACGGCGTCCCCGCCTCGATCGTCAGCTGGTATGCCGAGAGGTGTTCGATCCCTAACGCCAGCGCCTCGGCAAGCTCGGCACGCCAATCCTCCGGTGACTGACCATCGCGCCCATAGATGAGGTCGATTGAAATGCGCGCGCCCGTGGCGGTGGCCGCCTCCACCGCCGCCAGCCCCTCACGTACGCTGTGGCGGCGGCCGAGAAACAGAAGCCCCGCGCCGCGCAACGCCTGCAGCCCCAGCGAAAACCGCGTCACGCCGGCCGCCTGCAAATCGGCGAATCGCGCGCGATCTTCCGGATTGCATTCCAGCGTGATCTCCGCGTCGTCCCGCAGTTCGAATAGATCGCGCGCCGCCGCGATCAGCCTTGCGACATCACCCGCCGCCATAAGCGACGGCGTGCCGCCGCCAACGAATAGCGACGTCGCGCCCCGTGTCTCGATGCGGGCCGCATGCCCCGCGAGATCGGCGATGATCGCCTCAAGCAAGGCGGAATGATCGCCGCCCCGGTCACGCCGCACGTTGAAATCGCAATAGGGGCAGATCGCGCTGCAATAGGGCCAGTGCGCATAGATGCCGAAGCCCCCGAGGCTCATTGTCCCGGCGCCCATCACCCCGGCCGCCATCACCCCAGCGCCGCGACAAGCTTTGCGAACGCCCGCGCCCGATGGCTCATGGCGTGCTTCTTCTCCGGGTCCATCTCACCGAAAGTCTGCGCGTATCCATGCGGTACGAACATCGGATCGTAGCCGAAGCCTTTATCTCCGCGCGGCGGCCACACCAGTTCGCCCCACACGTCGCCCTCGAACGTCTCCGCCGGTTGATTCGGCCGCTTGAGCGCCAGCGCGCAGACGAACCGCGCGCGCCGGTCGGCCCCCGGCGCCAGCGCCTCCCAAACCGTACGCATCGCCAAACCGAAATCGCGCTCAGGCCCGGCCCACCGCGCCGAATAGATGCCCGGCGCCCCATTGAGCGCCGGCACGGCGAGGCCGCTGTCGTCCGCCAGCGCCGGCAATCCCGTCGCCGCGCACGCCGCCTCCGCCTTGAGCACGGCGTTGCCGATGAAACTGTCTTCGGTTTCCTCGGGCTCGGCCAGCTGCAGCGCCGCCGCCGACACCACCTGGACGCCAAGCGGCGCAAGGAGATCGGCGATCTCCCGCGCCTTGCCCTGGTTGTGGCTCGCCAGCACGAGTTTTGCGGGAATCCCTGTCACGCACGCGACATGTTTGCCCTTGAGCCGGCGGTCTATATCGATTATCAATAAATATATGCAAGTGTACCCGGCGCTACTCGGATCCCCGCGCGGCGCCCAGTTGGAACGGCCTCGATGAAAGCACTCGGCAAGGGCTCCATCGCCTCTATCGTCAAGATCGGGCTCGACGTCCTGTGGATTATCCTCTGGATCGCGGCGTTCGCGGTCGGCGCTGCGGCGCTGACCTACATGATCGTCTCCGCAATGGCCGCCGCCGGGATTTTGCCTGACGCCGTCTTCGAAGAGGGGCAGATCAAGGTCGCCGATGGCCAGATCCAGATCGTGTCGGACGAAGGCGGCGCAATGGACTGGCGCGTCCTGGTGCCGGCGCTGCTGGTGGGGTGCGTGGCGGTGGCCGGCTCTTTGGCCGTGGTCTGGCGCCTGAAACGCCTGTTCTGCAGCTTCACCGCCGGCGAGCCCTTTGCGCCCGAGAACGCCCGACACCTCCGCGCCATCTGGATCATTCTCGTCGCGGTCGAGATCGCGCGCTACGCCACGATGCTTCTGTTCGGGATTATCATCGTCGCGGCCGGCGTTCCGGAAGGCGTCGACCTTGAGGTCAATATCGATCTCTCCGCCTGGTTCCTGATCCTTGTCATCATCGTCCTGGCCGAGGTGTTCCGCGAAGGCGCGCGCCTCCACGAAGAACAGAAGCTGACCATCTGATGGCGATCCGCGTCACCCTCGACCGTGTCCTGCTCGAGCGGCGCATGTCGCTGACCGAATTGTGCGAGCGCGTCGGCATCACGCTGGCGAACCTCTCGATCCTCAAGACCGGCAAGGCCAAGGCCGTCCGCTTCTCCACGCTCAACGCGCTCTGCCGCGAACTCGAATGCCAGCCGGGCGATCTTCTCGCCTACGAACCCGGCGGCGACGAAGACGACGATGAGGACGCCGGCGCCTGACGCCCCTGGTTCGGTCGCGCCGGATTCGGTCGCACACGACTCAACCAAACCCACGCCGCGCCCGTAGAAACAGCGCCAGCGAGGGAGCCCGCATGAAACATCGCATTGTCGCCGCCGCGTTCGCGGCCGTTTCGCTCAGCCTGGCCGCATGCGCCGCCGCGCCCGAAGCGCCGGCCGAGGAAGCAGCGCCCCCCGCGGCGACCGCCGCCGCCCCTGACGCCGCGCTGCAATCCGTCGTCGACGGCGCCTGGCGCACAGAGGCCGAGCGCGCGCGCGACCAATACCGCCACCCGGCCGCGTCGCTTGCGTTCTGGGGCCTGCGCCCCGGCATGACCATCGTCGAGATCGAGCCCGGAACCGGCTCCTGGTGGACCGCGATCCTGGCGCCGTACGCCCGCGCCACCGGCGGCCGCTACATTGCCGGCTGGATCGATCTCGCCAATCCCAATGTCAGCGATCGCGCCCGCCAGGCGCGCGCCGCGTTCGAAACCGAATACGCCGATGCGAGCCTCTATGGCGCGGTCACGGCGGTGAATTTCGGCCCGACCTCGGGCCTTGCGGTGCCGGACGCATCCGTCGACTTCATCCTCGTGGCCCGCGCGTTCCACAACTGGGCGCGCCAGGACGTGACAGACCGCTACATGGCCGAGTTCGCCCGCGCGCTGAAGCCGGGCGGCGTTCTCGCGGTCGAGCAACACCGCGCCGCCGCCGGTGCGGACATCGCGGCCAGCGCACCCACGGGCTATGTGCCGGAGAGCTACGTCATCGCCGCCGCAGAGCGCGCCGGCCTGACGCTCGCCGCACGCAGCGAGATCAACGCCAACCCCCGTGACGACCGCGATCATCCCTTCGGCGTCTGGACGCTTCCGCCCGTCGCACGCACCGCGCCGCTCGGCGAAGAGTCCAATCCCGACTTCGATCGCACCGAATACGACGCCATCGGCGAGAGCGACCGCATGACCCTGCGCTTCGTCAAGCCATGACCGCGCGACGCCGCGCTATTCTTCTGCGTCGCCGTCCTGGAAGTAAGGCTCCACCGGGCCCGTCAGCTTGATTGTGAGGTCATTGCCGCGCCGGTCTTTGGTCTTGCCGACGCTGACGCGCACCCAGCCCTCGCTGACGCAATATTCGTCGACGTTCGTCTTCTCCTGCCCCTTGAAGCGGATGCCGACGCCGCGCGAGAGCACGGCTTCGTCGTAATAGGGGCTCGACGGATTGACCGAGAGCCGGTCTGGCGGCGCATCTTTGCTCATGCCGGCCTTCTATCATCCGGACCGCGGGCTTCCAGTCCGCATTCCCGCTAACCGATCGCCGCGCGCTGGAACGCGAACAGCTGGTCGGCCCCGCTCTGCGCCAAACGCATCATCGCGGCGAACTCGTCGGTCGTGAACGGCCGCTTCTCCCCTGTGCCCTGGATCTCGATCAGCCGCCCATCGCCGCAGAACACGAAGTTCGCGTCCACCTGCGCATCGACATCCTCGGCGTAGTCGAGATCAAGCACCGGCGCGTCGCCATAGATGCCGCTTGATACGGCCGCCACCTGCCCCGTCACCGGATTGGCCTTCAGCACGCCTTCGTCGACCAAATACTTGCACGCCAGATCGAGCGCGACCCACGCGCCCGTCACCGCCGCCGTGCGCGTGCCGCCGTCCGCCTGCAGCACGTCGCAATCGAGCGTCACCGTGCGATCCCCAAGCGCCGTAAGATCGACGACGCTGCGCAGCGCCCGCCCGATCAGCCGCTGGATCTCCTGCGTGCGCCCGCTCTGCTTGCCTTGCGCCGCCTCACGCCGGCCGCGCGTGTGCGTCGCCCGCGGCAGCATTCCGTATTCGCCCGTCACCCAGCCGCGCCCCTGCCCGCGCAGCCATCCCGGCACGCCCTGCTCCACCGACGCCGTGCACAGCACATGCGTCTCGCCGAACTTCGCCAGGCACGAACCCTCGGCGTAGCGTGTCGCCCGCGTTTCCAGCTGGATCGGCCTCAATTGATCGGCCCCGCGGCCGGACGGACGGTTCATGTCGATCTCCAGAAGCGGGCTGTCATGGCGGAAGCAGGCCGGCGCGTCCAGCTTGCCCGCCGCGGCGAAGGCGCTACCTAAGCGTCCCGATGCCCACCACGCCCGATCTCTCCTCGCTCGACGCCCGCGCCCGCGAGATTTTCCGCGAGATCGTTGAATCTTACCTCGCCACCGGCGAGCCGGTGGGCTCGCGCACGCTCTCGCGCATGGGCGGCGTGACGCTCTCGCCGGCGTCGATCCGCAACACCATGGCCGACCTCGCCACTCTCGGTCTGCTCGATGCGCCGCACGCCATGGCGGGCCGGCGCCCCACCCAGGCTGGCCTGCGTTTCTTCGTCGATTCCCTGCTGGAGCTTGGCGACGTCGCCCCCGAGGAGCAGCGCCAGATCGATGACCAGATCGCCAAGGCCGGCCGGACGCCGCAGGACGTGCTCGGCGCCGCCAGCGAACTGCTTTCCGGTCTCGCCGGCGGCGCGGGGCTGGTGCTCACGCCCGAGCGCGAAGCCCCCGTCCGCCATGCTGAGCTGGTGGCGATTGCACCCGGGCAGGCGCTGCTGGTTCTGGTGTTTGAAGACGGCCAGGTCGAAAACCGCCTGCTCACCACCCCGCAGGACGCCAGCCCCTCCGCCCTCACCGAGGCGGCGAATTATCTGAACGCCCGTTTCAAGGGCAAAACCCTGGCCGAGGCCCGCGCCGCAGCCGCAGACGCCCTCGCCCGCGACCGCGCCGCGCTGGACCAGGCGGCCGCCTCCCTGGTGCAGGGGGGCTTGGCCGAATGGTCCGGCGAAGACCCCCTCGCCCGCCGCTCGCTGATCGTGCGCGGCCGCGCCAACTTGTTGCAGGACAAGGAGGCCGCCGCGGACCTCGAGCGCGTCCGTCGCCTGTTCGACGACCTGGAGAAATCCGCCGAACTCGTGCAGCTCCTTGATCTGGCGAAACAAAGCGATGCGGTGCGCATCTTTATCGGGTCCGAGAATCCGCTCTTTTCGCTATCGGGTTCGAGTTTGATCGTCGCCCCCTATATGAGTGCCGAACGGAAAGTGGTTGGCGCTCTGGGCGTGATCGGCCCCACGAGGCTCAATTACGCGCGCGTCATCCCGGTTGTGGACTACACCGCGCGCGTGGTCGGCCGCGTGTTGGACGGACGCGCAGATCGCTGAAGGAAGGACGTATGGCCGAGGAAGCGCAAGGCGGTCCCGAGGAGCTGCCGCAAGAGGAACAAGACGCCGCAATCAGTCACGAGGAGCGGATCGCGAAACTGGAAGCCGAGATCGCGGCGCTGAAGGATGAGCGGCTGCGCGCGCTGGCGGAGGTCGAGAACACCCGCCGCCGCGGTGAGCGCCAGGCGCAGGAAGCCAAGGCCTATGCGATCGACAGGTTCGCCCGCGATCTCCTCCCGGTGGCCGACACCATGGCCAGGGCGCTGGGCTCGGTGTCGCCGGAGGTGCGCGCCGCCGACGAGGCCGTCCGCAACCTGTTCGAGGGCGTTGAGCTGACGGAGCGGGCGTTGATCGAAGCCTTCACCCGCCACGGCCTCACCCCCCTGGGCGCCCGCGGCGAGAAGTTCGACCCGAACTTGCACCAGGCGGTCGCCCAGATTCCCTCCGACGCGCCCCCCGGCGCGATCGCGGAAGTGATGCAGGTCGGCTACGCGCTCAACGAACGCACGCTCCGCGCGGCAATGGTCGCGGTTTCAACCGGCCCCGCGCCGGCGGAGCCCGCGCCGCGGGAAGATCCCCCTCCAGGCGGCGGCGTCGATATCAAGGTCTGACGGCGGCGCTGCGGCGCCGGCGCACGCTCGCGACGGGAAAGCGCGCACGCCCGCCTTTCGCCTTGAAGGCCCCATGAACGCAGCTTAACGAGAGCGCGCGATCACGGGGATCGAGGCGGAGGGATGTGATGAACAAGTACTGGCTGGCTGGCGCAGCGATGCTCGCCGGCGTCACGGGAATGACCGGCGTCGCCGCCGCCCGCGATCGCACCGAAGGGGCCGACGTCAGCGCCGAAACCGCCACCGCAGGCCGCATCAACGCCGGCGACACGATGGCGGGCGCGATCGCGCCGGCCGGCGATCAGGATTGGTATCGCATCCGCCTCCAGGGCGACCGCGCCTATCGCTTCACGCTGACGGGCGGCGAGGCCGAAGGCGCCCTCGCCGATCCCTATCTCGAATTGCGCGATGCATCGGGCGGCGAACCTGTCGCGGAGAACGATGACGCCGAAGGTCTCAATTCCTCGCTCGACTTCACCCCCGCAACGACCGGTTATTATTATGTCGCCGCCCGCGGCTATTCCGAGGAAGATGCAGGCGCCTATACGCTGACGGCGACGCAGCTTCCGCCCCCGCCGCCGCCGCAACCGATCAGCGTCGATTCATCCGTATCCGGATCGATCGACGAGAACGGCGAGAAGGATCGCTTCCGCGTCACGCTCCAGGCCGGCGCGACCTACCGCATCGCATTGACGAGCGCGGACGACGGCGGCCTCTCCGATCCGTATCTGGCCGTCTTCGGTCCGGGCGATATGCAGAACGCGGCCGCTGAAAACGATGACGGCGGCGGCGGCCTCAACTCCTATCTGCAATTCACGCCCGCTTCGTCCGGCGCCCACACGATCGTCGCCAGCGCCTTCGGCGATTTCGGAACCGGCGCGTACACGCTGAGCATCCGCGAGGGCGACATCCCAGGCTCCGCCGAGACCGATGTCAGCCTTGACGCCGCCGGCGATTCCCGTGCCGACGCGATCGCGCCCGGCGGCGACGTCGACTGGTATCGCATGCCGATGAGCGCGGGCCAGGTTGTGCGCGTGTCGCTGTCCGGCGCAGACGTCAACAGCGCAAGCGCCCTCGGCGATCCGCTGCTACAGCTCGTGGACTCGAACGGCGAAGTGATCGGCCAGGACGATGACGGCGGCGCCGGCCTCAACTCCTATCTGGAGTTCGAGGCGCCGGCCGAGGGCGTCTATTATGTCGCCGCGCGCGCGTTCGCGGACGGCGGCGAGGGCGGCTATACGCTCGACGTCCGCGCCGGCGACATTCCCGGCGATGCGCAGACCGACGAAATTCTCGAACCGAACGAGCCGCGCACCAGCCGCGTCAATCCCGCCGGCGATTCCGATTGGTTCGCCGTCTCCATGATCGAAGGCCGCACCTATCGCGTCACGGTGGAATCCTTCGGCGATGAGGGGCCCCTCGCCGATCCCACGCTCACCGTGGTCGCGCCGGACGGCGCCGCCGTCGCCGACGACGATGACGGCGGCCCCGGCCTCGGCGCCTACGTCTCGATGATCGCGCCGACGAGCGGCACGTATTACGCGCAGGTCAGCGGCTTCTCCGACGGCGTCGGCGCCTACACGATTTCGGTCGTCGACAACGAAGTCCCCGGCGACGCTGCGACCGACGCCTGGCTCGACGGCGGCGCCGACGAGCGCGCCGGCAGCGTCGACTTCCCGAGCGACAAGGACGCCTATCGCTTGAACGTCGAAGCCGGCGGCGCATATCGCGTCACCGTCACGCCGGCAGCCGAGATGGGTCTGGCGGCGCCCTCCGTGGCTATCCGCGACTTCAGCAGCGACGAACCGGTGGCGCAGGCGACCGCGCGCAGCGGCCGTCGCGCCCAGGCGGTGGCCACGTTCACCGCCGCGGAGGATTCGCCGGGCTATTTCGCCGTTGTCTCCGGCCCCGCCGGCGCGACCGGCGGCTACGTCATCGCCATCGAACGCACCGACGCATCGTCGGATTGATCCGTCCACGGTGCAATCAGAGATCCCCGGGGCGTCGTGTCAGCGACGCGCCGGGGTCCATGACCGTAGGCGCTTGAGTCATGGACCCCGGACCCGCGCGTCACAGACGAGGCGCCTCGCCTAGGAAATCGCGTTGCGCCGGTCCTCGCCCTGACGCGCCAGCATCCAGCCCGGATATTCCGGCGCCAGCGCCGAGACGGCATCGAGCGCGGCGAGCTCGTCAGCGCTGAGCCGCACTTCGGTCGCCGCGATGTTGTCGAGCAATTGCTCGGGGGTCTTGGCCCCGACGATCACGCTCGTCACCGGCTTCTGGTGCATCAGCCAAGCCAGCGCGATCTGCGCCACCGAGACGCCGCGGCTCTCCGCCATCGGCCCCATGACGTCAATGATGTCGAACGCCTTTTCCTTGTTCACCGGCGGGAAGTCGAACACCGTGCGCCGCGCGTCGTTCGGCCCCGCCGCATCGCGCTTGAACTTGCCGGACAGCAGCCCGCCCGCGAGCGGGCTCCAAGGCAGGATCGCCAGCTCCTCCTCCACCGCCAGCGGAACGATCTCGCGCTCAAGATCCCGCCCCGCGATCGTGTAGTACATTTGCAGCGACTCGAACCGCGCATACCCCTTGCGCTCCGACGTCCCGAGCGCCTTCGCGATCTGCCACGCCGCATGGTTCGAGGCGCCGATATAGCGCGCGCGTCCGGAGCGCACGATGTCGTTCAGCGCATCGAGCGTCTCCTCCATCGGCGTCAGCGGATCGACGCCGTGGATCTGGTAGAGGTCGATGTGATCGAGGCCCATGCGCATCAGGCTGGCGTCCACCGCATCGAACAGATGCTTGCGCGACAGCCCCGAGATGTTCGCCGCCTTCATCCGCCGGTGCGCCTCGGCCTTCTCCGCTTCCGATGCGTTGTCCGGGATCGAGTGCGGCGTGATCCGCCCCATCGCCTTGGTCGCGATCACCAATTCGTCGCGCGGCAGCCCCAATTGCGCAAGCGCCGCGCCGAGCGTCCGCTCGCTTTCGCCGTTCGAGTAGATATTGGCCGTGTCGATGAAATTGACGCCCTTGTCGAACGCCGCCTTCACCAGCGCGTTGCTCTCATCCTGATTGAGCGTGCCGATCGCGCGCCACATGCCGTTGCCGGCGAACGTCATGGTGCCCAGGCAGATTTCCGACACGAGCATGCCCGTGCGGCCAAGCTTCTTCATCCGCATTGTGTGATCCTTAAACGCCGTGCTGACGGAACCAGCGCAGCGCCCGCATCCACCCGTCGCGCGCCGCGGCCTCATTATAGGAGGGCCGATAGTCCGCGTGGAACCCGTGCTCGGTCCCCGGATAGACGATAATCTGCGCGTGCGCGGGATTGCCGGCCGCATCGAGCGCCCCGCGCATCTCCTCGACCGTTTCGAGCGGAATGCCCTGATCGTTTTCCGCGTAGAGCCCCAGCACCGGGCAATGCAGGTCGCCGGCGACATCGGCAGGCCACGGCCGCTCCTGGCCCGCATAAAATCCGCTCGTCGGCCGCGTCAGCCGGCCGTACCAGGCGACGCCCGCGTGGAAAGCAGGAGAATGCGCGCACGCCATCCACGTCACGGCCCCGCCCCAGCAGAAGCCCGTCACGGCCCGCCGCGCCGTCGCGAAGTGCTGCGCCGCCAGCCAGGCGAGCGCGCCGTCTGTATCGCCCATGACTTGCGGATGCGTCGCCGTCCCCACGATCGCGCGGATCTGCTCCCAGTCGGTCAGCGTGGCGGGATCGCCGGCGCGATCGAAATAGTCCGGCGCCAGCGCGACATAGCCTTCGCGCGCAAACCGGTGGCAGACGTCCTTGATGTAGGCGTGGATGCCGAAAATCTCATTGACCACGATCACCGCCGGCCATGGCCCCGCGCCTGCCGGCCGCGCGAGATAGGCCGGCAGCGGATATCCCTGATGTCCTGCAAACTGCACGTCAGCGGTCACCAGCCCTTCCCTCGGCGTCGTGATCGCCTGCGCCCGCGCCTCGCCCACCGCCAACGCATACCCCGCCGTGAACAGCGATCCCGCGACCACCATGCGCCGGCTCGGCGCGCGCGGCACGTCGGCTTCAGGCGATATCAGTCTCATGGCGTGCTCCTCCTCGTTCGCGGCGCAATACGCACGCTCACGCCGGCAGAGTCACCCGCCGGAGCGTCAAATTGATCCGCCCGCCCCCTCTCATTCCGATTTGGGGCAGCAGCGACGAGGTCCCCGGCAGGATCCGATCGACGCCGTGAAACGCGCGCCGTGCATCGCCCGCCAGCATCATCACGTCCCCGCTCGCCAGCCGCACGCTCCGCGTCGGATCCGAGCGCAGCACCCCGCCAATCCGGAAGAGCGCGGTATCCCCCAGCGAGATCGACAGCACCGGCGCGTCCCATGCCTCTTCGTCGGAATCGACATGAAGCCCCATCTTCGCGGTCCCCTCATAGAGATTGACGAGGCATGCTTCCGGCGGCGCCGGATAGCCGCAGAGTCGCTCCCACAGCGCCAGCGCCGCCTCCGGAATGTCCGGCCACGGACGGTTCGTCTCCGGGTGCATCGGCTCGTACCGGTACCCGCGTTCCTTGTCCGTCACCCAGCCGAGCGGCCCGAAATTGGTCATCCGGACGCTCAGCGGCGCACCCGATTTCGGCATCCTGGGGATGTAGAACGGCGCCTGCCGCGCCCGCGCGAACACCGCGTCGCGCAGCGCTTCTTGCGCGGCCCGGTCCAAAAGCCCGGGCCAGAGCCGGAAGCCCTGCCCGGCGCTCTCCGCCTGTGCTCTCGACGCCATGCGCCCTCATACCCGCGCGCCCGAGTCGGCGCGAGCGGCGGAACAGAACGGAACCCCGCTTGAAAGAGCCGCCGAAACACCCCCAAGAAGGCGGCGCTCAACGGGGAAGCGGAGGATTTCACCCAGCCTGAGTGGGGTTCTTGCGAGGCGGCGCATGGCCCCCATATGAGGCCCATCGTGAGGCTCGGCCCTCACGCTTGCAAACCATCGGTTAGGGACGTGAACGGCCTTCGGACGCCGCACATAAGGGTCCGCATCGAAGGTCTCGCGCCGCCGCAGAAACTGAGGACGTGAATCGCATGAGCAAAGTCATCGGCATCGATTTGGGGACCACCAATTCCTGTGTCGCGATCATGGAGGGCGGCCAGCCTAAGGTGATTGAAAACGCCGAGGGCGCGCGCACCACCCCCTCGGTCGTAGCCTTCACCGAAGCCGCCGAGCGCCTGATCGGCGTGCAGGCGCTGCGCCAGGGCGTCACCAACGCGGAGCACACCTACTACGCCGTGAAGCGCCTCATCGGCCGCTCCTTCGACGATCCCGTCACCAAGAAGGACATCGGCATCGTCCCCTACAAGATCGTCAAAGGTCCCAACGGGGACGCCTGGATTCAGGGCCGCGACAAGCAATACGCCCCCTCCGAGATTTCCGCCTTCGTCCTGCAGAAGATGAAGGAAACCGCCGAAGCCTATCTCGGCGAGAAGGTCGACAAGGCCGTCATCACCGTCCCGGCTTACTTCAACGACGCCCAGCGCCAGGCCACCAAAGACGCCGGCCGCATTGCCGGCCTTGAAGTGCTGCGCATCATCAACGAGCCGACGGCGGCCGCCCTCGCCTACGGCCTCGACAAGGCGCAGGCCAACAAGACCATCGCCGTCTACGATTTGGGCGGCGGCACGTTCGACATCTCGATCCTCGAGATCGGCGACGGCGTTTTCGAGGTCCGCTCCACCAACGGCGACACCTTTCTCGGCGGCGAGGATTTCGACGTCCGCATCGTCAATCATCTCGCCGAAGAATTCAAAAAGCAGAACGGCGTCGATCTGCGCCAGGACAAGCTCGCCCTGCAGCGGCTCAAGGAAGTCTCCGAGCAGGCCAAGAAGGAGTTGTCGTCGCGTTCCGATTTCGACGTCTCGATTCCGTTCATCTCGATGGACGCGAACCGCAACCCGCTTCACCTGAACCTCAAGCTGACGCGCGCGAAATACGAGAGCCTGGTCGAAGACCTCGTCCAGCGCACGCTCGAGCCGTGCCGCGCTGCGCTTAAGGATGCCGGCCTCAAGGCCAGCGACATCCAGGAAGTCGTGCTTGTCGGCGGCATGACGCGCATGCCGAAAATCCAGCAGGTCGTGAAGGAATTCTTCGGCCGCGAGCCGCACAAGGGCGTCAACCCGGACGAAGTCGTCGCCATCGGCGCAGCCATTCAGGCCGGCGTGCTGCAGGGCGATGTGAAGAACGTCGTGCTCTTGGACGTCACGCCGCTCTCGCTCGGCATCGAAACGCTCGGCGGCGTCTTCACCCGCCTCATTGAGCGCAACACCACCATTCCCACCAAGAAGAGCCAGATCTTCTCCACCGCTGAGGACAATCAGCAGGCGGTGACGATCCGCGTCTTCCAGGGCGAGCGCGAGATGGCGCAGGACAACCGCCCGCTCGGTCAGTTCGACCTCATCGGCATCCCGCCATCGCCGCGCGGCATGCCCCAAATCGAAGTCACCTTCGACATCGACGCCAACGGCATCGTCTCCGTCAGCGCCAAGGACAAGGCCACCAACAAAGAACAATCCATGCGCATCCAGCCTTCCGGCGGTCTGTCGGAAGACGACATCAAGCGCATGGTGAAGGAGGCTGAAGAGCACGCCAGCGACGATAAGGAGCGCCGCGAGCTCGCCGAGGCGAAGAACCAGGGCGAAGCGCTGGTGCATAGCACCGAGCGCACGCTCGCCGAGCACGGCTCGAAAATCTCCGCCGAAGACAAGGGCGCGATCGAAGCCGCTGTCGCTGATCTGAAGACGGCGCTCGGGACGGAGAACGTCTCCGAAATCGCCGCCAAGACTCAAGCGCTCGTTCAGGCGTCGATGAAGATCGGCGAGGCGATCTACGCCGCCGGCGCCGCCGGCGACAGCGCCCAGCCCGGCGCATCGCCCTCAGGCGGCGACGAAGGCGTCGTCGACGCCGAGTTCGAGGAAGTCGACGGCCAGAACAAGAAAAGCGCTTAGTTGCGATTGCGGGAGCAGGGCGATGCGGCGCGGGCGTGTTGTCAATCGTGATCAGTCGCAATGCGCATCGGCGGCGCGTCCCAGCATGGGCGCCCGCCGATGACCGCAACCCGTGACTATTACGAGATCCTCGGCATCCCCCGGGACGCCGACATCAACGCGATCAAATCCGCGTTCCGCAAACTCGCGATGAAGCATCACCCGGATCAGAATCCGGGCTGCAAAGTCTCCGAGGACACGTTCAAGGAGATCGGCGAGGCCTATTCCGTCCTCTCCGATTCGGATAAACGCGCGCGCTATGATCGCTTTGGCAAGGCGGCGTTCCAGAACGGCGCCGGCGGCGGCTATCAGCAGCAGGGCTTTCAGGACTTCGCCGACATCTTCAACGAGATTTTCGGCGGCGACATGGGCGACATCTTCGGCGCCCGCGGCGGCCGGCGTCGCGCCGGTCCCCAGCCCGGCGCCGATCTCCGCTACGATGTCGAGATCTCGCTGGAGAACGCCTTCGCCGGCGTCGAGCGCGAGATCACCGTGCCGAGCTCGGTCCAGTGCGATGCATGCTCGGGCTCCGGCTCGGAGGGCGCAGCGCCGCCCGAGACCTGCCGCACCTGCAACGGCATGGGCGAAGTGCAGGCCAGCCAGGGCTTCTTCCGCGTCGTCCGCACCTGCCCGTCGTGCCACGGCCGCGGCCAAACGATCGCGAACCCGTGCAAGAGCTGCAGCGGCCGCGGCCTCGTGCGCAAGGAGCGCACGCTCGCCGTGAAGATTCCGCCGGGCGTAGAGGACGGCGCGCGCATCCGCTTGGCCGGCGAAGGCGACGCCGGCCCCCGCGGCGGCCCCAACGGCGATCTCTACCTCTTCCTCTCGGTCCGTCCGCACCAGCTGTTCGAGCGCGACGGCCCCGATCTCTACTGCCGCGCGCATGCGCCGATGACGATCGCCGCGCTCGGCGGCGATATCGAGATCGTCACCATCGACGGCGAGAAGACCAAGATTCACATCCCTGAGGGCGCCCAGTCCGGCCGCCGCTTCCGTCTGAAGGGCAAGGGCATGCCCGCGCTGCGCAATCGTCACGATCGCGGCGATCTGCACGTCGAGATCGCGGTGGAGACGCCGGTCAATCTCACGCCAAAGCAGCGCAAGCTCCTCGAGGAATTCGCCTCCGACTGCACCGAGGAGGCTCACCCTCAGAGCCACGGCTTCTTCACCTCGGTGAAGCGCTTCTTCGAAGGCGTCGCCTCCGACCCGCCTACGCGCTAAGCCGTTCTGGCCCCGCCCACGCACTGCGTCTTTCCAAGCGCATCGGTTGATTTGGGCGGGGTCGTCCTGTTCCTTCGCCGCGCTGCGGGCAATCGCACAACAAACATCAAGCGGGCGAAGCGATAAGGCGTGGAGCTGATCCTGTTCACCGGCGCGGCGGTCGTCGCCTTCGCGTTCGCCGCGACGCCCATTCTGCTGTGGGCGTTGGCGCGTCGCGAACGCCAGCTGCGCGCAGCGCTGGAAGCCAGCCTGGCGCGCCTCGCGGAACTGGAAGCCGGTGCGCCGCCGGACCCGCCGCCCCGCCCGCCGACGCCCGCCCCCGAATTCCGCTTGCCCGAGCCTCCGCCCGCCCCGGCCGAGGAACCGGAACCCCCGCCGCCGAAGCCCCGCCGCCTCTGGTGGGGCAAGCCGAAGCCCGAGCCGGCCGTAGCCCAACCCGTTGCGCCCGAGGCGCCGCTGCCGCGCCCCGTCACGCTTCGCCCCATGCCCGAACCTTCGGAGCGCATCGGCGAGCCCCCCGAGCCCCCATCGCCCCCCGAGCCATCCGAGCAGCCGCGCGCCGCCAACCTGCCTGCCCGCCGCGACCGCGCGTTCGAGGACGCGCTGGCGCCGCCCCCGCCGGAGCCGCCGCGCGCGCGCTGGGTCGACGATGACCCTGCTTCGGATGCGGACGAAGCACAGCCGACCCGCGCCGCCGCCATCCTCCGCGCCGCGCTGCCAGCCGCGTTGTTCGTGGCGCTCGCCGGCGGCGCGCTCTGGTCTGTTCCCGGCGCGGGCTTGAGCCCCACCGCGGCGCTGGTGATCGCCTGCATCGCCGGGTTTGGGTCGATCGGCGCAGGCGAATGGTTCGCTCGCCTCCCGCCGCCAGCCAACCGCACCGAGGGCGTCGCTGTTCTGGTCGGCGTCGGGCTCGCCATCATCATCGCCGCCATCGCGGTCTCTGCGCGGGCCCACGAAGCGCTCGCGCCCTCCATTGCCTTCGTCCTCATCGCGCTCTTGGCGTTCGCCGCCTTCGCTTATGCGCGCCGCCTTGGAACGAGCGTCTTCGTTCTGGGTCTCGCGGTTTCTCTCGCCGCGCCGCTTCTCATCGGTCTCCCCGCCGATCTCATTCCGGTCCAGCACGCATTCCTTCTCGGCATGCTGATCTTTGTTTTGTGGGATATGACGCCGCGCCCCGCCGAACGGGCCTGGCGCGTCATCGCCATCGCCGGCGCCCTCGCCTGGACAGGGCGCTCCGCCTACGGACTATCGACCCCGCTGGAGATCGCGCCGCTTTTCGGCGCCGGGCTGGCGCTCATGACGACGGGCCTGCTCTACGCCGCCCCGGATGCGACCGCACCCCTGCCGTTGCGCGCTTGGCGCCGGGACGCCCCCTGGACCGCGCGCGCGCGCCTTGGCGCCGCCCTCGCAATCGCCGCCGCGCTCATGCTGATCGGCTTCGCCTTTCGCTTCGAGTCGACGCCCGCGCTCGGCGCGCTGAGCGTCGCGCTCGCCGTCGCCATCGCAGCCGCCGCGGCCCTGATGTTCGAAGGCCTGGGATTTCCCGCGGTCCTGATCGCGGCATTGTCCGCCGCCGCGGTCGCCATCTGGCCGAACGCATCGCCCGCAGCCGCGATCAGCGCCGCCGCCGCGCTGGCCGTCGTTGCGACCATCAGCGGCTGGCTCGCCATGGCGCGCGCCCGCGACCCCACGCCCGGCGCCCTTCTCGCCGCGCTGATCCCCGTCATCGCCCTCCTCGCCGCCTATCTTCGCTTCGGCCCCGTCGGCGGCGCAGAAAATTGGGCCTCCGCCGCCGCGATCCTCGCTGGGCTCAACCTCCTCTTTCATGTGCGCCTGCGCGGCGCGCCGCGCGATGCGTTCTGCGCCTCGATCTTCGCGCTCGGCGCAGTGGCGGCGGCCGCGATCGCGATCGGCGTGTTCACGCCCGCGCCCTACAACATCGCGGCGTTGGGCGCGTTCCTCCCGATCCTTGCGCTGTTCGATCACGCGGCGAACCAGCGCGGCTTGCGCATCGGCGCAGGCGTGATCGCCGCCGCTGCGATCGCCGCGACGGCGCAGACGTTGCAGCCCCACGCGCATTGGCCGTTCGCGCCCTGGCTGGAGCCGCACGCCCCGGCGTTGTTGTTCGCCGCCGCATCGATGCTGCTTGCGGCCATGTTGTTCGCGCGCGGCGGCGTCCGCGCCGACGCCTTCATCGTCCGTATACTGACGCTTCTATCGTTCACCGCCTTCGCTGCGGCCCTGATCGTGCAGCTGCGCGCGCAGATCTCTGCGGATGCGTTCTTGCGCCCGGACGCCCGCGCGTGGGAGTGCGGACTCTACGCCGTCATCGCCATGGCGCTCGCGCTTGCCGCCGCCTGGCGCGAGCGCGTCCGTCCAGACGGCTTCGCCTACGGCCTCTACTGGCTCGCCTTCGCGACGACGCTCGCGCTCCTCGCCGCCGGCGCGCTCGTGTTCAATCCCTGGTGGGGATCGCTGCCCGCGCCCGTCGCGGGCCCCCCGATCGCCAACGAGCTCGTCCTCGGCTACGCCGTCCCGGCGCTTGCAGCGTTCGCCGCCGCGTGGCTCTTCACCCGCTGGCGCAGCCCCTCTCGCGTCGTCGCCATGGGCGTCATCGCGATCGCCCAGGGCGCGCTCTGGCTCACGCTCGAACATCGCCGCCTCTTCCACCCCGAGGCGATGGCGGCCGCGGCGGCCAGCCCCGCCGAGGCCTGGTCGTTGACGGCGCTGCTTCTGCTTTGCGCCGGCGCGATCTTCTGGCTGGGCATGCGCCTGGCCCTGCTTTGGCTTCCCCTCGCCGCCTTCGCCCTGGCGCTCGCGGCGCTGCTGAAGGCCGCGCTCCTGGACGCCCCCGCACTGGAGGGCGCCGCCCGCGTGATCGCCTTCGCCGTCCTCCTGGCGGCGGCGACTGCGATTCTGCTCTACACTCGCCGCTTCCTGCCGTCGGACGAGAATCGGGCGCCCGACCCAAATCTGACGCCGCCGCGATGAGGCTCAATCCAATGCCAGGGACGCCATGCCGCTGAAGCTCGTGATCGCCGGCGCCGGGGGCCGAATGGGCCAGGCGCTCCTCCGCGCCGTCCGCGCCGACGCGCGCTTCACCTTGACCGGCGCAACCGAGCGCGACGGCGCAACGATCCTCGGCCAGGATGTCG
>WGOB01000041.1 GCA_016124255.1 Alphaproteobacteria bacterium | reverse complement strand
GCCTCGTGCTCGCGCAGCACCCCGATGATCTGTTCTTCCGTGTACCTGCTTCGCTTCATCGTCCGTCCCTCATCGGGCCGGACTCTAACCTCACATGGAGGAATTTCTCAGGGGCAGGTCACTGCCGCTCAAGCCGCTGGCGGCGGACTAGATCGGCTTTGCGACGCTCGAATTCCTCCGTCTTCCGGTCTTCGGATTCCTCGATCTCGCCCTTGAAGCGGGCCAGCGTGGAGAGCATCAGGGCGGCGGTCTTGGCCTTCGCCTCGCCGACCGTGAGGAAGCGTTCGGGGTTGTCCCGCTCGCTGCCGGTCTTCTCGCGCACCGCCTTGATCCGCAGACCCAGCACCTTGGGCAGGGAATACACCTCGCCGAACATGTCGACGCACACCAGGTCCGCCCGGTCGCCCCGCGCCAGCTTCATCCCGCGCTCTTCCAGCGCGCTCACGAAGGCTGCCCGCGAATCCGCCACAGCCCAAGCGGTTTGAATGGCGGCCTTGGCCGTGCGCGGGTCGCGCCCGTGTTTCCGGGCCTGATGATACTCCTTCAGCGTGAAGCTTCTCGGATCGCGGTTTTCCCGGTCCAGCAAGCCCTCCGGCACCTTCCAGCCATGGCGCACGAACAGCTCGCGCGTGAGCGGCTGCAACGCCATCCGGTCGCCCCGCACCCGCACCGCTTTCATCGCCGCCGCGTCGATCAGCGACCACACCGCGTGCGCGTGGCGTCTCCCGTTTTTTTCATGGAAGACGATGGCGCGGGGCTGGCCGGAGAGCTTCAGCACCTTCTCGGCCTTCTCTATTGCTTCAACAATAGCCGCCGTGCTGGCCGTCTGCCCCGGCGGCGGGTTGACGGACAGGGAGTACATGAACTTCTGGCACCTCGTGCCCTTGCTGATCGCGTACGTCTCGTTCAGAGCGCCCATGAGATCGCCCGCGACGAAGCCGCGCAGCTCGTGAACCTGCACGTGGTCGTTCTCTTCCTTCATCAGGTGCGCCGCCAAATCCTTCGCGCCGCCCCGGCGGTTGCCCTTGAGGATCATCGCGCCTTGACCCCCAGCGCCTCGACCAGGCGCGTCCGCATGTCCTGGACGGCCTCGCAGGCCGCCCGGACCTCGGCTTCCACCTCCGGGGTGACCGGCAACGCGCCGATCTTCGCCGCCTTGGCGATGTCCGCCAGGTTCGCGGCGATGCCGGACTGCCCCAGGCCGCCCAGCATCTTGCCGATCATGGTCAGTTCGGCGGACGGGGAAGTGGCCTTGCGCTCATAGAGTTTGCGGTGGGGGGCGATCTCTCCACCGCCGAACAGCCGCAGGCGCATATACGCCGCCATGGACAGCGCTCCGGCGTCGTGCTTAAGGCGGTCGTATTCGGCCTGAGAGAGCCGCACCGTCACCGGCGGCGGCCCCTTGCGCCTCCGAGGAGGCTGCGCGGCCTTGCGGAATGCAACGATGTTCGGGGAACCGCTCATGGCGTCGGCCCTCCGAAGATATCCTCAAGATATTTCCTGTCCCGCGGTGGAAGCTTTTGCAGCTGGTGCTCCCAGTCTGCCAAGGTGGCGAAGAGGGAGCTCAGATCATCCGGTAGCGCCGACGGATGGTTCGATCCCTTGCCATCGGGGTCCACCATTCATCCAGCTGATACAATTGAGTTTGTCCGCCCTTCGCCTGTTCGGTGAAGGGCGAGGCTCCAAGCGGCTTCTCTGAGTTCTCTCTATCTGCCTGAGCGTGGCGGGGAGTGCCCGCACACTCAGTACCCAAAGGCCGCTCTCGTTCGGATTGTCGCTGAACGTCGACTGGCGGCGCGTCCCGTGGCGGACATTGGACGGCAGGGGCCGCCAGCACGGACTGTCGTCGCTGCCGTTCAAGTGCTGCCGCGATGAATCAGCTCGAAGCCCACATCGACCGGCGGTTTCCCGACGGCCGATGGATTCTTCAGCCGCTCCAGGATGAGTTCGGCGGCGATGCGCCCGATGTCGTAGCGCGGAATTGCGAGCGTGGTGATCGGTGTGTCGAAGTGGCGGGAGAACTCCCAGTCGTCGAACCCGGCGATCGCCATGCGCTCGGGGACTTTCCAGCCGCGGCGACGGCATTCGAGCATCGCGCCGATCGCCAGCACGTCTCCGGCCAGGAACACCGCATCGATGTCCGGGCGTCGGTCGGTCAGGCGCGTCAGCGCTATGCCGCCGTTGTCGAAGCTGCCGGCGATGGCGAACATCAGGTCGTCGCTGCGTTCCAGGCCCGCGGCGTCGATCGCGTGGAGGTACCCGCGCCGCCGCTCCTGCGCACGCTCGTTCCCTTCGAGCAGGACGCTGGCGAATGCGATCTTCCGATAACCGCGTGCGATCAGGTGTTCGGTCATCAAGCGGGCGGCATCGAAGTTCGAGTAGCTGACGACGAGATCGGTCGGCCGCGGCGTGAGATTGCCGACCTCGACCACGGGGACGCCGGCGCGCTTCAGCATTCGGCGTGCCGACGGCGTATGGGTGGAGTTGTGCAGGACCAGTCCGGACGGGCGCTGCGCCAGGAACGCGGCGATCAACGCCTCCTCTTCCTTCTGCGAGTACTCGCTGTCGCCCAGCATCAGATGGATGCCATTTGAGCGCAGCGTGTCCGACAGCCCTTTCAGGGTCTCCGCGAAGAGAGAGTTCATGATGCTGGGAACGATGGCGGCGACCAGCTTGCTCGGGCTGGCGGCGCGGAGGTCACCGGCGAGGCTGTTCGGTACGTATCCGAGTTCGCGGATCGCCTTGTTCACACGTTTCAGCGTGTCGGCGGAGACCTGCTGCGGCGTCCGCAGAACGCGGGAAACCGTCATGATCGAGACCTCGGCCCGTTCGGCGACATCCGCCAGGCGGACGTGGGTGCGCCCTGACATTGGCGGCTTTCTCGCATTCGCCATGAGTGCCTGGTCAATCCTTCCAGTGGAAGATCCGGTCGCGACAGGGATCATGTTATCGTTCACATGGTGGCTCGGATCATATTTATTCTTCAGTCACTTCGCAATGCGGATGGCGCCTGGCGCCCTCGTCTCCCAAAGACACAACTGCATGGGGCGGAATACGGCCTTGACAGAATGATAACGTTCACATTTGAATGATAACGTTAACAGGCCGAAAAGGCCGGGGGAGGAAGCAAAGCAGATGGCGTCAACGCTTGCTGAGAAGATTCTCGCGCGTGCCGCGGGGCGGGAACGGGTGAGTGCCGGCGAGATCATCACCGCGCGCGTCGACCTGGCAATGGCGAACGACTTCACCGCTCCGCTCGCGATCGAACGATTCAAGGAGGCGGGGGCGACGAAGGTGTTCGACCCCGCCAGGATCTGCATCGTCGCCGGGCGCCACATGCCGTTTCGCGACCAGAGTCTCGCCGACAAGGTTGGGGCGGTGGGGGTGTTCTGCCGCGAGCAGGGAATCGACCGGTTCTTCGCTGACACCGAAGGAATGGACCACGCCCTGGTCCCTGATCTCGGCTACGTCCTGCCGGGAATGCTGGTGTGCAACGCGGACTCCCATACCTGCACCTACGGCGCCGTCGGCGCCTTCGGGGTGCCGATGGGCTCGACCGACATGGCGTTCATCCTGGCGCGGGGGGAGACGTGGCTGCGGGTGCCGGAGACCATTCGGGTGCGCTACACCGGCCTGCCCGGACGCTATGTCACCAGCAAGGACTTCGTGCTCGCGACCCTCGGCGTGCTCGGGGTCGACGGAGCGCGCTACAAATCGATCGAGTTCTATGGCGAGGCGATCACCCCGCTGTCGGTCGACGAGCGCTTCACAATCTCGAACATGGCGATCGAGATGGGGGCGAAGACCGGGGTCATGCCGGTCGACGACGAGGTCCGCTCCTACCTGCGGGCACGCACCGACGCGGAGTGGGTCGAGGACATTTCCGATCCGGACGCCGTCGTCGAGCGAACGGTGGGCATCGATGTCGGAGCCAGCGGTCCCGTGATCGCCCGCCCTCACAGCCCGTCAAACGTCGTGCCGGTGACCGAGGTTCGTGGCGTGCGGGTCAACCAGGTCAATATCGGGACCTGCACGAACGGCCGTATCGTCGATATCCAGCAGGCTCTCGAACTGCTGCGCGGTCGCAAGGTCGCCAAGGGCGTGCGCCTTGTGGTGACACCCGCCACTGAGCGAATTCGCCGGGACGCAGAGAAGGCAGGCTATCTCGACGAGCTGCTGGCGGCCGGCGCGGTGATCAATCCACCGGGCTGTGGTCCCTGCGCGGGCTGGCACATGGGATTGCTGGCAGACGGCGAGGTCTGTGTCGCCACGCACAACCGAAACTTTCCCGGCCGCATGGGCAGCCCGACTGCCGAGATCTATCTCGCGAGTCCCTATGTCGCCGCGGCGGCGGCGGTCTCGGGCGAAATCATCACGCCGGAGGCGGTCGCATCATGAAGATCTCCGGCAATGCCCATCTGGTCGGCGACCATATCGATACCGACCAGATCATTCCGTCCAAGTTCCTCGGGACCACGGACCCGGCGGCCTTGCGGAGTGGCTGCTTCCTCAACCTGATCCCGGATTTCGCCGGCACGGTTGCGTCGGGCGACGTCCTGGTCGCGGGCGACAACTTCGGCTGCGGCAGTTCGCGCGAGCACGCGCCGATTGCCATTAAGGCGACTGGCATCGCCTGCGTGGTGGCGGCCAGCTTCAGCCGGATCTTCTTCCGCAGCGCCATCAATATCGGCCTTCCAGCCGTTGTCTGTCCGGCGGCGGTCGGTCTGATCAACGATGGCGACCCGGTCTCGGTGAATCTCGATTTCGGCACGGTGACGGTCGCCGGCCGAAGCCATTCCTTCGAGGCATTCGCACCGCAAGTCCTCGATATCCTCGCCGCCGGCGGTCTGACCGAGTTCCTGACTCGAACCCTTGCGCGGGAAAGGGGGGCGGCATGAAGCCGCTGATCATCTGCGCGGCGATCACCGGCGGTGCGCCCGCACGCTCGAAGACGCCCCACCACCCGGTCACCCCTCATGCGGTTGCCGACGAGATGCTCGCCTGCTGGCGGGCGGGCGCGTCGATGATCCACATCCACGCGCGCCTCGACGACGGATCGACGGTGATGGATCCCGACGCATACCGCGCGATCATCGACCGGGTCACGCCACACGGCTTCGATGCCATCGTCAACGTCAGCGCCGGCGACGATGGCGGCAAGGCGAGCCATGACATGCGGTATTCGGTCGCCGACTGCGGTGCCGAGATGGTCTCGCTCGACGCCGGGCCGATCAATATTGCCGGCCGCGTCTACAACAACTCTCCGGCCTACCTCACGGAGATGGCGCGGCGCCTCAAGGATCGAGGGATCAAACCTGAGATCGAGATCTTCGACGCGGGCCATCTCACGGGAATCTCGGCCCTGGCCGAGCAGGGATTGCTGGCGGCACCGCACTACATCCAGTTCGCCTTCGGCGTACCCGGCGGCCTGCCGGTCGACCCCCGATACCTCACCTTGCTTCTTGAGCGCCTGCCAGACGGCAGCGAATGGGCGATCTCGGCCCAGACCAACGACGTGGAAGCCTATCTCCAGCTCTCCATGCAGGCCTTCGTCCATGGCGGTCACGTCCGTTGCGGCATGGAGGACCTGATCTATCTCCGCCCGGGGGAACTCGCGCGCAGCAACGCCGACAGCGTCGAGCAGTGGGTCCGCACAGCCGAAATCTGGGGGCGGCCTGTCGCGTCGCCAGCGGCGGCCCGGTCACTTCTCGGCATCAGCCAGTAGCCGGACACCTGAAGTCAACGAGCCGGAAACGCAAAACAGGGAGGACACTACCATGCGTCAGACGTTTGCCGCTCTACTTGTCGCCACCGCCACCCTCGCCGGAATGCCGGCAGGCGCGGAGCAAAAGACGGAAAAGCTGACCGTCGCCACCGGAGGCGACGGGATGCACTACTTCCCCATGTACGTCGCGCGCGGGGGCGGCTTCTTTGCCCAAGAGGGAATCGAGGTCGACTGGGTCAACGTCGGATCGGGAACCCGCCAAGCCGCGTCCGTCATGGGGGGAAGTGCAGACGTTTCCCCGCTTGCCCTCTTTCATGTCGTGAAGGCGAACAAGGAAGGCGCGAACATGATCGCGATCGCCTCCCTCTTCGACGTCTACGGCATGTCCGTGGTGCTGTCGAACGAGGCAATCGAGAAGTCGGGGATCAAGCTCGACATGAGCGTGGATGAGAAGGTGTCGCGCCTGAAAGGGCTGTCGCTTGGCATCTCTTCGCCCGGAAGTTCGACCGACGCCTTGATTCGCAGCCTGCTGATCGCGCGTGGCCACAACCCGGACCAGACCGTCAACCTGCAGCCCTTCGGTGCCGGCACCTCCATACTGGCCGCGTTCGAGAAGAAGCTGACCGATGGCCTGGTATATGTCGCTCCGATTCCCGAGACGGTGGAACAGCGCGGCCTTGGCAGGTCCGTGATCAATCCGTTTCTCGGCGAGGTGCCGGAGCTGAACGGCGTGCCATACGTGATCCTGGCGAGCAGCCGCGAGACCCTGGAGAAGAAGCCGGAGCTGATCCTGCGGTCGATGCGGGCCCTGAAGAAGGCAATGGCATTCGCTCACGCCAACCCTCGGGAAACCGCCAAGATCCTGCGCACCTACTTCCCCGATCTCGACCAGGCGGTCTTCGACACCGTTTCCGAGACCTATCGCGGCGCATCGGCGAAGTCGCCGGTCCTCACACGCGAGCAACTCGACAGAACCGTCTCCTGGATGAACCTGACGGCGAAGACACCTTACTCCGCAAAGTTCGAGGATGTGATCGAAGACGGGCCGGCCCTGAAGGCCATGGCCGAAGCCTCAAACTGAGCGTGGGTGTCGTGGGGATCGCGGCTCGCCGCAGGAGAGGCGACTTGGCCGTCGCTGGATGGCGGGTGGCGCTGTGCGCCGCCGTGTTCGGAGCGTGGGAATGGTACGGCCAGGCCGTCGACGCGACATGGTTCAGTGCACCTTCGCTGATCGCCGCACGCCTGGTGCAATGGGCCGGTGACGGTCTGGCCGGCCATGTCGCCGTCACGCTCGGCGAGATGGCGACCGGACTTGCAGTCGGCGTTCCCCTCGGCACCGCGCTCGGCCTGTTTCTGGGCCGGGCGCCGGTGGCCTCGGTCATACTGCGGCCGATCATCTTCGCCCTTTACTCGGTTCCCCTGGTCACGCTGGCGCCGCTGTTCATCTTCTGGTTCGGCCTGGGAATGCTGCCGAAGATCATCCTTGTCGCGATCGTCACGTTCTTCCTGCTGTTCTTCACGACATTCGCCGGCGTGCAGACGATCGACCGCGACCTGGTCTCCTCGTTCCGTCTGATGGGCGCGACCGACGGCGAACTGTTCCGCAAGCTGATCGCTCCTGCCTGCACGGCCTGGATCATCTCGGGCCTGCGGCTGGCACTCCCCTACTCGCTCATTGCCGCTACTGTCGGCGAGATGCTGCTCGCCCGCGAGGGCCTGGGCTATCTGCTGATGTACGCGAGCCAGCAGATCGACATGACCGGCATGTTCGCGGCCCTGGTCGTTCTCATGATTGCCGGCGTCGCCGTCGGCGAACTCGCCAACCTCGCCGAGCGCCGACTGCTGCGCTGGCGGACCAGCCCCTGAGGTGCATCGTGACCAGTCCCGTGATCGAGCTGAAGAACGCTTCGAAGGATTTCGAGCAGGGCGGCCGAGCGATCCCGGCGCTCGCGCCCACCGGCCTCAACGTCGCCAACCATGAATTTGTCGCCCTCGTGGGTCCGAGCGGATGCGGCAAGTCGACGGTCCTCAACATGGTCGCCGGGCTGTTCCCGCCGAGCGGAGGCCAGGTTCTGTATGAGGGCGAGCTGGTCGCCGACCTGAACCGCCGGGTCGGGTACATGACACAGAAGGACACGCTCCTGCCCTGGCGGACCACGGCCGCCAACATCGCCGCGCCCCTGGAACTCGCCTGCCGGGCGATGCCCAGATCGGAGCGCGACGACAGGGTCGCCCGGATGATCGAGCTGGTTGGCCTCAAGGGCTTCGAGAACCACTATCCGGGCGAGTTGTCGGGCGGGATGCGCAAGCGCGCGGCTCTTGCGCGAATGCTGGTCTACGACCCGGACACGCTGCTGATGGATGAGCCGTTCGGCGCGCTGGACGCGCAGCTCAAGCTGGTGATGCACGAGGAACTGCAGCGCATCGTGGGCGACGGCCGCAAGACCGTGCTGTTCGTCACCCATGACCTCGGCGAGGCAATCGCGCTCGCCGACCGGGTGGTGGTGTTCACGAGCCGGCCAGGCAGAGTGAAGAAGGTGCGTGAAATCGAACTCGAGCGTCCCCGCAATGTCTACCGGGTGCGCTTCGAGACCGCCTTCGGCGACCTGCACGAGGAACTTTGGAACGAACTCAAGGACGAAGTTCGCAAGGGGACCGACGCATGAGCGGGACGACGACCGACGAGGTCTCCATGACCGGGGAGTCTGCCGCACCGGGCGAGACCCTCTGCAAGCTCCTGCTTCATCCAGCCGGCACGAATGCGGCCCGGGCGCTGGTGGTGATCATGATGCTCGCGTTCTGGGAGTTCGGCTCGGGGCGCTTCCTGCCGCATGTCTGGCTGTCCAGTCCATCGGTGATCGGGGTCAAGCTCTGGTCGTGGATTGCCGACGGATCGCTGGGCATGCACCTCGTGGCGACGTTGAGCGCCGCGGGGTTTGGATACGCGCTGGGTGCGCTGAGCGGTGTGGCGAGCGGCCTGGTGCTCGGGCTCCTGCCACGCGTCGAGCGGGTGGCGTCGCCGTTCGTCGTGGCCCTCTACGCGCTGCCGAAGGTCGCGCTGGCTCCGTTCTTCGTCATCTTCCTCGGCATCGGGCTCGAGTCGAAGGTCGCGCTGGTCGCGGTCACGGTCTACTTCCTCCTGCTCTACAACACTCTCGATGGCGTGCGCGATCTCGACCGCGATCTGACCGACGCCTTCCGGCTGATGGGGGCAACACGGTCTGAAGTGGCGCGTCACGTCCTGCTGCCAGGCATCCAGCCCTGGATCTACTCCGGCCTTCGGATCGCCGTGCGCTACGCCTTCACCGCCGCCGTGCTCGGCGAACTCATCGCCAGCAACCAGGGCATCGGCTACCTGATCGAGAGTTCGGCCGGGCACTACAACTCGAGCGGCGTGTTCGCCGGCGTCTTCGTGCTGGTCGTGTGCAGCGTGATCTCGACGGAACTGATCACGCGCGCCGAGCGCGCCGCTCTTCGCTGGCAGCGTTAGGAGGCGGCGATGCGGATCGGCTTCGTAGGCCTTGGCCAGATGGGCCGGCCCATGGCGGAGAAGCTGCTGAAGGCTGGTTATGAGCTTGTCGTGCATAACCGCAGCCGGGGAGCGGTCGACGCGCTGACCGCACAGGGGGCGGTCGAGGCCAAGTCACCAGCCGAGGCGGCCGAGAGCGCCGACGTGTTCATGAGTTGCCTGCTGCACCCCGAGCAGGTGCGTGATGTGTATTTCGGCCCTGCCGGAGCGCTGGAGCCGGAAGCCGAGGGACGCAGGTTCGTCGATTTCGCGACCGTGGTGCCGGATCTCAGCCGCGAGATAGGATCGGCCGTCGCGGCGCGAGGCGGCTCATTCCTCGACGCTCCGGTCAGCGGTGGGCCGAAGGGAGCGACGGCCGGAACCCTCAGCATCATGATCGGAGGTTCGGAAGCCGATTTCACGGTTTTGCGCCCGGTGTTCGAGGTCCTGGGATCGAAGATCTTTCACCTCGGACCGATCGGGGCGGGAACGACCACCAAGGTCTGCAATCAGCTCCTGACCGGAGTGACCCACGCGCTGGTCGCCGAGGCCATGGTGCTGGGCACTCGGGCGGGAATGGATCCACGCACGCTTTTCGACGTCCTGCGCCAGAGCTCCGGGCAGTCGAACTCATTGGAGCGTGCGGTTCCGAATTTCATTCTTCCGGGCCGCTTCGAGGCCGCCTTCGCGATCGAGGGCATCATCAAGGACCTGGAATGCGCAATCCGCATGGCGAAGTCGAACGGCGTGCGAACCCTTCTTGGCCCGGTTGCTCAGCAGCTCTTCCTCGAAGCGTCCGTCTCCGGCTTCGCCGGCCAGGACGCGGCCGCCGTGATCCGGCCCATGGAGCGGATTGCCGGCGTCGAGGTCCGCGACCGCCAGACGACGTGAAAGGCCGATCCATGCTGGCACGATCCGCTTACTACGACGACTGCGGGCCCGCCCGCGAGGTGCTCAAGGTCGACCGCCTGGATATCGGAGAACCGGGCTCCGGCGAGGTGCTCGTCCGCCTGCACGCCTCCGGCGTCAATCCGACCGACGTGAAGACACGGGGCGGGGCCCCCGGACGCGGCAAGCCCTTCCCCAGGATCGTGCCGCATCACGACGGGGCCGGGGTGATCGAGCGGGTCGGCGACAATGTGCCGGTGGACCAGGTGGGACGTCGGGTCTGGGTGTTCAGCGGCCAGCATGAACGGCCCTTCGGCACCGCAAGCGAGTACATTACGCTCCCTGCCGAGCAGGCCGTCCCGCTCCCCGACACGGTTTCGTTCGACTTGGGGGCCTGCCTCGGGATTCCAGCGCTGACCGCCTGGAACGCGGTGCTCGCAGACGGACCGGTGGCCGGGCGCGTGGTGCTGGTCGCGGGCGCGGCCGGTGCGGTCGGCAATCTGGCGGTCCAGATTGCCCGGTTCCATGGGGCGACCGTGATCGGGACCGTCAGCTCCGACGCGAAGGCGTCGCGCGCAACGGAGGCCGGCGCTCACCACACCGTCGACTATACCGCGCCTGACGCGGCGGAACGGATCCTGACACTGACGTACGGTCGCGGCGTGGATCTGTTCGTCGATGTCGATACCACCGCGAACGCGGTCTTGCTCGGACGTGTCATGGCGCTTGGCGGACGGGTGGCCAGCTACGGCTCCGGCGGTCTCGGCGCCGAGCTTCCGGTCCGCGATCTGAGACAGCGGTGCGTGTCCGTACGGTTCCTGACGATCTTCCGCTTCGGCCCTTCCGTCCTTCGCCCCGCGGCGGCCGGAGTGAACGCGATGCTGGAGGCTGGGGCATTGGACGTCCGTATCGGCCAGACCCTGCCGCTGGACGACATATCATCCGCCCACGAACTTCTTGAGTCTGGCCGGCAAGACGGGCGCGTTCTGATCGGCCTGTCCTGATGGCGATCGTGCTCCAGGTTCGGCCTCCGGGAGAAGCGACCGGCGAAGCAGCGACCTAGACTGCTGTTCCACCGACGGCCCTGGGGCATGCCACCCCGGCGACCTGCGCGTCCGGGCAAACTACTTTGCTCTGACAATGCCTTGATGAGGAATATATACTCCCGCCCACGGACTGGCGTGGTCGTCGGCGTGTCGTGGCCCGGCCGGTCGTGGGGGATAGTCTCGAGGGGCGAGCGATGTCGGTAAATCTGTCCACGAAAATCGTGGCGCTGGTGATCTTCATGGCGGCGGCGCTGTCCGGCTTCGCAAGCTACGCCATCTACACGATGGCCACGATCGGCAAGCAGATAGAGCATATTGCGAGCTTCGAGACCCCGATTTCCGAGCTCGTCGCCAGTGCCGTCGAGCACCAGCTTCTGCAGGAGATCGCCGTCTACGGCGCCCTCGCCAGCGCGGGGCAAGGTCAGTCCGCGAAGGTCGACGAGCAGGTCGCGAAGTTCGAGGAGTACGCCCACAAGGTCGCCACCGAGATCGAGCAGATCGAGACGCTGCTGAACGCGGCGATCAACACCAATGACGGCCGTGCAGCCGACTACCGCGCGCTGATCGGGCTGGCGCACAAGGTCGAGAAGGAGCACTCGACCACCGACGCCGCGGTCACCGCGATCTTCAGGCAGATGAAGGAACTCGCCGGCTCGTCGACCGTCATGATGTCGGTCATGGGCGAGAAGATCGCGGCGATCAGGACCGCACAGGCCCGCTCGAACGAGTACATGGACGAGATGCTCACCCGGGCCAACGCCCTGACGGCGGAGTCCATGAGCATTGCCCGGGTCGCCGAGGAGGAAGCGGTGCGGCACCTCGTCGTCGGTGCCGTCGTCACCGTCCTGCTGGCGCTGCTCGCCGGTTTCGCCCTCGCCATCCAGATCCGCCGGCGGCTGAACGCCACGGTCAGGATCGTCGACAGGTTCGGGTCGGGCGACCTGACGGTCACCGTGCCGAAGGACGGATCCACGGACGAGATCGGCCGGGTCCTCGCCTCGATCGCCACCATGCAGGACAACCTGCAGGACATGCTCGGCACCATCCGCTCAGCGTCGAACGGCGTGAGCAGCGGCAGCGCCGAATTGCGGCAGACCGCGCAGCAGGTTTCCGACGGCGTCAACGACCAGGCATCCAGCGTGCAGGAGACGTCGGCCGCCATGGAGGAGATGACCGCCGGCATCCGCCAGAACGCCAAGAACGCCGAGGAGACCGAGAAGGTCTCCGAGCGTATGGCAGGCGAGGCCAGCCGGTGCTCCGATGCGATGCAGCAGACCGCGGTGGCGATGAAGCACATCTCCGACAAGATCCTGGTGGTCGAGGAGATCACGCGGAAGGTCGAGCTGCTGGCGCTGAACGCGTCGGTCGAGGCCGCACGCGCCGGCGAGCACGGCCGCGGCTTCGCGGTGGTGGCGTCGGAGGTGTCCCGGCTCGCTGAGATCAGCAAGCAGGCCGCCAGCGAAATCCAGGACGCCTCGGCCGACGGCCGCGAGGCCGCCGAGAACACCAGCAGGCTGCTCAACGAACTGCTGCCGGAGATCACCCGCACCAAGGATCTG
>WGOB01000009.1 GCA_016124255.1 Alphaproteobacteria bacterium | reverse complement strand
ACGATACGACCCGCGCCAGCACGCCAGGCTCGTTATCGACGATGCAGGCGATCGTGCGTCTGACGACCACCGGGTCCACGCTCTGGTTCAACGCTCACTCCATAAGAAAATAGCTGGAGCCCGAAAGGCTCCAGCCATCAATAGCCCCCTCCTGCGGCGGGTCAATGCACAGGGTAAAAAGGTCAGGCCGCCGCTTCGCGCGAGCGCCGCACATCCGCGCCGCGGCGTTGCTTGGCGGCCAGATCTTCCGCCTTCAGCGCCTTGAACGTTTCGCCCGCCGGACGCCGCCGGCGCGAATCCGAAGGCGAACCAACAGGCGCCGACGACACGCGCGCGGACGGCGATGACGCGCTCGATGACGAGGCGACGCCGGCCGCCGCCGAAACCGCCGGCGCCCCCGGCGAAGGCGGCCCCCGCCGCCGCCGACGCCGGCGTGGACGCGGACGCCGCGAAGACGCGCCCGCGGCCCTCGACGCCGACGCGAGCTTCGCCGACATCGTCGCCGCGGCGCCCGAAGGCGACACCGCGGAAGAAGACATCGCCGAGACGGACGAAAGTGACGGACCGGTCTACCAAAGCGATCCGCTGGACGCTGGCGAAACCGATTATGCCGCTGATGCGGAACCCGCGGCGGCCGCGCCCGCTGCCGCCGCCGCGCCCTACGAGTTGGAGCCCGAGGATGCGCTGGTCGACGCTGACGCCCCTGCCGATCCAGACGACGGGGCCGAAGTTTCCGATTACCAGCCCGATCAGGAACGCCGGGAGCGGTTCCTTGCGCGCTTCTCACGGTGGGGCAAGAAGGAGCGCTGACGGCGTCATCTTGATGCCGCAAAGGGCGCTTTGATCGAAGCGCCGACGCGCGCTTCCCGCGTCGGCGCCTCGCAAGGAGCACGCATGCGCATCGGCGCCGCCGCCAAACGGTTCTTCGCCGCGCCGCTGATTGCTGCGGCGACAGCCTTCGCGGCGTGCGCCGCGCCCGCTTCGGCGCAAGGCATGTCGGTCATCCGCGATGTGGAGATCGAAGAGACGCTCGATGTCTATACGCGGCCATTGCTCGACGCCGCCAACATTGATCCGAGCCGCGTGCGGCTGGTGCTGATTGGCGATGCGTCGGTGAACGCGTTCGTCGCCGAGGGCGAACGCATCCACGTGCACACCGGCCTCATCATGCGCGCACGCAATCCCAATGAATTGATCGGCGTGTTGGCGCACGAAACCGGCCACATTTCCGGCGGCCACCTCGCGCGCTCCAATGAAGCGATCAATCGGTCGATGCGCCCGGCGCTGATCGCGATCGGGCTTGGCATCCTGGCCATCGCAAGCGGCGCGCCGGATGCAGGCGCCGCGATCATCTCAGGCTCCGGCCAGTTCGCGCAGGGCAATTTCGTCCGCTACACCAACACCTGGGAAGCCTCCGCTGATCAGGCTGGCGCCGATTTCCTCGAGCGCTCCGGCCAGTCCGGACGCGGCCTCATCACGTTCTTCAATCGCGAATTCCGCCCTTATGAATTCGCCGCACGACGCGCCCCCGCCTGGGTCGTGACGCACCCGTTCACATCCGATCGGATCGAGGCGCTGCGCGAGCGCGTGGAGAACGCCGCGCATTACGACGCCGTCGACACCCCCGAGAACATCCGCCGCTTTGAGTTCATGCAGGCCAAGCTCGTGGGCTTCATCGAGCCGCTATCGCGCACGCTGCAGCTCTACCCGCCAAGCAACACCTCCCAGCCCGCGCGCTACGCCCGCGCGATCGCGTATTGCGGCTGCGGCATCCAATCACGCGTCCCGGACCTCCCGCGCGCCCTCGCCGAGATCAGCTCGCTGACGCAGGAAGACCCGACCAATCCGTTCTTCCATGAATTGCAGGGGCAGATTCTGTTTGAGAACCGCCGGTTCGAAGACTCGATCGTGCATCATCGTCGCTCGCTTGAGCTGCGCCCCCGCACGCCGCTGTTCGAGATCAACCTCGCGCGGGCGCTGATCGCGGCGGACGGCCGCGAAGCCGCCGACGAAGCGATCGGTCTCCTGGAGCACGCCACCCACGCCGAGCCCGACAACGCTTTCGCCTGGACCGAACGCGCCGCGGCCCACGATCTGCGCGGCGAAGACGGCATGGCGCGGCTCTCGTCGGCCGAGCGCGCCTATGTCATTGGCGACTACGGCGGCGCCCGGAACTTCGCCGAACGCGCCCGCCGCTCGCTGGAACAGGGCAGCGTCGCCTGGCAGCGCGCCACCGACATCGTCGCCTCGGTGCAGAACATCATGGGCGACGACCGCGGCAGACGGCCGCCGAGTTAGCCGAGCGAAGCGCCTTGCATTCGCGCCGCGGCTCCTGCACCTGCACGCCATGACCAAGGTTCGACCTCTCGTTGCGATCGCAGCGGTCGCGCTTCTGGCGTTGGGCGGCTGCAGCCGTCAGGACGTCGAAGCCTCCGCCAGCCCCTCCGTCGCGCCGGCGCCGCCCGCCTCCGAGCCGATCGACGTGGAGAGCTTCACGCCGCAACAGCAGACCGACATGCGCGCGGTCGTGCGCGACTACCTGATCCGTGATCCCAGCGTGATCCGCGAGGCCCTCGAAGTGCTGGCCGCGCGCGAGCGCGCCGAGCGTGAGATGGCGATCGTCAATGATCCCCGCTCCTTCTCCATCGGTCCCGCCGACGCGAAAGTGACCGTCGTCGAATTTTTCGACTACACCTGTCCCTATTGCCAGGCGGCGAACGATTGGGTGTCGAGCATCGCGCGCAACCACCCCGACGTCCGCATCGTGTTCAAGGAATATCCCGTCCGCGGATCGGAAGCCGCGGAGGCCTCCCGCGCCGCAGTCGCGTCGATCCGGCAGGGCCGATACCTGCCGTTCCATCAGGCGATGATGGCGCGCCAGGGCCCGCTCACGTCGGCTGTCATCGACGACCTCGCGCGCCGCAACGGGATCGACGTCGCCCGCATGCGCCGCGACATGGAGGATCCGGCGATCGACGCGCTGCTGCTGGAAAACCACCGCCAGGCGGCCGAAGCCGGCGTCACCGGCACGCCGGCCTTCTTCATCAACGGCGAGTGGATGAACGGCTGGCCGCGCGAGAACGCGGAGGCGACGATGAACGCCCGCCTCGTCGAGGCCAAGCGCCGCGCCGCGGCTGCGGCGACGCCCTAACTCAGATCAGCCCGCCCAGCGGGCTCGACGGATCGGCGTAGCGCTTCTTGCCCATGCGCCCCGCGAGATAGCTTTCGCGCCCCGCGATCACCGCATGCTTCATCGCGCGCGCCATGCGGATCGGATCGCGCGCTTCCGCGATCGCCGTGTTCATCAGCACCCCGTCGCAGCCGAGCTCCATCGCGATCGCGGCGTCGGAGGCGCAGCCGACGCCCGCGTCCACGATCACCGGCACGCGCGCCTGCTCGATGATCAGGCGGATGTTGACCGGGTTCTGCACCCCGAGGCCGGACCCGATCAGCGAACCGAGCGGCATGATCGCCGCGCAGCCGGCGTCCTCCAGCTTGCGCGCATAGACGGGATCGTCGCTGCAATAGACCATGACCTCGAAGCCGTCCGCGATCAGCGCCTTCGCCGCCTTCAGCGTCTCCTCCATCTCCGGATAGAGCGTCTTTTGGTCCGCCAGCACTTCGAGCTTCACCAGCGTCCAGCCGCCGGCTTCGCGCGCAAGGCGCAGCGTGCGCACCGCGTCGTCGGCTGTGTAGCAGCCGGCGGTGTTGGGGAGGTAGGTCACGATTTTTGGATCGATGAAATCGACAAGCCGCGGTTCGCTCGGATCCGTGAGGTTCACGCGCCGCAGCGCGACGGTCACGATCTCGGCTCCGCTCGCCTCCAGCGCCGCCGCATTCTCCGCATACGTCTTATATTTGCCGGTGCCGATGATCAGGCGCGACGCGAACGTCCGCCCGGCGATGACGAGAGCGTCTGTCATTCCATTCATCCGTACCCCTGAACCTAGCGCGGCGGGATCGTCACCGCGATCACATCGCCGGCCGCAGCCGCGTCGACAGCGTCGCAAACCAAGTGCACATGCGATTGAATCCGGCGCCAGTCCGTCGTCGACAGGATCACCACCGCCAACCGGCGGTTTGAAAGGTTTTGCTGGTATCGCAGGTTTTGATCGGTGGTGATCAGCATCGAGTAGCCGTCAGCTTCGGCCGCATTAAGCAGCGCGCCGTTCGAGAGAGTGCTCCAGCCCAGTTCAAACGCAATCGACACGTCATGCCCGACCAAGGCGCGCCGCAGCGGCGCGGGCGTGCCCTGATCGAACAAAATCTTCACGCCTAGGCCTCTTCGAGGCTCTGCTGGGCGTGTTCGAGAACGGCGTCCACGTGAGCGGCGCTTACGCCGGGAAACCATTCCAGAAACTCGCCGACGGTGGCCCCGCCCTCAAGGTTCTCAAACAGCGCCTTAACGGGCACGCGTGTGCCGCGAAAGACCCACGCGCCGCTCACCCGGTCAGCCGCGCGTTCGACCGCCGGACAGTGGGACCAATCCAACATCGCGCCATGGTGCTCACCCGCCAGCGAATTGCAATCATCCTGTGCTCACCCGCCGCCGACGAACTGGACGATCTCCAGCCGGTCGCCGTCGTCGAGCACAGTTTCGCCATATTGCGAGCGCGGGACGATTGTCCGGTTTCGTTCCACCGCGACCTTGGCCGGATCGATCCCCAGTCCGGCGAGAAAGCGCGCGAGGTTCGCTTCTTCGGGCGCATCGAGCGCTTCGCCATTGACCCAAACGCGCATCGGCATTCCTATCGCGCCCGAGTTAGGGCGCTGCGCCGCACGGCGCAACGGCCCGGCTGTCTGGCAACCCCCGCCTCGCCCAGCAGAGCCTGCATCCGCCGATGTCTCCAAAGCCCATCCATGTGCTGAACGGGCCCAACCTCAATCTGCTCGGCGTGCGCGAGCCGGAGGTGTACGGCCGCGACACCCTCGCCGATATCGAGGCCGCTTGCCGGGCGCGGGCGAGCGCTCATGGCCGCGACCTGGTGTTTCGGCAATCGAACCACGAAGGTGAACTCATCGACTGGCTTCACGAAGCGCGGGAAAACGCCGCACTCGTGCTCTTCAATCCTGGGGCGTACACGCACACATCCGTGGCGCTTCGCGACGCCGTCGCTGCAATCGCCATCCCCGTCATCGAAATTCATCTGAGCAATCCGGCTGCGCGTGAGGCCTTCAGACATGTCTCGCACGTGGCGCCCGTCGCCAAAGGCGTGATCGCCGGCTTCGGCGCGCATTCCTATATTCTCGCCATCGACGCCGCCGCGGTGTTGTTGACCGCGGCGGAGCGCCCGGGCTCATGAAAAATGGAGCAAAAATGAGCGAAAAGAAGCCCGGCGCCCCGCTTGACCCTTCGGTCGTGCGCGAACTCGCCGCGATCCTTCAAGACACCGGGTTGAGCGAGATCGAGTACGAACAGGGCGAACTCAAGCTGCGCCTGTCGCGCGGCGTGCTTGCCGCAGCGTCGCCGGTCGCGGCCGCGCCCCTCGCTGCAGCGCCCGCGCCAGCCCCGACTGCGCCCGCGCCTGTCCAGGCGAGCGACTTCCGCCAGCACCCAGGCGCGGTCACCTCCCCTATGGTCGGCACGATCTACCTCTCGCCCGACCCCGAATCCGCCCCGTTCGTGAAGGAAGGCGACAGCGTCAGCGAGGGCCAGACGTTGATGATTGTGGAAGCGATGAAGACGTTCAACCCGATCCCGGCGCCGCGCGCAGGCGTCGTCAAGCGCGTTCTGGTCGCCGATCGCCAGCCCGTCGAGTTCGGCGAGGCGCTGGCGCTGGTCGAGTAGCGCGGTGTTCGAAAAGGTCCTGATCGCGAACCGCGGCGAGATCGCGCTGCGCATCAACCGCGCGTGCAAGGAGATGGGCATCGCGACGGTCGCGGTGCATTCCACCGCCGACGCAAACGCCATGTGGGTGCGCCTGGCGGACGAAAGCGTCTGCATCGGCCCGCCGCCCGCGGCGAAATCCTATCTGCACATCCCCGCGATCATCACGGCGGCGGAAATCACCGAGGCCGATGCGATCCACCCTGGCTACGGCTTCTTGTCGGAGAATGCGAAGTTCGCCGAGATCGTCGAACAGCACGGCATGACGTTCATCGGCCCGCGCGCCGAACACATCCGGCTGATGGGAGACAAGATCGCGGCGAAGAAGGCGGTCGCCGAGGTTGGCATCCCCGTCGTGCCTGGCTCGGACGGCGGCGTCGCCAACGACGCCGAGGCGCGCAAGGTCGCCAAATCGATCGGCTTTCCGCTCCTGGTGAAGGCCGCTGCCGGCGGCGGCGGACGCGGCATGAAGATCGCCCGCAGCGCCGAGCAATTGGGCGAAGCGCTCTCCACCGCCCGGGCCGAAGCAAAAGCCGCTTTCGGCGACGACGCCGTTTATCTTGAGAAATATCTGGAGCGCCCGCGCCACATCGAGATCCAGGTGATCGCGGATTCCAAGGGCCACGTTGCGCATCTGGGCGAACGCGATTGTTCGCTGCAGCGCCGCCACCAGAAAATCCTCGAAGAAGCGCCCTCACCGGCGCTCAACGCCGATCAGCGCGCCCAGATCGGCGAGATCACCGCCAAGGCGATCAAGAAGCTCGGCTATCTTGGCGTCGGCACGGTCGAGTATCTCTTCGAGGACGGCGAATTCTACTTCATCGAAATGAACACCCGCCTGCAGGTCGAGCATCCGGTCACGGAAATGGTCACCGGCATCGATCTCGTGCGCGAGCAAATCCGCATCGCGCACGGCGAGCCGCTGTCGTTCAAGCAGGGCGACATCCGCTTCAGCGGCCACGCCATCGAGTGCCGCATCAATGCGGAGCATCCCGAGACGTTTGCGCCGTCGCCGGGCATGATCACCAGCTTCCACTCGCCGGGCGGTCTCGGCGTACGCCTCGATAGCGCGATCTACGCCGGCTACCAGATCCCGCCCTACTACGACTCCTTGATCGGCAAACTCATCGTCCACGGACGCGACCGCAACGATTGCATGATGCGGCTGCGCCGTGCGCTCGACGAAATGGTGATCCTCGGCGTCGACACCACCGCCCCGCTCTTCCTCCGCCTCATTCAGGAGGCCGACGTCCTGGACGGGAATTATCACATCCACTGGCTCGAAGAGCACCTCGCAGCGAGCCCGAAAGAATAGCGGAAGCAACCGGTGTCGCGTGCATTCGGCCCTGAGGAATTGCTCGGCTGCTACCGCCGCGGCGTCTTTCCGATGGCGGAACGGCGCGACGATCCCGGCCTCTTCTTCGTCGATCCCGAATGGCGCGCGATCCTGCCGCTCAACGGCTTCCACGCCGCGCGGCGTCTTGCGCGCACCGTCCGCAGCGAACGGTTCACCGTCACCGTCGATCGCGACTTCGCCGGCGTCATCGACGGCTGCGCCGCGCCGCGCGCCGGCCGCGAAGAAACCTGGATCAACCCGCTTATCCGCTCGCTCTACGGAGACCTGCATCGTCGCGGCTTCGCCCACAGCGTCGAAGCGCGGCGCCACGGCGTTCTCGTCGGCGGGCTCTACGGCGTCGCGCTCGGCGGCGCGTTTTTCGGCGAGAGCATGTTCTCCACCGCGCGCGACGCCAGCAAGGTATGCCTCGTGCATCTGGTCGCACGCTTGATCGCAGGCGGTTTCGCTCTGCTCGACACGCAATTCATGACCGAGCATCTGGAGCAGTTCGGGGCAGTCGAGCTGCCGCGCGCCGCGTTTCATCGGATGCTCGAGGATGCGCTTGCACGAGACGGGCGTTTCGCTCGCGCGCCCGATCCGATGTCAGGCGCTTATGCCCTGCAATTGATCGCCCAGATGTCGTAGACTGGATGCTCGATCGCCGAGACGCCGGGGCTCGATGCGAACAGCCACCCCGAGAACACCTCGCGGCGCGGCCGCTCCTCATCCTGGCGCGCGATCGGATGATCGAACACTTCCACGAAAATCTTGGTCTCCGGCGGCTCTTCCGGCGGCGACCGCACACAGGATCGCGCGATGATCTCCAGCGTGCCGTAGCGCACCGGCCGGCCGATCGGCGCGTTGAAGTCGCGCGCGTGGCCCGTCACCTTGTCGAGCCCGCGCAGCACAGCCGTCTGTGCAAACGCGGGCGCAGCCGGAAGCAGCGCAAGCGCCAGTGCGGCGAATAACGCGCGAATCATCATGGTCATCCTCGGCCGCCTCCTGCGGACGTTGCAGCGTGAACGCAAACCTCAATCCGGTTTCCAGGCCTCGTAGTCGCCCGTGGCGGGCGCGCGCGCTCCGCCGCGCGCAAGCGAGCCTGGCGGGCGATAGGCGTAGGCGGTGCCGGTGAGATTGGGCCGGTGCGGGATTTCCCAGCGCTTCCGCGGCAGCGGCGCGATCGTGGGCGGGTCCTGGACGATATGATGCATCCAGCCATGCCAGTCCGGCGGCACCCGCGACGCCTCCGCCAGGCCTTTGTAGACCACATACCGGCGCTTGCGGCCCTCCAGGCTCGGACGGCGTTCCTCATAATAGCGATTGCCCTGTTCATCCTCGCCGACGAACGCCCCGCGCCGTCCGATGTCGAAGAGGGCGCCAAGCGTGGCGCCGTTCCACCACGTGAAGATGCGGGCGAGCAGGGACAAAACTGAGGCCTTTCCGAGCGAGACGCGCCGCTTCTTATGCCCGAGGGCCCTGCGCGCGTCCATCGGACCCTTCCGACCACATCTAGTGGCCCTTGTGAACAGTTCGATACTAGGTCTTGATCCGAAATGATCGGCGCCCCTAGTCTCGCATCAAGCACGGGAGTGATTCATGAACGTCGAGGCGATCGAGGCCGCCGATTGGGCGCAGCGCCTTATCGAAATCGAGGAAGACGGCCCCGCAGCGCTCATCGAAGCGCCGGCCGCCTGGAGCGACGCGGCGGTCATCGGGGCCGTCGAGGCGGGCCTCGCCGCGGACGGCGGCGACGCGCTCAGCCTGAAAGACGGGATCGCCGGCTTGGCGGCCCGGCTTGTCGAAGGCGACCATATCGAGCCCTTCATCGCCGCGCTTCTCGCCCGCCGCATCGCCGTCGACGCCGCGGCGGCGACTGGCGACGCCTCCGGATGCCTGATCGTCTGGCCGGGGCCCGGCCAGGACGAAACCGCCGCCCTCATGCAGGCGCAGGCGGCCTTGCGCAGCGGCGCCCAGGTCATCATCCGCGGCGCGCCAAGCCCCGCCGCGCTCGACCTGATCGACGCCGCAGCCCGGCTCGCCGGCGATGCGGCAGGCGCGCTCATCTGCGACGTCGGTGAAAATCCCATCGCGGACGCCCATGAGGCCCGGACGCGCCGGGCGGCCGCGCAAGAAGCCGGCGCCCGCGCCATCGACGCCGCGTTGGCCGATCTCGCCATCGAGGCGGTGCGAAACGGGCTTGATCCAGCCGCGCCAGCGGTGGCGCGGAAGGCGCGCGCCGCCCGTCAGGCCGGCGCGCCCGATGCCGATCTGAGCGCCGCGCTCCGCGGCGCAGCTTCCCGCGGCGCCTTTCTCGCGGCGGCGGAAGCAGGGCTCTCCGCGCCGCGCGTCGCGATCGCAAGCAAGGGGGGCCGCATGCGCCTCACCAGCGCCGCCGCCGCCGATCCGGGCGGCGCCTGCGCCGGCGACGCCGCACAGTGCACCGTAGGCGGAACATTGGCGCTCGACCGCTTCTTCAATGCGGACGGCGCGTTCGACTGCGACGCGTTGATTGCGACAACGCGCGCCCTGACATCAGCGCTCGATGCAGCGCTCGATGCAATCGACGGCGACGCGGCCTTGCGCGACCGCGCGATCTCCATCCGCATCGTGGGTCTCAGCGCCGCGCTCACGCGCGCTGGTCTTGCCTATGACAGCGACGCTGGCCGCGCCGCCGCCGCCGCGCTCATCGCGCTCGTCACCGGCGCCGCGATCGGCGAAAGCGCCGCGCGCGCTGAAGAACTCGGCGCCGCCGACGGCTGGCAAACCGCCAAGCGCGCGTTCGAAACGCGGCTCACGCAGGCGCGCGAAGCCATCGCGGCGGCGCCGGATCTGCAGGGCGTGTTCGCCGCGACCGCCGCCGCCGCAAAGGCGCTGTGGGCGGAGCTCAAGCCGAAGCGCATGCGCAACCTGTCGCTCATCGCGCTCGCGCCCGCGCGGGAAGCCGCGCGCTTGCTCGACGTCGACGGCGGCGGCCTTTCGCCGATGATGGACGCCTGCGGCTATGGCGCGCGCACCGACGGCGGCTTCGGCCGCCGCCTCAGCGACGCCGCCGCCATGGCCCTTGAGCGCTTGGGCGTCAGCGACGCAGAGCGCGCCGCGATCCTCACCCATGTCGAGGGCCGCCGCAGTTTCGCAGGCGCGCCCGGCCTCAATCTGGAGGCGCTGCGCCGCAAAGGCTTCACCGATCCGGCGCTCCAGGCGGTGGAGGAAGCCGCCCGCGACGCGCTCTCGCTGCGCGCGGCGGTGCATCCCCTCGTGGTCGGCGCCGATTTCTGCGAGCGCGTGCTGAAGCTCCCGCCCGACGTCGCCGCCGGCAAGCGCGGCGATCTGCTCATGACGCTCGGCTTCAGCGAAGCCGATATCGCCGCCGCGGAAAGCCACTGCATGGGCGCAGGTTCGCTTGTCGCCGCGCCGCATCTGAGCGAGGCGCAGCGTAAGATTTTCGCACCCGCAGGCGCGATCGGCGCCGACGCCCGCCTTGCAATGGCGGAAGCGGTGGCCCCGTTCGCCTTCGGCCCGTTCGTGATCGAAGCCGCGCTTGCCGCCGACGAAGACAGCGACGCGATCGCGCGACGCGCCGGCGCCGCAGGCGTGCAACTCGTTCACTTCACGCTGCCGCCGCTCCCGCCGATCGAGCTTGCACCCTTGCCCGAGCTTAGCGCCGAGGCGGAAACCATCGTCGAGCGCGTGGTCGAGAAGATCGTCGAGCGCGGCGGCGAGCGCCGCCGCCTGCCCGATCGGCGCAAAGGCTATATCCAGAAGGCCTCCGTCGGCGGCCACAAAGTCTATCTGCACACCGGCGAATATGACGACGGCGCCCTTGGCGAAATCTTCCTCGACATGCACAAGGAAGGCGCCGCCTTCCGCTCGCTGATGAACAATTTCGCCGTCGCGATCTCAATCGGCCTGCAATACGGCGTGCCGCTGGAAGAATATGTCGACGCCTTCGTGTTCACACGCTTCGAGCCCTCGGGCGAAGTGCGCGGCAATGACAGCGTCCGCCACGCCACCTCGATCCTGGACTACATCTTCCGCGAACTGGCTGTGAGCTATCTCAACCGCACTGACCTCGCCCATGTCGATCCGTTCGAAGCGCGCCAGGACGGCATCAGCCGCCGCGCTGTGGAAGCGCAGGAGGCGGCCCGCCTCATCTCACGCGGCTTCTCGCGCGGACAGACGCCGGACAATCTCGTCATGCTGAAGCCGCGCGCAAAGGGCGACGCTGGCGCGCCGGCGAACGCGGACGGCTATCTCGGCGAAGCCTGCCCCTCCTGCGGCAGCTTCACATTGACGGGCGCGGGCAACCTCTGGTCTTGCGAAGCCTGCAACTGGCAAGGCGCAGCAGCGGGACGCTAAGTCTGCGCGCGCGGCGCGGGCAGTTCGTCTTCCGGCATTTTCTGGAAGTGTGCGAGCGCCGGATCGAGCGGCGTCCACGGCAGCGCCTCGCTGACATAAGCGTGCGCCACCAGCGGCAGCGCGCGCGGGTCATCCAGCGTCGTCGCCAACACGGCGCGAAAATCGGGACGCGCGTCGCGCTCGGCCCACACCCACACCCCGCACCCCGCGCACCGTCGCGAGCGCACGCCCTGGCCGTTTTCGGTCGTCCGCGAAAACGAGAGTATGTCGCCGCACAGCGCATGGAAATGCTCAGTGCGGACCGTGAACGCGGTCGTGAACGGCGCCCCGCTCAGCTTCTTGCAGGCGTTGCAGTGGCAATGCCCGCTCCACAGCGGCGCGGCCTCACAGCGATAACGGACCGCGCCGCAAAGACAGCCGCCCTCAAACGGCGCCGGCATCTTCGACAGCTCGGCCAGCGCGAGACGCAGACGCTTGAAGTCGATCGCCATGCGCCGCGCCTAGGTCTTCGGTTCGAGCACGCGGATGTGCAGTTCACGCAGCTGCTTCGGCGTCACCTCGCCCGGCGCATTCATCATCAGATCCTGCGCCTGCTGATTGAACGGGAACACGATCACTTCGCGGATGTTCTCCACGCCCGCGAGCAGCATCACGATGCGGTCGACGCCCGGCGCCGATCCCCCGTGCGGCGGCGCGCCGTAGCGAAACGCGTTCAGCATGCCGCCGAACTTTCCTTCCACGACCTCCTGGCCGTAGCCCGCGATTTCGAACGCCTTGATCATGATCTCGGGCTTGTGGTTCCGGATCGCGCCGGACGAGAGCTCCACGCCGTTGCAGACGATGTCGTACTGGAACGCGGTGATGGCGAGGATCGTCTCTTTGTCCTTCGGATCGAGCGTGAGGAATTTCGCGTGATCGAAATTCGGCATCGAGAACGGGTTGTGCGAGAAGTCGATCCTCTTCTCCTCTTCGCTCCACTCGTACATCGGGAAATCGACGATCCAGCAGAACGCGAACTGGTCTTTGTCGCTGAGGCTGAGTTCGTCCGCCACCTTGTTCCGCGCGAGGCCGGCGAACCTGTAGAACACGCTCGGATCGCCGGCGACGAAGAACGCCGCATCGCCGACCTTGAGGCCGAGCTGATCGCGAATGGCGCTGGTCCGCTCCGCACCGATATTCTTCGCGATCGGCCCCGCGCCGCCCTCCTCGCCGTCGCGCCAAAAGATGTAGCCCAAGCCCGGCTGCCCTTCGCTCTGCGCCCAGGAATTCATCTTGTCGCAGAACGCGCGCGAACCGCCGCCGGGCGCGGGGATCGCCCACACGGCGTTGCCCGCCTTCTCCAACATGGTCGCGAACACTTTGAAGCCCGAGCCTTTGAAATGCGCGCTCACGTCCCGCAGGACGAGCGGGTTGCGCAGGTCGGGCTTGTCGGAGCCGTATTTCGCGATCGCTTCCGCGTACGGAATGCGCGGGAACTTCCCGGCCTTGGTGACGCGCTTTCCTTGCCCGAATTCCTCGAACACGCCCGCGAGCACCGGCTCGATCGCGTTGAACACGTCCTCCTGGGTGACGAAGCTCATCTCGAAATCGAGCTGATAAAACTCGCCCGGCGAACGATCCGCGCGCGCGTCCTCGTCGCGGAAGCACGGCGCGATCTGGAAGTACTTGTCAAAGCCCGCGACCATCAAGAGCTGCTTGAACTGCTGCGGCGCCTGCGGCAGCGCGTAGAATTTCCCCGGATGCAGCCGCGACGGCACGAGAAAATCCCGCGCGCCTTCGGGAGAGGACGCCGTCAGGATTGGCGTCTGGAACTCCACGAAGCCCTGATCGATCATCCGTCTGCGGAGCGATGCAATCACCTGGCTGCGCAGCAGGATCGACTTGTGCAGCGTCTCGCGTCGCAGATCGAGGAAGCGGTACTTGAGCCGGATGTCTTCGGGATAGTCCGGCTCCCCGAACACCGGCAGCGGCAATTCCTCGGCCGCGCCCAGCACCTCGAACCCGCTCGCCTGCACTTCGACGCCGCCCGTCGGCAGGTTCGGGTTCACCGTGTCGCCCGCGCGCTCCACCACCTTGCCGTCGACGCTGATCACGCTCTCCGCGCGCACGCGCTCGGCCGCGGCGAACGCCTTGCTCGACGGCGCGATCACGATCTGGGTCAGCCCCTCATTGTCGCGCAGGTCGACGAACAGAAGCCCGCCATGGTCCCGCTTGCGATGCACCCAGCCCGCCAGACGGACGGTCTTTCCCGCATCCGCGGGGCGCAGCGCGCCGCACGTGTGGGATCGGTACGGGTGCATCATTGGTCTCCAGGAACGACGGGGCTGAACGAAAGGCGCGAGAGAGCGCATGGCCCGGTTTGGCTTGTCAAGCGCGACCGCAGCCCCCGCCCCCCGGCTTGACCCGAGGCGCTCGTGGGCCGCATGAGACCCCGCTCATGCAGCTGATCAGAACGACGCAAGAGCTCGCCGCCGCCTGCGCGACGCTCGCAGACGCCCCCTTTGTCGCGGTGGACACCGAGTTCATGCGCGAGAGCACCTACTGGCCCAAGCTCTGCCTGGTCCAGGCGGCGGCCCCCGGCGCCGAGGCGCTGATCGATCCGCTCGCCCCCGACATCGATCTCCAGCCGTTTCTGGCGCTGATGGCCAAGCCCACCACGCTCAAGGTCTTCCACGCCGCGCGCCAGGATCTGGAAATTTTCCTCAATCTGATGGGCGCCCTGCCGGCCCCGATCTTCGACGCCCAGATCGGCGCGATGGCGGTGGGGCTCGGCGATTCGATCTCCTACGATTCCCTCGTGCAGGGCATGCTCGGGCGGCGGATCGACAAGTCCCACCGCTTCACCGATTGGGGCCGCCGCCCGCTCTCGGAAGCGCAGCTCACCTATGCATTGGCGGATGTCACCCACCTGCGCGACCTTTACCCGCTGATGCGCGATCGCCTCCAGGCGCAGGGACGGACGGACTGGATCAGCGAAGAGCTCGCCGGCCTGACCGATCCCGAGATCTACGACACTGCGCCAGAGAACGCCTGGCGCCGCCTCAAGCTGCGCAAGACCTCAGGCGATTACCTCGTCGTGCTCGAAGCCGCCGCGGCCTGGCGCGAACGCCAGGCGCAGGCGCGCGACGTGCCGCGCGGCCGGATCCTCAAGGACGACGCGCTGCAGGAGATCGCAGAACAGCGCCCGCGCTCAGCCGCAGCGCTTGAGCGGTTGCGCACCGTGCCCAAGGGGTTCGGCAATTCCCGCGCCGGCCAAGAACTCGTGCGCGCCGTCGACCAGGCCCTGTCGGGTGAGCGCAGGCCGCCGCTGGTGCAACGCGCGCCGCCTCTGCCCTCTGGACTCGGGCCAACGATCGAATTGCTCAAAGTGCTACTGCGCACGGAAGCCGAAGCGCACGGCGTTGCGCCGCGCCTCATCGCCAACGCCGCCGATGTGGAATCGATCGCCGCCTCTGACACGGCCGACGTGGCCGCCCTGCGCGGATGGCGCCGCGACGTGTTCGGGGAGAAGGCGATCGCGCTCAAGCAGGGCAAACTCGCGCTGACGATCAGCCAAGGCAAGGTCGCGGTTGAAGAGGTGCGCTGAGCGTCGGCTCTAGCCTTCAGCCGCGACGCGCACCGATAGCCCGAGCAACGCCCCGAGCGCATCGAGGCGCCGCTCCGCCTGCTCCCCGACGAGATGCGCATCCTTCGCCCTCGTGCTCAGCGTCAACGCGCCGCTCTCACGCGTCAGCGCGAAACGCGCCAGCAGATCCTCTGTCCGCCCGGCCGCATCGCACCCAAGGCGCAACGCAGCACCCACCGTCGCCGCAGCACGCCGCTCCTCTTCGCTCAGGAGTGCGGTATAGGCGATCGTATGCGCCGGCGGCGGGCGCTTGGTGTAGCGGTGATGGACGCTCGCCGCGAGGAACGCGCGCTCACGATGGGAAACGCCCGCCAGCGGCGCGCGCACCACGAGATCGAAAATCAACTCGTCGCGTTGATCGGGATGCAGCATCCCGCCCAGGTCCGCCATCCGCGCCGCCGCCTCGCGCAGCAGCGGATCGCGGTCGGGCGCGAACACCGCCGCCTCGCCGACGAACACCGGCGCGATCCACGGCCCCAGCGCGCGCACGAACGCACGCACTGGCGCTGTCGGCGCGGCAAACGCCTCCGCGCTCGCAACCAGGATATGCTCGCGCACCGCCGCCACCGGCATGGCGTCGAACAACAATCCCTCGCGCAGCCCAAAGGACGAGAGGATCACGCGCTCAAATTTGCCGCGCTGCAGAATGTGCTCCAGCGCGATCGCGGCGTACGGCAGGAGATCGGCGCGCTTGGCGGCGGCCTCCTCCAGCCGCTCCAGCGAGCGCCGGCTCTGCTTGCGCACGAATTCCGCGATCTTGAGCGCCTCCGCGCGCGTCATCTCGTAATGCTGGAGGATGTGCAGCGGATGCTGCTTCACCGCGATGTCGATGCGCCCGATCGCGCGCCACGCGCCGCCGACAGCGTAGAAATCCCCGCCCTGCCCATGCAGCGCCTTGGCGTCGGCAAGCGCCGCCTCGATCGCGGCGGCAGCGCGCAGGGGATCAAACGGCTCCTCGCGCATCAGCGCGAGCGGGCCGACGGCGAAGGATTCCCCCGGCATCGGCCGCCCTTGCGCGACCTCCACCAACTCAAGGCTCGAACCGCCGAGGTCGCCGACGACGCCGCACGCATCCGGCTTCGCGCCGAGGACGCCGAGCGCGGAAAGCCGCGCTTCTTCTTCGCCGGAGAGAATGCGCAGCGTGAGCCCGGTTTCGCGCCGCACCCGCTCCGCAAACGCGCCGCCGTCTTCCGCCGCACGCACCGCCGCCGTCGCCACCACCTGGAGCGATTGCAGCGTCTGGCTCTCCAGGATGGCTGCGAACCGGCGCAGCGCGCGCAGCGCCGTCTCCACGCCCGCGGGCGAAAGACGCTGCGTCTGCGGCATGTCGCGCCCGAGTCCCGCCATCACCTTTTCATTGAGGATCGGAATCGGGGCGCGCCCATCGAGGCGATAGATCACCAGACGCACCGAGTTCGAGCCGATGTCGATGACGGCGGCGACGGCGCCGTCCTGCGCGAGCGCGGCGGCGCCCCGCGCCGCCGGGTCAATTCGTACGGGGTCCGACATGATCGAAACTGGGCGGGAGGTCTTTGGAAAGCGCGCGGCCACGGCCCGAGAGGCTTGGGTTGCGCATGAAATAGGTGTGCGCTGAGAACGGCTCTTCGAGCGCTGAGGCGTCGACCCGTGTGTAGGTCCCGTCCGCGTTCATGTACCAGCTCTGCGCTTCATCGTTCAGATTCGCCACCATGATCTGGTCGAGAACCTGACGGTGCACGGTTTCGGTTAAGATCGGGCACATCAATTCGACGCGGCGGTCGAGATTGCGCGGCATCCAATCGGCGGATGAGATGAACACTTTCGCGGCCGGGTGCGGCAGCGCCGCGCCGGCGCCGAAACAAACCACGCGCGAATGCTCCAGAAACCGTCCGACGATGGACTTGACGGTGATGTTCTCCGAGAGCCCCCGCACCCCCGCGCGCAGGCAGCAGATGCCGCGCACCACGAGCTGGATGCGCACGCCCGCATTGCTTGCCCGATAGAGCGCGTCGATGATCTCGGCGTCGACGAGCGCATTGAGCTTGGCCCAGATCGCGCCAGGGCGCCCCGCGGCCACATGCGCGATCTCGTCTTCGATCAGTGTCAGAAGCGTGGATTTCATGGTGATCGGCGAAATCGCGATCCGCTCCAGTTCGTCGGGCCGCGCGTAGCCGGTGACGAAATTGAACAGCCGGCCTGCGTCGCGCCCCAACGCGGGATCGGCGGTGAAGAGCGAAAGGTCGGTGTAAACGCGCGCCGTGATCGGGTGGTAATTCCCGGTGCCGAAATGCGCATAGGTGCGCAGGCCGTCCTGTTCGCGGCGCACCACGAGGCTCACCTTGGCGTGGGTCTTATAGTCCACGAACCCGTAGACCACCGACACGCCCACACGTTCCAGGTTCTCCGCCCATTCGAGATTGGCCGCCTCGTCGAACCGCGCCTTGATCTCCACCACCGCAGTGACGTTCTTGCCCGCCTCAGCCGCTTCGATCAGCGCATTGACGATCGGCGAGTTCTTCGAGGTGCGATAAAGCGTCTGCTTGATCGCGACGACTGCGGGATCGGCGGCGGCCTGGCGTAGAAACCGCACCACCGCCTCGAAGCTCTCGAACGGATGGTGGACGAGAATGTCCTTGGCGCGGATCGCGGCGAAGCAATCCCCGCCGAATTCCAGGATGCGCTCAGGAAAGCGCGGCTCGAACGGCGGGAACACCAATTCCTGGCGATCCTCCTTCACCAGTTCGCCCAGCGCAGACATGCCGAGCATGCCGTCCACGACCATCACGTCCTGCGGGCTCGCCTCGATCTCGCGCACGATGAACGCACGCAAATCCTCCGGCATCGAGGCCTCGATCTTGAGCCGCACGATATCGCCCATGCGGCGCAGCTTGAGCAGGCTCTTGTAGTCGCGGACGAGATCTTCGGCCTCTTCCTCCAGCTCGACGTCGCTGTCGCGGATGATCCGGAACGCGCCTTTGCCCTCGACGTCGTACGTCGGGTAAAGTTCGTCGAGGAAAAGCATGATCACGTTCTCAAGCGTGACCAAGCGGCGCTGGTCCTTGTCCGCGCCCGGCAATTCGATGAACCGCTCGACCTGGGTCGGCACAGGCATCAGCGCAAACAGCGGCCGGCCCTCTGCGCGGTGACGCAGCTTGAGCGCGATGACGAAACCGAGGTTCGGAATGAACGGAAACGGATGCGCCGGATCCACCGCCAGCGGCGTCAGCAACGGAAACACCCGCTCCATGAATAGAGGCCGCAGCCACGCGCGCTCCGCCCGCGAAAGCGCCTCGGGATCGACGACCTCGACGCCCGCGGCGGTCAACTCCCGCCGCAACGCCCGCCAGCGCCCCTGCTGCGCCTCGATCAACCTGGTGGCTTCGATGTTGATCCGCGCCAGCTGTTCCGCCGGCGAGAGGCCGTCCTGGCTGCGCACCATGACGCCCGCCTTCGCCTGCTCATGCAGTCCCGCCACGCGCACCATGTAGAACTCGTCGAGATTGCTCGCCGAGATCGACAGGAAGCGCAGCCGCTCCAACAGCGGATGGTTGGGGTTCTGGCTCTCCTCCAGCACGCGCGAATTGAACGCGAGCCACGAGAGCTCGCGATTGATGAACCGGTTGGGGCTGGCGAGCGACGGCGCCTTGGCCGCAGCGGCGCGTTTGCGCGGCTTGGCGGCGGTCACGGCGCGCCCTCCCCGCTCACCGCCTGCAGCGCCTTGCGCGCCTGCGCCGTCGCGATCGGTCGCGCCCCCTTCACGACCGTGCGGTCGAGTTCGGCGACGAGCGCATGCGCCTGGGCGAAGGTGCGTTCCATGTGCGTGACCAGATACGTTACGGCTTTGTCCGACAATTCCATAAAACGTTCACGACAAAGACGTCGCAGCACCAGTTCGAGCAGCGCCTCGTCCGGTTCTTCAAGCCGCGCCGCGGGCAGCGCGGAAAATCGGGATGTGAGGTCCGGCGTGGCGCACGCCCAGTGGGCGGGATCGCTTTCCCCGACCAGCAGCACCGCACCGCCCCGCCAACGCGCCAGATCCAGGATGCGCACCAGCGCCATGTCGTCGCGCGCACGATCGGCGTCGTCGATGGCCAGGCGCCCCTCGGCGGCCTCGAACGCCTCCGCCGCGGCCGCGGGACCGCTGATCTCCAGATCAAGCGTGGCGGCCCCGATCAAGCGCGCCGCGGCCGACGCGGCCCAGGCGTGGGCCAGGTGCGTGCGCCCGGAGCCTTTGGGGCCTGTCAGCGCCATCGCTCCGCCGGGCCAATGGCGCCAATTGGTCAGCAATTCCGCCGCCGCGCGATTGGAGGCTGAGACGACATGGCGTTCCGGCGCCCGTTCGCCCATGCGGAATTCGAAGAGCCGCGCCTGCTCCGCCATCGCCGCCCGCGTCTAGACCAGCGTCAGGACAGGGGCGGCGCGGCCCTCAGCCCGAATCCGGCCCAACCTCTTGATTCGACACGCTCTTCTGGTTCTCATCATGACCCGATGATTGTTGTGGGCGCGCGCTAGCGCCGCCGCGCGCGCAGCACCGGCCCTGTGGCCCCGTCCTCCATCGACACGCCGTGCCGGCGCAGCTCCTCCGCGAGCGCCTGCCGGTCGCCGACATAGGAGAACGACACCAGCGCCCCCTGCCGCGCGACCGCTTCGATCCGGATGTCCCGGATCATGGTCGCAGCCGCGGCCTCCAGCCCGCCCTTGATCCGAAGCCACTCCGCGAGATTGGCGTATTCCACGGTGGCCGACACCCGCTCCTGCTGCGTGGCGGCGCTCGTCAGCCGGCTTTTCCAGTCGCTCTGGATGCGGTCAGCCACCTGGTCGGCGAGCGCCTGCAGCCCGCTGACCTGGTCAGCGCCAATACGAACCTGGGCTGTCCCGCGATCCCGCCGCAGCCCGTTGCCGCCGACTTCGATCGCTGTCGCCCGCGCCTGGTCTCCAGCGATCCGCAGGTCGAGATAGAGCGCGCTCCCGGCCCCCACGGCGATTGCGTAGCGCGAGGCCGCGGCCCAATCCGGCGCGCCCTGCAGCTCACGCGGCGCCGGGATGAGCGGCGCCAATTCGCTGTCATAGCCGCCCTGTTCCCAGGCCTGGCGCCACGCCTCAAGCGCCTGCGGGGTCACGTCCGTCACCAGCGGCACGACCAGGATCGGCGCCGTCCGCTGATCCACGATCGAGAACCCGGCGCCGCTCAGATAGGTCTGCACCGCGCTCGGCAGGAACCGGAGCGTCAGCCGGCCGAGATAGCGTGTTCCCGAGCGCCGCTCGTCGGCCACGTCGAAGCTCGACACCATCCGCTCAACCGCCGATTGATCCGGCGTCGGCATGCCCAGCCGCTGCAGCTGATCCGGCAGCGTGATTCGGCGCACCAGCCGCTCGAACGCCTGGCGGTGCCCGGCGGCGAACGCTTGATCACGCGCCGCAGACGCGTTGTCGGCGACCGCGTCGACGCGCACGCCGGCCACCGTATAGACGCCCTCGCGGCCCTGCGCGCTTGCGGGGGCGGGCGCGAGCGCGCACACAACAGCGGCGCAGGCGGCCATGATTCCGGCGATGAACCTCACACCCATGTCACCCTCTTCGTCGCGTCGTCCGCGCGCGGTTCTAGCAACCGGGTGCGCCGGATCAAACCCGCAGACGCATTCATGTCGCGCCCCGGTCTTCACCGGCTGTGGAGGACCCCTGTGAGCCGGCGCGGCGACAATGGCCTCACCTACGCCCAGGCCGGCGTCGACATCGACGAGGGCGCGCGCCTGGTGGAGCTGATCAAGCCGGCCGCGCGCGCGACCGCGCGTCCAGGCGCCGCCGTCGCCCTGGGAGGTTTCGCCGCCGCCCTCGATCTGAAAGCCGCCGGCTTCGTTGACCCGATTCTGCTGGCCACCACCGACGGCGTCGGCACCAAGTTGAAGATCGCCATCGAGACCGGCCGGCGCGCCACGATCGGGATCGATCTCGTGGCGATGTGCGTCAATGATCTGATCTGCCAGGGCGGCGAACCGCTCCTCTTTCTCGACTATTACGCCACAGGAAAACTCGACGCCGAGATCGGCGCGGAGATCGTGACCGGCATCGCGGAGGGGTGCCGTCTGGCCGACTGCGCGTTGGCCGGCGGCGAGACGGCGGAATTGCCCGGGCTTTATGCCGGCGATGATTTCGATCTCGCCGGCTTCGCCCTCGGCGCCGCCGAACGCGGCCGCCTTCTGCCCCACGCGGACGACATTCGCGCCGGCGACGCCATCATCGGCGTCGCATCGAGCGGCGCGCATTCGAACGGCTATTCGCTGATCCGCAAAGTCGTCGAGCGCACCGGCCTCGCCTGGACCGCGCCTGCGCCGTTCGATGCGGCGCGCGATCTCGCCGACGCGCTGCTGGCGCCCACGCGCATCTATGTGCGCAGCGTGCTGCCGCTGATCGACGCGGTGAAAGGCCTGGCGCACATCACCGGCGGCGGCCTGGTGGAAAACACGCCGCGCGCGTTGCCCGATGGTCTCGCCGCCAAGATCGACTGGGACGCGTGGGAACGCCCGGCGCTGTTTGACTGGCTGCAGCGCGAAGGCGGCGTGCCGGAAGCCGATATGCGCCGCACCTTCAATCTCGGCGTCGGTCTCGTCGCGATCGTGGCGCCCGACCTCGCAGACGAAGTCGAACGCTCCTTCGCCGCGGCCGGCGAGATGGCCGCGATCATCGGAGAAGTTGCGCCGCGATGAAGAAGGTCGGCGTGCTGATCTCGGGTCGCGGCAGCAATCTGCAGGCGCTGATCGACGCGCAACCGCGCCTCGGCGCCTACCAGATCGCGCTCGTCATCTCCAACATCGCCGGCGCCGGCGGGCTGGCGCGCGCGGAGGCCGCCGGCATCAAGGCGCTGGTGATCGAACATCGGCCCTACGGCAAAGATCGCGAATCGTTCGAACGCGCCGTCAACGCAGCGCTGCGCAGCGCGGGGATCGACATCGTCGCGCTCGCCGGCTTCATGCGCGTGCTGACGCCCTGGTTCGTCGCCGCCTGGCGCGACCGGATCATCAACATCCACCCCTCGCTCCTGCCTGCCTTTCCCGGCCGCGATACGCACGCCCGCGCGCTGGCGGCGGGCGTGAAGCTCCACGGCTGCACCGTCCACATCGTGCGCGACGCTGTGGATGACGGCCCCATCATCGGCCAGGCGGCGATTCCCGTGACGCCGCAGGACACGCCCGAAACGCTGGCCGAGCGGCTCCTGCCCGTGGAGCACGCGCTTTACCCGCTCTGTCTTGCCGCGTTCGCCGGCGGCGATGCTCCGCCTGCGGCGTTTCAACCCGCGCTGAACTACTGGTTCGCCGCTAACCCTCGTTAACACTCGATTCACGGACTCGGCGCGACTTCGAAACAATGCCTGCAGACGGACTTCTCACCCCCGCAGCGCCACTCTCAGCGCCGCACAATCTGGAAGCCGAACAGGGCCTCCTGGGCGCGCTCCTGTTCGACAACGAGAACGCCAACCGAATCACCGACAAGCTCAAGGCGCACCATTTCTACGACCCGGTCCACGGCCGGATATTCACCACGATCCAGACGTTTGTGGGTGCTGGAAAACTCGCCGACGGCGTCACCCTGCGCGAGCATTTTCAGCGTGACGGGGCGCTCAAGGACATCGGCGGCGCAGCCTACCTGCTCACGCTGCTGGAGCACGCCGCGCGTCTGTCCGTACACGCGCAGGAATACGCCGAACTGATCTACGAACTCGCGCTGCGCCGCGAGCTCATCCGCGTCGGCCAGGAAATCTCCGCGCTCGCGGAGAGCCCGCCAGAGGGCGCCGACGCCGAAGACATCATCGAGGAAAGCGAACGCGCGCTGTTCTCGCTCGCCGAGTCCGGCACCTCCGGCAAAGGCTTCTACGCCTTCTCCGACGCGCTCACCACGTCGATCGAAATGGCCGCCGCCGCCTATGAGAGCGACGGTCACGTCAGCGGCCTCTCCACCGGCCTGCGCGATCTCGACGAAATGCTCGGCGGCCTGCACGCCTCCGACCTCGTGATCATCGCCGGGCGCCCGTCGATGGGCAAAACCGCATTCGCCACCCAGATCGCGTTCAACATCGCCGAAGCGCGCCGCCGCGCGCTGGCCGACGGGGTTGAGAACGCTGCCAAACACGGCGGAACAGTCGCGTTCTTCTCGTTGGAAATGTCGGGCGAGCAATTGGCGACGCGCCTTCTGTCACAAGCCGCCTCCGTGCCCGCCGACGACATCCGCAAGGGCAAGATCGGCAAGGCCGGCTATGAAGTGCTGGTGCAGAAATCGGCGGAACTGAACACGCTGCCGATGCACATCGACGAAACCGGCGGCATCTCCATCACGCAGCTCTCTGCGCGCGCGCGGCGCCTGCAGCGCTCAATCGGCCTCGATCTCGTCGTCGTTGACTATCTCCAACTCGTCACCGCCGCGCAGCGGCGCAGCGAAGGCCGCGTCCAGGAAGTCAGCGAGATCACCCAGGGCCTGAAAGCGCTCGCCAAAGAGCTCAAAGTCCCGGTGATCGCGCTTTCGCAGCTTTCGCGTCAGGTGGAGAGCCGCGAGGATAAGCGACCGATGCTGTCTGACCTGCGCGAATCCGGCTCCATCGAGCAGGACGCCGACGTGGTGATGTTCGTCTACCGCGAGGCCTATTATCTCGAACGCGCGCTGCGCGACAAAAGCGAGCAAGGCGTGGAAAACCAACGCAGCCTCGATGCATTGCGCTCCACCGCCGAGATCATCATCGGCAAGCAGCGCCATGGCCCGATCGGCAAGGTCGAGCTTCACTATGACGGGCAATACGCCTACTTTGCCGACCGTGAACGACGCCACCCGGACGCCCAATATCGGTGACGCCATCGCCGATAAAGTCGGCGGCGCTGGCCCGCGCGCAGCGCGCGTAACCATCGATTCAGCGGCGATTGCGGAAAACTGGCGCTCGTTCGCCCATCTGAGCGGCGCCGCCGAATGCGCCGCGGTCGTGAAGGCGGACGCCTATGGCGTTGGCGCTGACGCAGCCGTCCCGGCGCTGGCCCAGGCCGGCGCCGCAACGTTCTTCACCGCGACGCTGGAGGAAGCCCGCACGGTGCGCGCGCTATCCGGCGAAGGCAAACGCATCTTCGTTCTCAACGGCGCGACCGCACAGGACGCCGCCGCATTTTCGGCATGCGGCGCCGTCCCCGTGCTCAACTCGCTGGCGCAGATTGCGGCGTGGTCCAGCCGAGGGCCTTGCGCGGTTCACATCGACACCGGGATGAACCGTCTCGGCGTGTCGCTGCATGAAGTCGGCGAAGCGGCCGCGCTGCTCCACGGCGTGAAGCTCGAGCTCGTGATGAGCCATCTCGCTTGCGCTTCCAATATCATCGACCCGATGAATGCGCGCCAGCGCCGCGCCTTCTTCGACGCCGCCGCAGCGTTCCCGCCAGCGCCGCTCAGCCTCGCAGCGACAGCGGGCGCGCTCATCGGGCCGAACTATCAATTCGACATGATCCGCCCGGGGCTCGGGCTTTACGGTTCGGCCGGTCTCGATCGCGACAATCCCCGCCTGCGCACGGTCGCGCACGTCACGGCGCCGGTCCTTCAGGTGCGCGATGTCGAAGCGGGCGCAATGTTCGGCTACGGCGCGACGCAGACAGCCTCGGCCCCGATGCGGACCGCCGTCGCCGCGATCGGCTACGCCGACGGCTATCTTCGCAGCGCGTCCGGCAAAGGCTTCGCCTTCCACAACGGACGCCGGCTCCCGCTGCTTGGGCGGGTGAGCATGGATCTGCTCATCTTCGATGCGTCCGCGGCGCCCGGGATCGCGCCCGGCGACATGGTGGAGCTTCTCGGCGACGACGCCCGCTTGGACGATGTCGCAGCCGCCGCCGGCACAGCGCCCTATGAAATCCTCACCACGCTGGTCGGCGCCGTGCGCCGCGCACAGAAGGGCGCGCCATGAGCCGGCCGCCGCAGCGCCCGCCGCTTGAAGGATTGGCGGGCGAAACCGACGACGCGGCCTCGGTGCTGACGCGCGTGCTCAGTGCGGCGGACGCCGCGTCCGGCTGGCTCGTGGACGACGCCGTTTACGTCACCCGCACCCTCGATGACGGCCCAGCGAGCGCCATCATCGAAGCCCGTTCAGAGGAAACCTCCGCGCACATCGAGTGTGAAGTGCATCCCTCGGGCTGGCTCTGCGCGGAAGCGTTCGTCGGCGAAACGATGCTCATCCGGGTCTGGGCCGAAAGCGCGGCCGAGGGAATCGCGCTCTGGCCTGATGCAGCCGACGGCGCGGGGCCCGCGCCCGGATTGCTGACCGACGACGCGCTGATGCTCGCCTGCGCCGCTTGGCCCGAGCTCAATCACGCCAGTGACCTGATCATCCCACGCATCGGAGCGGAGGAGTAAAGTTGAGCGCGCCGGCGGGCGCCCGCATACTTCCGCCCATGGCCAAGTCCGACTCGATTTTCGTGTGCCAGAGCTGCGGCGCGATCCACCCGAAATGGCTCGGCAAGTGCGAAGCCTGCGGCAGCTGGAACACGCTGCAGGAAGAAGGCGTCCGCGCAGCGCCGGGGGCCATGGCCGCCCCGGTGGGCAAACGCGGCAAAGGCGCAGCGTTTGTAGACCTCATCGGCGAAGCGCAGATCGTCTCCCGGCTGAAGACCGGCATCGGCGAACTCGACCGCGTCTGCGGCGGCGGCCTGGTGCCGGCGTCTGCGCTTCTGGTCGGCGGGGATCCGGGCGTCGGCAAGTCGACGCTGCTGCTGCAGGCGGCGGCTGGCGCGGCGAAGGCGGGCGCAACCGTCGCCTATGTTACCGGCGAAGAGGCCGAAGCCCAGATCCAGGAGCGCGCCCGCCGCCTCGGCGTCGCCGATGCGCCGGTGAAACTGGCGGCCGAAACCGATCTCCGGAAAGTTCTCGACGGGCTCAAGACGCTCCGCCCCGACCTCGTGGTCGTGGATTCCATCCAGACGCTCTGGTCCGACGGCATCGATTCCGCACCCGGCACGGTCACCCAGGTCCGCGCCTGCGCCCACGAACTCGCCCGCTTCGCCAAGAAGAGCGGTGCGTGCGTGCTGCTGGTCGGCCACGTCACCAAGGACGGCCAGATCGCGGGCCCCCGCGTCGTCGAACATCTGGTCGACGCGGTGGTCTACTTTGAAGGCGAGCGGGGTCTGCCCTACCGCATCCTGCGCGCCGTGAAGAACCGGTTCGGCCCCACTGACGAGATCGGCGTCTTCGAAATGGGCGAAAAGGGCCTCGCCGAGACGCCGAACCCGTCAGCGCTCTTCCTTGGCCCCGCGGGCGCCCGGCCCAGCGGCTCGGCCGTCTTCGCCGGCGTCGAAGGCACGCGTCCCCTGCTCGTCGAGGTTCAGGCGCTCGCCGCGCCTGCCGCCTACGGCGCCGCGCGCCGCGCCGTCATCGGCGCCGATAGCGCGCGCCTGGCCATGATCCTGGCCGTTCTGGAGACGCGCTGCGGCCTTTCTTTCACAGGGCGGGACGTGTACCTCTCCATCGCCGGGGGATTGAGGATCACCGAGCCCGCAGCCGATCTTGCTGTGGCCGCGGCCCTCGTCTCGGCGCTGGCCGACGTCCCGCTCCAAGCTGATGGCGTGATCTTCGGGGAGATCGCATTGTCCGGCGAGATCAGGCCTGTGGGCCGCACGGAATTGCGCCTCAAGGAGGCGCAGAAGCTGGGGTTCAAGACAGCCTATGCGCCGCGGCGAGAGGGCGCTGCGGAGAAGGCCGGAGACAATGGCGGCGTCCGGGTTCGGGAGATCGCCCATATCAGCGATCTCGCAGCCCTGGCGACAGCGCCCGCTGAGGGGAGAAAGCGGTGATGGAAAATCTGGGCCTCAACTGGTTCGACCTCGTGGCGCTCGGCGTCATCCTATTGTCTGCGGTAATGGCGTTCGCGCGCGGCCTCATTCGCGAGGTGTTTTCCATCGTGGCGTTCATCGGCGGCGCGCTCGCCGCGATCTATTTCGCCGACGATCTGGCCCCCATGATCGCGCCCGTGATCCAGCTCAGCGGCACGCTGGCGACGCTGGCGGCGGGGCTGCTCATTTTCCTGGTCGTGTTCATCGTGATCACAGTGCTGACCTCGGTGCTCGCCAAGAGCGTGCATGAAACGGTCGAGATCGGGGCGTTCGACCGCGTCGGCGGCGGCGTCTTCGGCGTCTTGCGCGGCGTTCTGGTGATCGCGCTCTTCGTGCTCTTGATGCTGCAATCGACGTCCACCGAGCGCGGCAACGCCGCCGATCAGCGGATGCCGGCGTGGATCGAGGGCGCGGCCACCTACCCGATGTTCCGCCAGGTTGCGGTCTGGCTGCAGCAATTGCCCGGGCTTGAAGAGATTCAAGAACGGGCAAGGGGTCCCTATAATAATAGCAACAGCCGAGCTGAGTCGGCCGCCGCGCCCGCGGCCGAGCCCGACGCCGCCCCTTCGCCCGCTGAGGGCGCAACCAAGGACTAGCCAGGATGATCCCGCAGGCAGACGACGAGGACCTCGAAGATCGCCTGCACGAGGAATGCGGCGTCTTCGCCATCATGGGCGCGGACGAGGCCTCGACCTATGTCGCGCTCGGGCTGCACGCCCTGCAGCATCGCGGCCAGGAAGGATGCGGCATCGCAACGTTCGACGGCGAACGCTTTCATAACGAACGCCATCTCGGTCTCGTCGGCGACAACTTCACCGGCGCCGATCTCACCCAGCGCCTGCCCGGGCGCGCCGCCATCGGCCACACCCGCTACGCCACGCAGGGCGCCAACATCCTGCGCAACGTCCAGCCGCTCTTCGCCGACATCTCCTCCGGCGGCTTCGCCATCGCGCACAACGGCAACTTCACCAACTCGCGCGCGTTGCGCGAAGAGCTGGTTGAGAGCGGCGCCATCTTCCAATCGACGTCGGATTCAGAGTGCATCCTCCAGCTCACGGCGCGCTCGCGGAAGATCAAGATCGTCGATCGTTTTGTTGAGGCGCTTTCCCAGGCGCACGGCGCCTACGCCATCGTGTGTCTTTCCAAGAAGAAGATCATCGGCGCGCGCGACCCGCTCGGGATTCGCCCGCTCGTGATCGGCCGCCGTGGCGACGCCTATATCCTCGCCTCCGAAACCTGCGCGCTCGACATCATCGGCGCCGAATTCGTGCGCCCTGTCGCCAATGGCGAGGTGGTGGTGATCACCATGGGCCCCACCGGCAAGGCGGAGATTGAATCCTATTTCCCATGGGGCCGGCAGGCGGCGCGGCCCTGCATCTTCGAATACGTCTATTTCGCGCGCCCGGATTCGATCGTGGACGGCATGAGCGTTTATGAGGTCCGCAAGCGCATGGGCGAGCGCCTCGCGCGCGAGACCGGCGTCGACGCCGACGTGATCGTCCCGGTGCCCGATTCCGGCGTGCCCGCAGCGCTCGGCTACGCGCGCGAAAGCGGCGTGCCCTACGAACTCGGCATCATCCGCAATCACCATGTCGGGCGCACTTTCATCCAGCCCAAGCAGGAGATCCGCGCGCTTGGCGTGCGCCTCAAGCACTCCGCCAACCGCGACGTCATCGCCGGCAAGCGCGTCGTTCTGGTCGACGATTCCATCGTCCGCGGCACCACCTCGCGCAAGATCGTGCAGATGATCCGCGAAGCCGGCGCCGCCGAGATTCATTTCCGCTCGGCGAGCCCGCCGATCGCGCACCCTGATTTCTACGGCATCGACATGCCCACGCGCGAAGACCTGATGGCCGCTAACCTCACCCAGCTCGAGATGAAGAAGCAGCTTGGCGTGGATTCGCTCGGCTTCCTCTCGGTGGAGGGGCTCTATTGGGCCATGCAGGCCGGCGAGCGCGATCCGCTGCGTCCGCAATATTCCGATCATTGCTTCACCGGCGATTACCCGACCAAACTGATCGACCATCACGCCGACCGCGCCGCGAAAGATTTTCAGCTCTCGCTGCTCGCGGATTCGAGCTCCAGCTCATGAGCGCATCACATGGGTGAGGCCCGCCTTGCCCTCGTCACCGGCGCATCCCGGGGGATTGGCCGCGCGCTTGCGCTCGCGCTCGCGGCTGCGGGCGTTCGCGTGATCGCCGTCGCACGCGCGCAGCGCGCCCTGGAGGAACTCGACGACGCCATCCGCGCCGCCGGCGGCGAAGCGACGCTTGTCCCGCTCGACCTGAAGGACGGCGACGGAATCGATCGCCTCGGCGCGACGATTTACGAGCGCTGGGGCAGGCTCGACGCGCTGGCCGCCTGCGCAGGCGTTCTCGGCCCGCTCACCCCCGCCCATCAGGCGACGCCGGGCGTGATGCACGAGGTGATCGCGGTCAATCTGCTGTCCAACCACCGTCTCATCCGGGCGATGCATCCGCTTCTGCGCGCCGCGCCGGACGGCCGCGCGGTGTTCGTCTCGTCCGGGATCGTGGCGCGCCCACGAGCCTATTGGGGCCCCTACGCCGCGAGCAAAGCGGGCCTTGAAGCGCTGGTGAAGTGCTACGCCGCCGAGGTCGCGATCACGCCCATCCGCGTCAACCTCTTCAACCCGGGCGCAACGCGGACCGCAATGCGGGCGAAGGCCTATCCCGGCGAAGATCCAATGTCGTTGAAGACCCCCGAAGAGGTCGCCGCGCGGATCGTTCCCCTGCTCTCGCCCGATTGCCGGCGCAACGGCGAATTGATCGAGTACGAGGCCGCGCCATGAGCGGCGCGCTGCTGGAAGCGCCGACGATCGACACCGCGCGCCTGCGTCTGCGCGCACACGCTCTCGACGATTTCGCAGCCTGCTTCGCGCTCTGGAGCGATCCCGCCGTCACAACGTTCATCGGCGGGCGCCCGTCCTCGCGCGACGAGGTCTGGTCGCGGCTTCTGCGTTACGTCGGCCACTGGCGTCTGCTTGGCTACGGCTTCTGGCTGATCGAGGACCGCGAAACGGGCGCCTTCGTCGGCGAAATCGGCTTCGCTGACTTCAAACGCGGCTTCATGCCGGACTTTGACGACCACCCCGAAATGGGCTGGGCGCTTTCGCCGGCGCACCAGGGCAAGGGCTACGCCAGCGAAGCCGCGCGCGCCGCAATGGACTGGGCGCAGGCGCGGTTTCCCGCCTCGCCCTTCGTGTGCATGATCGATCCGGCGAACGCGCCCTCGATCCGTGTCGCGGAAAAGATCGGCTTTACGCCCTTCGCCCAAATCGAACTGCGCGGCTCTCCGGTAACGCTCTACCGCACCGCGCCCTAACGCTCCTCCGCGTACGGATTTTTTCCCGCGCGCACGTGTAGCCGGATGGGCGTTGCGCCGAGACCGAACGCTTCGCGCAGGCCGTTCACGAGATAGCGCTTGTAGCTCTCCGGCATCTGCGCCGCGCGCGAGGCGACCAGTACGAAGGTGGGCGGGCGCGCCTTGATCTGCGCCATGTAGCGCGGCTTGATCCGCCGCCCCTGCACGGCCGGCGGCGGATGCCGCTCGATCATATGCTGGAGCCAGCGGTTCAGGTCGCTCGTCTTTACCCGCGCGTTCCAATCCTCCGCGACGGCGAACGCCGCCTGCATCAGCCGATCGAGCCCGACGCCCGCCAGCGCAGCGACCGTGACGAGCGGCGCGCCCCGCGCCTGCGGCAGGCGATCCTCCGCCGTTTCGCGCAGCGCTTTCAGCGCCGCCTGCTTCTCCGCGACCTTGTCCCACTTGGCGATGCACAGAACGAGCCCACGGCCTTCGCGGATCACCAGATCGCCCAGCGCCAGGTCCTGATTGTCGAACGCGTTGTCGGCGTCCATCACCAGCACGCAGATGTCGGCGAAACGGATCGCGCGCAGCGAGTCCGCCACCGACAGGTTTTCAAGTTTCCCCTGCACCTTCGCCTTGCGCCGCACGCCCGCGGTGTCGACGAGCCGCACGGGCCTGCCGTGCCATTCCCAATCGATCGCGATCGCGTCGCGCGTGATGCCGGCCTCGGGACCCGTCAGCATCCGGTCCGCGCCAATCAGCGCGTTGACCAAAGTCGACTTGCCCGCGTTCGGCCGCCCGATGATCGCGAGCTTGAGCGGTTTGGCGTCGTCCGCATCCGGCGCATCAGCGGCGCCCGGCGCGGCCGCGACGATCGCGGCGTAGAGATCGCCCATGCCCTCGCCGTGTTCGGCCGAGATCGGCACGGGCTCGCCCAGGCCCAACGCAAACGCGTCCAGCACCCCCGCTTCGCTGGCGCGGCCTTCGGCCTTGTTCGCGCCGAGGATAAGCGGCTTGTCGGAGCGCCGCAGCAAATCCGCGAAGCGTTCGTCCATCGGCGTGACGCCCACCCGTGCGTCGATCAGGAAGAGGATCACATCGGCGTCGGCGATGGCGGCTTCCGTTTGCGCGCGCATGCGCGCTTCGAGCGATTCATCGCTTACGTCCTCGAAACCCGCGGTGTCGATCAGCATCAGATCAAGATCGCCGAGCCGCCCCGCGCCTTCGCGCCGGTCGCGCGTCACGCCCGGTAAATCGTCCACCAGCGCCAGGCGCTTGCCCGCCAGGCGATTGAACAGCGTGGACTTGCCGACATTCGGGCGCCCGACGATGGCGAGCTTGATCATGGCCCGGACGTGTCAGGCGCGCGCGCGGTTGGCAAGAGCGCGCGCGTCTTGCGCGCCCGGTTCAGCGCAGGATCGTCAGCCGCGCGCTGTCGTTGACGAGATAGATCGCGCCGTTTGCCGCGATCGGGGGAATAAAGATCTCCCCGCCGACGTCGCGCGTCTCCACGATCTCGCCGTTGACAGGATTGACCGCGGCTGCCTCGCCCAGCGAGTTCGCCAGAATCAGACGCCCCGCGACCATCACCGGCCCCGTCCACGCCACGCGCCCGCGGCGGTCGTCCTCGTCGCGGAAGCGCCGGAGTTGCCGCAGCCAGTAGACGCCGCCGGTCTGGCGATCGAGCGCCGCCAGTTCGCCGTCGACGGTCACAGCGTAGAGCGCCTCGCCGGCGATCCACGGCGTCTGCGTCGATGCGAAATTGCGCGCCCAGATGCGCTGCCCCGAGCGCATGTCGATGGCCGCCAGCACGCCCGAATGGCTCGCCGCATACATCACGCCGTCGTCCACCACCGGCCGCCCGGCGACGTCATTGATCGCCGAGAGTGAGTTGAGCCCGCCGGCGCGCGTAAGCGAGTCGCCCCAGAGACGGCGTCCATTGGCGCCCAGCAGCGCCACGACTTCCCCGGATGCGAACGGCGCGATCACCGTGTCGCCCGAGACCGCCGGGCTCGACGCCGACATGATCCGCGCCGGCTCCGCGATCGCCTGATGGCTCCATTGCACATCGCCGGTCGCGGCGTCCACCGCCACCAATTCGCTGTCGTTTGTCACCGCATAGACGCGCCCGCCCGACACAGTCGGCGCCGACTGGAACGGCGCATTGGTGCGCCGCCGCCAGATTTCGTCTCCCGTCGAAGCGTCGAGCGCGGCGAGGAATGCAAAGCCGGTGGTGACATAGACGCGCGTTCCGTCGGTTGCGACGCCGCCGCCGCGCGCGCGCCGGTCGCGCGACTCTTGAGGACGCAAGCGATGCGTCCACTGCCGCCGGCCGCTCTCGATGTCGAACGCGTGCACGTCGTGATCGGCGTCGATGAAATAGAGCCGCCCATTGGCGATCACCGGCGGCGCCGCGATCCGGACGGTGTTGTCTGATCCTGCGCCGAGGTCGCGCCGATCCGCGATCGTGAGCGACGTTGGCCCTTGTACATTGATCGGCGCATTGGAAGCGACGCCGCCCGGCTGCGCCCATTCCGAGGACGGCGACGGCGCCGGCACCACGATCGCGCGCGTCGCCAATTGCGGATCGACGGCGAGCGCCTGTTCCGACGACAGGATCGAGATCCGCCCTTCCTCCGGCACGCGCTCGCCCGAGCTGTTGCTGTTAAACGGCCAGATCGCGTCGGCGGCGCGGCCGACCGTGCCGCATGCGGAGAGCGCCGCGGCCGCTGCAAGCGCGGCCAGGGGACGGATGTGCTTCATTCTTGATCTCCCTGCGGACGCGCTTGCGTCTCGCCCGATTCCGAGGGGGCGTCATCGCCGGCGTCTGCTTGCGGGGCCGCGTCGCTCTGACCAGGGCCGAGCACCGCGAGCAGAATCTGAATCCGCTGACGCAGCGATTCCGGCACGTCGAACGCCAGCGAGATCGGCTGCGCCGTCTCCCGCGCCAGATCAAAGCGGCCTTCCTTCCAGGCCTCCACCGCGAGAAGCTCCCGCGCGAGATACGCGAACGGCCCCTCCGCGTCGATCAGCGGCTGCAGCCGCTGCTGCAGGCCCGCGAAATCGCCCGTGTCTGCAAAAATGTACGCCGCGCGCAGCCGCGCGCTGTCGCGCACGATGTCGTTGCGCGCGGACGCCGCCACCGCATCGAACCCCGCCAGCGCCTCTTCAAGCTCGCCCTCTTCAAGCTTGATCGCGGCGGCCTCCAATTGCGCGAGTTCGCGGTACGCGGTCGGACCGTTCTGGGAGAGCGCTGCGAACGTCTTGGCGGCGCCCTCAAGGTCGCCGTCGTTCAGCGCCTTTTGCGCGGCGATGAAATCGGTGGAGACCTGCGTCGCCTGCCGGTCCGCGTTCCAGACGTAGAGCCGCCAGCCGGCGACGCCTAGGACGATGATCGCCGCCGCGCCCATGATCCAGACGCCCCAGCGGCTCCACAATCGCTGATACCGGTCGCGCCGGACCTCCTCTTCAACTTCTTCGAAAACGTCGGTCACGCGCGCATCCCACTTGAGTCTTTGGCCCGCGGGGCCGCTCGGCTTGGCCGCGGCCCCCGCGGCGGCGCACGCTAGTTAGCGGGGCTCCTCGCCCGCCGCAACGCGCGCCGGCTTGAGGGCATAGGTCTCGGCTGCGGCGGGAAAACGGCGGGCGCGCACATCGGCGGCGTAGGCGGCGACCGCCTCCCCCACCAGGGCCCGCGCATCGGCGTAGCGGCGCACGAACTTGGGGGTCCAGTCGAACAGCCCGAGCATGTCGTCGGTCACCAGGATCTGGCCGTCGCAGGCCGCGGACGCCCCGATCCCGATGGTGGGCGCGCGCACGGCGGCGGTGATCTCCTCGGCCAGGGTTTCAGCGACCCCCTCCACCACGATGGCGAAGGCCCCGGCCTCGTCCGTGGCCCGCGCCTCCTCCAGCACCCGGGCCCGCTCCCCGTCCGACCGTCCCTTTGCCTTGAACCCGCCGTCGACATTCACCGCCTGGGGCCTGAGCCCGACATGGCCCATCACCGGGATGCCCCGGTCCACCAGGTAGCGCACAGTCCCGGCCACCGCCGGTCCGCTCTCCACCTTCACCGCCTGGCAGAGCGTCTCCTTCATGATCCGGGAGGCGTTGGCGAACGCGACCTCGGGGCCGGCCTCGTAGGACCCGAACGGCATGTCGACCACGACCAGCGCTTTCTCCGCCGCGCGCATCACGGCCTGTCCGTGCAGGATCATCATCTCCAGCGTCACGCCCACCGTGTTGAGGAGGCCATGAATCACTTGTCCGAGGGAATCGCCCACCAGCAACAGATCGCAATGCGCGTCGAGCAGCCCCGCCATCGGGGCGGTGTAGGCGGTGAGGCAGACGACGGGCTCGCCGCCCTTGCGCGCCCGGATGTCCGGCGCGGTGATGCGTCTGATAGCGGTGTGGCGTGACATCCGCCGGCCTTAGCGCATGGCGATCCCGGACGCCAGGAAGCCTGCCATCTGCGCGAGCGCGCAGCGAAGCTTCTCCGCGCCGCGCCGGATTTCGCGGGGATGTGTCAGTCGACCGTGGCGCGGGCCACAGCCAGGCCGCCGACGCCGGCCGCAACGGCGATGAACAGGGGAATGACGGCGGCGCCGAGCCCGGCCGAGAGCGAGCCGCCAGCCAGCGCCCCGTGCGCCTGCGCCAGGCCAAGTCCGACTTCGCCCATCAGCGTGGGGCCCAGCGATTGCGCCGCGCCGACGACGCCGTAAGCGACCGCCGCGCCGGCGACCATGATCGCCCCGAACTGCGCCCACCGCCCAGCGCTGCGCACGCGCTCCTTGCGCGCCACCCGCGTCGAGACGGCGACGGTGAACCCGTCATCGACAGGATCATCGACCAGCGCAAAGGCGCGCTTCAGGTCAGGATCGTGTTCCGGCATCGGATTTCTCTCATTCCAATGATAGCACATCACGCCTTCTCCGGCGTCAACATTCTGCGCAGCTTCTCAGTTCCGCGCTGGCAATGGGATTTGACGGTTCCAAGCGCCATGCCCGTGAGGTCAACGATCTCGGCATGGCTCATGCCCTCCCCGTGATTGAGCGTGACGCAGAGGCGTTCTCCGTCGCTGAGCCGCTGCAGCGCCCGTTGCAGATCGATCCGCGCCCCGGCGATGGAATCGGGGAGCGAGTCCTCGGAAGCGATCTGCACGGTCTCGTCATCGATCGAGTCCAGATTGGCCTTCTGCCGACGCCTGGCCATCAGGAAGGTCGTCACCGCGACCCGCCGGAACCAGCCGGGAAACGCCGCCGGCGTCTCCAGATCGCCCAGTCTATCCCAGGCCCGTATGAACGCCTCCTGAGCCAGATCGTCAGCCTCCGCGTCGTTGCGGCACATCCGCCGCAGCAGCGAGCGCAACCACCCCTGGCGACGGCGCACCAGCTCTGCGAACGCAACCTGATCCCGCGCCTGGGCGGCGAGGATCAGGGCGGCCTCCGGCGCCGATCCAGGATTGGGCAGTCCCCGCCGCACGCGCCCGGCTCACTCGGCCCGCGGCGGTTCGTTGCGCTTGGAGCGATAATCGACGATCGCCAGGATCAGAAACGCGAGCCCCAGCGCGCCCAGGATCGAGGCTGGATAGATCTGCCAATCGAGACCGAACCCGCCGCTGTCGACGAAACCCATGCCGATGAAGGCGGCCGAGAGCGCGATCAGGATCAGCGCGCTGCCCAGCGTTTCGCGGGACCGGTCCTGGCGTCTGCGCGGGGGATCGCTCAGCCGCGAGATCAACTCAGGATCAACCTTTTCGCCGCGGGCGATCGCCTCGGAGAGCAGCCTGTGCGCCGATTGCTTGGTTCGCTCGCGCAGCCACACGGGCGTCACGATCACGACCCCCAAAAAGATAAAAAAGCCCAGCGGAATCAGGATTTCCGGACCATCCATTGTTCGTTCTCCATCGCCTGGGTCCGCCTTCTCGGGACGGGCCCTGTTCTTGTCATAATTCAAGATGCGCGGAGCGATGAACTTGGATGCGGCGGCGGGCCTTCAAGGAAGGCGTAGGGAGCGTCGCATCAGCCGGGCGAAGCCGACCCCCGCCGCCAGCGCGCCCGCCGCCACGATCAGGATGTCTCCCGCCGCGCCCTGCGCCGCCGCAGCCGCGGCGGGGACGAGACAGACCCCCGCGCCCGCCCACAACGCCAGCCGCGCAAGGCGCCGGCGCAAGCTTCGCCGCGCCTCCTCCCGCGCCGCCGCATCCAACACCCGCAGCGTAAACTCAGGATCACGAGCCGGCGGATCCCCAGCGGCCAGGATTTCGTCAAGCGTCTGCATCGACCTCTCCGACCAAGGCCTGCAGTCTCGCCCGGCCCCGCTGAACATGGGATTTCACCGTCCCCAGCGGCATCCCGAGCGCCTCGGCGGCGTCCGCATGGGAAAAGCCGCACCCCAGGCATAGCGCAACGGCCGCGCGCTGATCCTCCGGCAGCATGGCCAGAAGCGTCCGCGCGTCGCTGAGCGCTTCCCCCGCATGCTCGGCTTCAGCAGGTCCGTGTGCGTCGAGCCACGCTGCATCGCGCGCCATGGCGCGTCCCCGGGCGCGGCGCTGGTCGCGGGCCAGGCGATACCCGATCCCGCACACCCAGACGCCGAAGCGCGCCCGCCCCTCGAAGCGACGAAGCCGGCGCCATGCCGTCACGAAAGCCTCCTGCGCCAGGTCGTCAGCGTCCGCGTGGTTCCCCACAAGGCGGCGCAGGAAGCCGCGGACCGACTGCTGATGCGCCTCCACCAGGAAGGCGAAGGCGCGCGTGCCGCCCCGCCGCGCCTCGCCCAGCAGGCGCGCCTCGTCATGAGGGGTCATCGGTCGGACGGGTCCCGCGCGCGCCCATCAGCGCAACGACGAGACAGCCGATGGCGGTGACTGTGAACGCGGTGGCGACCACCATGAAACGGACGGCGTCGTCGCCGCCGATGCGCCAATAGGCGACCCAGAAGCTCACCGCCAGCGCGGTGAACACGATCACCTCCGACCATGGCGGCTTGGCTGCACGCCCCCGCGTCAGTTCGGCATAGACCAGCGCAGGCGGCTCAGCCCCGCGCTCCAGCGCCGCCTTGATCACGTCCAATGCCTTCATCCGCCGGCGATGATCGAGCCATTGGCTCCAGCCCATCGCCGCGGCCGCCAGCATCACGGCGCCGAACACCACGACGCCCAAATAAATTTCGCTCATGCGCGGCCTCCGTTCGCTTTCGACTGAGCAGCCGCGAAGCGCGCGATTGGATGCAGCGCTACCCGAGCGCCTTTGCGTACGCCTCCGGCTTGAACCCCACGATCAGCGCGCCGTCGACATCCAGCACCGGCCGCTTGATCGCAGATGGATGCGCCAGCATCAGCGCAACCGCCTTCGCTGCGTTCAGATCCGCCTTCTCGTCGTCGGGGAGCTTGCGAAACGTCTGCCCCGCGCGGTTAAGCAGCGCCTCCCACCCGACCGCCTTGCACCAAACCTCCAGGCGCGCCTTGTCGATGCCGGCGGACTTGTAATCGTGAAACGTGTACGCGACGCCGGAATCGTCCAGCCACGCACGCGCCTTTTTCATCGTGTCGCAGTTCTTGATCCCGTAGATCGTCACCGATTTCGCTTTCGCCGATTTCGCTTTGGCCACGCGACGCTCCGTTCCGCTGTCATGGAACATCGACGCCGCCGCCGCGTTCCTGAGAGAAATTTCGGAGCAGACCATGTCCGCGTTTTCGCTTTATGTCCTCGGTTTTCTCGTACTGCTGGCCGGGCTCGGCTATGGCGCATATTTGCTGAACGTCCCGCCGACCTGGATCGGCGTCGGCGCGCTGGTTCTGATCGGCGTAGGGCTCATGTCGGCGGTGTCGCGCACCAAGCCGCGTGATCCCCCCGCTGACGCGCCCGAGCCGCCGCACTCGTCAGCGTAAGCGCGCGACCGCTTCGCCGAGCAGTGCGTACGTTTCCATCTCGCGCGGCGTCTCCCATGCGTCGCGCCACGCGCTCGTCACCATCGCGACGACGTTTTCGCGCGCGTTCACATACATGATCTGCCCATGGATCCCCTGCCCGGTGAATGCGCCGTCGTGGTTTGGCAGCGCGTCCGCGCCCGTCGGCATTGTCCACCACATATAGCCGTGCCCCAGCGGGTATCCTTCTTCGAGGAATCCGTTGTGCGTGACGGGATTGTCCGGCTGCCCCGCGAGATCGCGCCAACCTTGCGGCAGGATCCTGCGTGATCCAACGACGCCGTCACGCGAGACGAAAAGCGCAAACCGCGCATAGTCGCGCAATGTCGCGTTTATGCCGTACCCGCACAATTCCGGCCCGCCCATCGCGCAAGTGAGCCACGTCGCGTCCGCCTCCGCGCCCATCGGCGCCCAGATCTTCTCAGACATGTAGCCTGAGAGCGTCTTGCCGGTTGCGCCCGCGATCACCTCGCCGAGCACATACGCTTCTCCCGTGTTGTAGGTGAAGACGGCGCCCTGGTCATGCGCGCGCGGCCGGGCCGTCATCACCCGGAACAGCGCATTGCGGTCGCCGCTGCGCGCGGCGGCGTCGACCGCCGCGATCCCCGCCCCGGCGCTCGTCTCGACATCCTCTTCCCACGCGACCCCCGACATCAGCCGCATCAGATTGCGCACTGTAACGCCTTCATAGGCGCTGCCGCGCAGCGACGGCACATAGCGCGCCGCCGGATCATCGAGGCTTTCGATCGCGCCTTCGGCGTGTGCGGCGCCCGCCAGCGTCGTCGTCATCGGCTTGGACACGGAGAAGCTCGCCCAGCGCGCGTTCGGCGTCAGACCCATCGCGTAGCGTTCGAGCGCGATCGCGCCGTCTTTGAGGATGATCAGGCCCGAGACCCGGTTCTCGCGCATGTAAACATCGACGCTGCGCCGCCCGCCTTCATGCACGTACTCAAGTCGATCGAGTTGCACTGCATGCGCCGGCAGCGCGCTCGAGCGGCGTCCGCGCAGGATCACGCGCGCAGGTCCGTTGCGATCCGCGCGCATGTAGGTGACGGCCTGGTTCTCCGGTGTCGTCTCGAACAGGCTCGGCGATGACGCCGGCCGCTCGATCTGCGCATGCGTCTGAGCGTTCGCGCATCCCGCGACCGCGGCGGCGCCGGCAGCGAGCAGCACCGCTCTCCGGTCGATCCTCATGGCCGTCCCCCGGCGTTCCCCGCGCCGTCGTTCCCAGGTCCCGCGTGCATTCTATCCGCCGCGCCCTCGCGCTTGTCACGCAACAATTCTCCGGATGCGGCGGCGCCGCGCCCAGCCCTAAGGTGTGATGGCCAAAGGAGCAGGCGATGAATGATGTGATCTGTGTGCTTGGCGGCAACGGCGTCTATGCGCGTCATCTCTTGCCGCGGCTGTCGCAGTCGGGCGCACGCGTGCGCGCCGTCGTGCGGCGCCCGGAAGCGGCCGGCGTCGCCCGCGCCTGCGGCTGCGAGATCGCCGTCGCCGATCTGTTCGACGCCGACGCCCTCGCCGCCGCTTTGTCCGGCGCGACGGTCGCGATCAATCTCGCCACGACATTGCCGGGTCCGAGCGGGCGCGGCGATTTCGACGCCAACGACCGACTGCGCACCGAAGGCGCGCGCACGTTTGTGGCCGCGTCGGAAGCGGCCGGCGTCCGCCGCATCCTGCAGCAAAGCATATGCTTCCTTGGCGCCTCCGCGCCCGGCGCATGGGCCGATGAGGACACCGTATTCGCGCCCGCGCCCGACACGATCGCTGGGCGCGCGGGACGCGCCGCGCTTGAGATGGAAGCGACCATCAAAGCCAGTGCGCTCGATTGGCTGATCCTGCGCGGTGGCCTGTTCTACGGTCCAGGCACAGGCTTCGACGATGGGTGGCGCGCCCGCGCCGCCGCAGGAAAGCTCCGCCTTCCCGGAGACGGAAGCGACGACGTCTCGCTCGTCCACATCGCCGATATGGCCGCCGCAACCGCGGCCGCGGTGCGCGTCTGGCCTTCGCAAAACACGCTCATCGTGTGCGACGACGCCCCGGCGCCCTGGCGCGACGTGTTCGGCTACATCGCCGCCGCAGGCGGCTGGCCGGCGCCGGAACCGGGCGGCGCGCAAAGCTTTCCCTCTTTCCGCATGCGCAACACCCGGGCCAAGAACACTCTCGATTGGGCGCCGTTCTACGCCACGTTCCGCGAAGGCCTCGCCTGTTGAGACCGACACATCTTGTCGAAATCCGGCAAACGGTTGTGACCAACGCGGCGTCTAACCCGCACGCCACTCAAAGGAGACGTCCATGCGCATCGCATTCCTAGCCCTGCCCCTCGCCGCTCTGGCGCTCGCCAGCGTCGCAACCGCGGAGGACTCGCCCGCCCGCGCGCCGCACCAGCGCCCGGATCTCCGCGCCGCGGACGCCAACGGCGACGGCGCCGTTTCGCGCGCGGAATTCACCGCCGCCCACGCCGCACGCTTTGCGCAGATGGACGCCAACGGCGACGGCGTCATCGACGCGAGCGAACGCCCGGCGCGTCGCCGCGGTCCCCCGCGCGACGGCGCCGCGGCGCCGCCGGCCGGTGCGCAGGAAGCCGGCGCGCGTCCCCCGCGCGGCATGCGCCCCGACGCTGACGGCGACGGCCGGATCACGCGCGCCGAGTTCGACGCGTCCCTCGCCGCCATGTTCGATCATATCGACGCGAATGACGACGGCGCGATCGCCGGCGAGGAATTCGAGCGTCGCCGCCACCGCGGACGCCGGCCCGCGCCCGACGCGGCCGAATAAACGCCGCGCGCAATCGTAGCGAGGCGCGCGGGCCAAGCCCCGCGCGCCTCTTCTGACGCCGGCATGCGCACGTTCAGGCGATCGAGACCGCGCGTCCCAAAATGTGCACGGCTGTCCCGAAAATGCAGCGTTGATCAGGCCGCGCTGCGCGTTAGCTTGAGCGACGACCAAGAAATCGCGGTAGCAGGGGAAGACCCCGAAGGACCCCATTCAATGAGCGCAAAAGCCGTGCGTGAAATCATCCGACTCGAAAAGCAAACACCCGCGCCGGGGTTTGAGATGTTCGGATTCCGTCACGCCGACATCGATCCTTTCATCGACGTGACCTTGTTTTGGATGAGCCGGCCCATCTTCCCGCCCCATCCCCACGCCGGGTTCTCCGCGGTCACCTACATGACGCCGGAGAGCCGCGGCGCCTTCATCAATCGCGACAGCCTCGGTGATCGCACCGAGATCAGACCGGGCGACACGCACTGGACTCAAGCCGGCGCCGGCATGATGCATGAGGAGACGCCCTCCAAGATCGGGATTCCATGCAAAGGCTTCCAGATGTTCGTGAAGCTCGACGCCAGCGAGGAACTGTCCCCGCCGGAGGCCTTCCACTTGAACGCCGCCGAGACGCCGCTCTTGAACGGCGCGGGCTGGACGGGACGGGTGATCTGCGGTCGCGCAAACGAAATGCCGGGCGGGCTCCAGCAAACCCGCCACGATGCGTTTCTCATCGACGTCGCCGCCGAACCCGACGCCGACGTACGCCTTCGCCTGAAGGCCGGAGCGAGCGCCTGGGCCTTCATCAGGGACGGGGCGGTCCGCGTGGGCGACGACACGATCGACGCCGTCTCTGCAATCGTTCTGTCGCAGGGCGGCGCGCAGATTTCATTCAGCGCCGGTCCCCATGGCGCCAGCATGCTCATTGGCGGCGGCAAACCGCTTCGCGAACCGATCGTGTCCGCCGGTCCCTTCGCGCTGTCGACGCGCGAGCGCCTGACGAACGCGCAGCGGCGGTACGCGGATGGCGAGATGGGGCGCCTCGCGCCGTCATTCTGAGCCCCCGCCCGCGCCGCTTGCACGGGTCTGGAGGCGGGGCATCTACGCGCGCCACGCGCGCGTATAACGACGTCCCCACGGAGACCCAGCATGTCCGCCTTGATCACCGCCAACCTGCGCATCAACCAGCTGTCGGGCGAGGCCGCCGCCTGGTATTTCCGCTATCTCGACGCCATCGACGCGCGCGATGTTGACGCCTACGCGGCCTTCCTCGCCGAGGATGTGACGATGCAATTCAACAACGACCCCGCTATCGCCGGCAAAGAGACCGTGCTTGCGATGCTACGCGGATACTGGCGCAGCTACGCGGGCTTGACGCACGAGCTCCTCAACATTTACGGCCGTGACGACGCCTTCGTGCTTGAAGCGCTGAACCATTACAGCCGCCACGATGGAAAATCCGTCGCCACCCGCGCCGTCGCCTTCACCGATCGGAACGCCGCCGGCCTCGCGACGTCTGTGCGCATCTACGCCGACGCGTCCCCCGTCTTCGCCTGAAACGTCGGTCGCGGGCGCACGCGGGTCGCGCCGCGCACGCCCGCGTCCACTCACTCGCCCTGCGCCTGGCCGCCGGGATAGAACCCGTCAGCGCGCCAGATTTCGTCGAGATGGATCGTGAATTCCGCGATCCGCCACGACCCGTCCGCCTGCCGGCGCGCCACGAATTCGTAGCGGCACAGCATGTATTCCAGCGTCGTGTCCTGCGTCTCCCTGGTGCGCGCCGTCGCGCTTTGGATGAAGTGCGGCACGCCCGCATAGGCCGAGCCGCGCGCCTCATCCCCGTCGATGAGCGCGATGTCGAAATTCGACATCAGATGCAGCGTGCTGCTGTAGCGCGCATTGTGGAAGAAACCGTCCGCGAACGCGGTCCACTCGGCGATCCCCGTCACCTGCCGAAGCGGCGTGGAGGACCGCAGCGGGAAGACCGTGATCCGGACGTCCGGCGCGAACGCGCGCGCGTATTCCGCCTGCGCGTCGGCCCGCGCCTGCTCGCGATTGTTGAACCGCACCGATAATGCGTCGTTCCCGCGTCCGTAATGGTAGGCGAGCGCGCGGATCGCCTCCCGGTCGGCGAGCCGTCCGATCTCGGCGACCGCCCAGCGGTCGAACGCCGCGCTGCCTGGCCGCGGCTGCTCCTGCGCACCCGCAGGCATGGCCAGAACCAGCGCCGCGGCGAGCGCGGACGAAAAAACGGCTGTGCGAAGCATGGACATCTCCTGTTCTGAAGATCGCGGATATATTGATCGCTCGATCCATTTCAAGATCGATCAATCAAGATTGCGCTTTTTCCCAGAACACGCCATGTTCAACGCATGCCCCGGGTCCGCGAGTTCGACACTGACGAAGCCCTCGAAGCCGCCATGCGCCTGTTCTGGCGCAAGGGCTACGTCGCCACCTCGATGGCCGACATCTACGAGGCGACAGGCCTGAAAGCCGGCAGCCTCTACGCGGCGTTCAAGGACAAGGAGACGCTGTTTCAAAAGACGTTTGAACGGTACGCCGAGCGCTTCCGCCAGACCTTGCCCACGGCTCAAACCGGGGTCGCGGCGATCAAGACATGGCTTGCGCTGCAGGCGCGTTTGGCCATTGAGGATCAGCATCGTGCGGGTTGCCTCATCATCAACACAGTCACCGAGCGCGAGGCCCACTCCCCGGCGACGCAAGCTCTGGCGCAGGGTCGCATGCGCGAGATCCGGGACTTCTTCGCCCGCAATCTTCTGCTCGCCGTGCAAGCCGGCGAACTCGCAGGCGACACCGATGTCGACGCCCGCGCCGACGCCCTTCTCGGCGCCGTCGTCTCCATCATGACGCTCGGCCGCGCCGGCGCCGACGAGCGCACGATCAACCACGTCGCCCGCGCCGCGGCGGACGCGCTCCACAGCTAATATTTTATCGATCAATCTACTTTATACTTGAACGATTGATACAGTTTTCCTACGTCCGTCGCGCAACCCAATGGAGGACTGCGCATGGACGGACAAATCGTAGTGGTGATCGGCGGCAGCCGCGGGATCGGTCGAGAGGTGGCGCGGCAGGCGCAGGCGCGGGGGGCGCGGGTCCTGGTCGCAGCCCGCGGCGCCGCCGCGCTCGATGAACTCAAACAGACGCTGCCTGGCGTCGCGACGGCGCAGGCCGACGCCGTCGACGCGGCCGCGCTTGCAGCCTTGTTCGCGCCGTTCGAACGCATCGACCACATCTACCAAGCAGCCGGCGTCTTCGTCGGCGGCGCGGCCGCCGAAGGCGACGAAGCCGTATACAGACAGGCGCTCGAACCGCGCATTTGGAGCATCATGCATGTGGTGCGCGCGGTGCGCGGCAAACTGCGCGGCTCGCTGACGCTGACGGGCGGCGTGTCGACAGATCGCCCAGCGCCTGGCGCCTGGATCACCAACATCGGCACCGCCGCCGCAGAACAGAGCGCCCGCGCCCTCGCACTCGATCTGGCGCCCGTCCGCGTCAACGCCATCGCCCCCGGCTGGACCGACACGCCGATGTGGGACGCGATCTTGGGCGCGAGCAAAGCCGAGGCGTTCGCCGACGTTGCAGCCAAGCTCCCCATCGGCCGCATCGCCACGGCGAGCGAGGCCGCCGACGCCGTGCTCTTCCTCATGAACAACGCCGCCATCACCGGCGAGGTCGTGCACATCGACGGCGGCCACCGCCTCGTCTGATCGCATCGCAATCATCACCTAAAAGGACTTAGACCATGAAGGATCTCTATACCGCCCGCGTCCACGTCGTCGGCGGCCGCGACGGCGCAGCGCGTTCCGAAGACGGGCGTCTCGATATCGCGATGGCGCTTCCCGCAGCGCTCGGCGGCAGCGGCGCCGGCGCCAATCCTGAGCAACTCTTCGCCGCCGGGTTCGCAGGATGTTTCGCCAGTTCGCTCAAGCACGTCGCCAATCAGCGCAAGCTCGATCTGGGCGCACTGACGATAGACGCCGCCGTGACGCTCGCGCTCCGCGGCGACGGCGGCTACGGCCTCAAGGCGACGCTGGATATTCGCGCGTCAGCCCTCAATGATGAGGCGCTTACCGCGCTGATCGACGACGCCAAGCGGGTCTGCGCCTACACCCACGCCACCCAGGGCAATGTCGAGACCGACTACCGCGTCGCCCCGGCGTGATCGCCCATGCGCGCCGCCCGCACGCTCCAGCGCCCATGCAGCGCTCGGGCGTGCGGGCGGATCGCCGAAAAGATATGCTTTTTTGCGTGAGCGCGGCCGCAGACGCACGCCCATCACGCGAAACCGCGCCGAAGCGATGGACAGCGCCGCCAAAAGGTATATCCTTTAACCGCTGGTCGTGAATGGGGAGATTCACATGCGGCATCGGCTTCTTGTGGCGACGGCGCTTTCCGCGTTCGGCATCGGGTTTGCAGCCCCGGTCCTGGCGCAGGACGCGACATCCGACGAAATCGTGGTGACGGCGCAGCGGCGCGCGGAGAACATCCAAGACGTTCCGGCGTCCGTGACCGCCCTCTCCGCCGCGCAACTGGAGGAACGCCAGGTCGCCGACGTGCTCGACCTGCAATATCAGACGCCGAACATCTCCATCGCGACGGGCACCGGCACGGCCAATTCCGCACGGATCTTCCTGCGCGGCGTCGGCGAAGACGAATCCCGCGGCGCAGTCGATCCCGCCGTCGGCGTCTATGTCGATGGGATCTATATCGGCCGCCAGGTCGGCTCGCTGCTCGACCTTGTCGACATCGAACGCATCGAAGTCCTCCGCGGGCCGCAAGGCACGCTTTACGGGCGCAACACCAATGGCGGCGCCATCAAGCTGATCAGCGTGCGTCCCCAGAACGAGGCGAGCCTCGATCTCGGCGCCACTGTCGGCAGCGACGGCCGCCTCGATTTCCGCGGCACGGGCAATTACGCGTTCACCCCGGACACCGCAGTGCGCGTGACCGCGCTCCATCGCGAACGCGACGGTTTCTGGCGCCTCACCCCGAACGGCGCATTCGCAGCGCAAGCACGCGACGTCGGCGCGGTTGAGACGGACGCCTTCCGCATCAGCCTCTCCCACCAATTCAACCCCGACTGGGACATCCTGGTCGCGTACGACTACACCGACGACAATTCCGATCCGACGCCCGATAGCGCAGCGCCTACGAATGACGCCGATGGCGACGTTTTCACCATCGAGCCGTTGCCCGGCGTCACCTGCTCGGCGGCGACGCCGGCGGCCTTCCTGCCGATCGGCTGCTTCACTGCCTACGGCAGCCAGATCGAGTCGCAAGGCGCCTCGGTGAACATCACCGGCGAGATCGGCAATTTCACCTTCGCCTCCCTCAGCGGCTATCGCCAGATGGAGGATGAACTCGCATCCCGCATCGGCTTTCCGTATCTCCAACAGACCGACCAGGATCAGTTCAGCCAGGAATTCACGATCACGTCGAATTTCGCGGGGCCGTTCAACTTCGTTGCTGGAGTCTATTACTTCACTGAAGACGTCCAGCTCGACACCGTGTTCGTCTCGCCGTTCTCGCTGACGTTCGACACCGAATCCACAGCCGTATTCGTGCAGGGCGCGTTCGACGTCACCGCCCAAGGCACGCTGACGGCGGGCGTCCGCTACACCGACGAGACCAAGGATTTCTTCGGCGCCAACCTCTCCAACGCCGCCCTCACCCGCACCGCAAGCCAGGACTTCGAGAACACCAGTTTCACGCTCAAATACGACCATCAGTTTACGGACAATCTGATGGTCTACGGCGCCTATTCAACCGGCTTCAAGTCGGGCGGCTGGTCCCCGGATTGCTTCAGCGCCACGGCCTGCTTCCTGCCGGTGGCGGAAGAGACGCTGGACTCCTTCGAGATCGGCTTCCGCGGCGATCTGTTCGATCGCCGCCTGCGCCTCAATGGAACCTATTTCTTCAATTCCTACGAGAACCTCCAGATCGGCGCGACGGTCCCGGGTCTCGGCTTCACGCGCTTCAATGTCGATGAGACGGAAATCCAGGGCGTCGAAGTCGAGTTCGATCTCGCAGTGACGGACAATTTCTCCATCACCGGCAATCTTGGCGTGCTCGACGGGGAATACACCTCCGTCACCCTCGCCCAGGCCGGCGGCCTGACCAATTCCGGCGCATCGTGCCCCGGCGGCGTCGTCACCGTCGAATGCGCCCTCGGCCTCGAACTCAAGAACGCGCCGGAATACAAAGGCGTTGTCGGCTTCGTCTACCGCACCCCGCTCCATGGCGGCGAACTTTCGCTGCGCGGCGATGTGCAGTTCGAAGACGATTCCTGGAGCCTCGTCGCCAACGGCCCACCGCATGCGCTCACTGATCCTGGCGCCGTCATCAACGCCCGCGTCGGCTGGGAATCTCCCGGGGGCCGCTGGCGCGTCGCGCTCTGGGGCCAGAACCTCACCGACGAGGAATATTGGCGCGCATCGACGGCGCAATCGTTCAGCGTCTACGCGGCCCCGCCGCTGACTTGGGGCGTCGATCTCGGCGTGCGGTTCTAAGGCTCACGCCTCCTCGTGACGGAGCGGCCTGCCGCCGATCTGCGCCGGGTGATCGCGGCTGCGGCCGCGGGCACCGCGTTTGAGTGGTACGACTTCTTCATCTTCGGGGCGATGGCGTCGGTCCTTGCGGCGAACTTCTTCGCCGCGCTGCCGGAGAACCAGGCGTTTGTGATGACGCTTGCGACGTTCGCCGCCGGCTTTATCGCGCGGCCGTTCGGCGCGCTCGTCTTCGGCCGCATCGGCGACGCACGGGGACGCAAAGGCGCCTTCCTCTACACGATTGTGATCATGGGCGTCGCCACGTTCGCAACCGGGCTTTTGCCCACCTACGCGGATGTCGGCCTCGCTGCGCCGGTCGGGCTTGTCCTCCTCCGCATCGTGCAGGGCTTCGCGCTCGGCGGCGAATACGGCGGCGCTGCGATCTTCGTCGCCGAACACAGCGCGCCGCACCGGCGCGGACGCGACACCGGCTGGATCCAGACCTCCGCCGCGCTCGGCTTGATCATGGCGCTCAGCGTCATCCTCATCGTGCGCAATATTCTCGGCGAGGACGCATTCTCCGCCTGGGGCTGGCGCATCCCGTTCTTGTTGTCCGCAGTGCTGATTGCGATCTCGATCTGGATCCGCCTCAGCTTGCACGAGAGCCCGGTATTCCAGCAGATGCGCGCCGAGGGCCGCGTCGGGACGGCGCCGCTGCGCCAGACCTTCCTCAACCGCCGCAATCTGGGACTCGTCATCCTGGCGCTCTTCGGCGTGATGATGGCGCAGAGCGTCGTCTACTACACAGGGTATTTCTACGCTCAGTATTTCCTTGAGCGCGTACTGCGCGTCTCGGGGCCAACTGTCACTGCGATCATGCTGACAGTCAGCGTGATCTCCGCATTTCTCTACGTCGCCTTCGCCTGGCTGTCAGACCATGTGGGGCGCAAGCCGCTGATGCTGTTCGGCATGGCGCTGGCGCTGATCGCATACTTCCCGGGTTTCCAGGCGCTCACCCAGGCCGCCAATCCGCGCCTCGCAGAAGCGCGCGGATCGGTCGCCGTCACGCTCTACGCCGATCCGGCGGAGTGCGCGCTGCAGCTCGACATCCTCGGCGCAGCGCGCTTTGCGTCCTCGTGCGACATCGCGCGCGCTGCACTCGCCGCGCACGCGGTTCGCTTTGAGACGCAACCGCGCGCCGGGCGCGCCGCAATCCACATTGGAGACGTTGCACTTGCAGCGCCCGACGCCCATGGCCTCTCCACGACGGCGCTTCGTACGACGCAGGACGACTTCCGCACGCGCCTGCGCGCGGCCCTGCGCACGGCGGGTTACCCGGACGGCGCCGCGCAAGCGGAAGTCAATGTGCCCCTGGCCATCGCGATCGTGACGCTCTTCATCGTTGCGGCGACCGCGATGTATGGGCCCCTCGCTGCGTTTCTGGTGGAGCTCTTCCCGGCGCAGATCCGCTACACGGCGCTGTCGTTTCCCTATCATGTCGGCTCCGGCTGGTTCGGCGGGCTGATGCCGGCGATCGCCTTCGCGATCATGACCGCGACCGGAAACATCTACGCCGGGCTCTGGTATCCTTTCACGATCACCGCAATCGCTTTCGTGATCATGATCGTCTTGGCGCCAGAGACGCGTGGGAGACCAATCGATGCCTAGCCCCGCTCCAACACGCCGCAGCGTCCTGGCTGCCGGCGCCTGGCTCGCCGCGTGTCAGTCTCCCGCGAGAGGCGCGCGTCACGACGCCGACGTGATCGTGATTGGCGCCGGTCTCTCGGGCCTCGCCGCGGCGCGCATGCTGGAGGCCGCGGGCATGCGCGTTCTCGTGCTCGAAGCGTCGTCTCGGGTCGGCGGCCGCGTGCTCACGCTTGACGATCTGCCCGATCGTCCGGAGGCCGGCGGCAGCCAGGTCGGCGCGGGATATGCGCGCTTTCGCGCGGCGGCGGAGACGTTCGGCATCGCGATTGCTCCAGAAACGGGCGCGCCGCGCGCGACGATGATCGCAATCGGCGAGCGTCTCATCTCGCAAGCGGCGTGGGCCGACGCCGACGAGAATCCCTTTCCCGAGGGGTTCCGCGCGGCGTCGCCGGCGGGCGCCCTCTTCGCCGCCGCCGGTCGCGCCAACCCTCTGACGACGCTCGACGCATGGCATGCGACGGATGCCGCCGCATACGATGTCGACGCAGCGCGCTTCCTGGCCGAGGCGGGATTCGCCGAACCCGCACGGCGCCTCGTCGACATCGCGCTCAACGGCAACCGCAGCGACACGTATTCAATGATCAATCTCTGGCGCACTGCAGCGCTTTACGCGGAGGATCGCCGTTTCGGCCCCGTCGGCGCGGTTGCCGCAGGCGCGCAGCGTCTGCCCGAGGCGATGGCGGCCGCGCTGAGGCGCCCTGTGCGCCTGAATTCCCACGTCACATCGATCCGCGCGACAACGGACGGCGTGCGCGTGGACGTCGAGGACGGCGCGGGCGCCAGCGCCGCGTTTGCGATCTGCGCGTTGCCGTTTCCAGCGCTCCGGCGCATCACGCTCGACGCGCCGCTAGGCGCGGCGCAGCGTGACGCCATCGCATCGCTGCCCTACACGCAGATCATCCAGCTCTATCTCGATGTTGAGCAGCCGTACTGGGAGCGCGACGGCCTTGCGCCCGACATGTGGACCGACGGGCCGCTGGAACGCGTGTTCTGTCAGCGAGACGCCGCGGGCGCGCCGAACGGCATGCTGCTGTGCTGGATCAACGGCGCGGGATGCGCGCGCTTCGCCGGGCAATCCGACGCGGCGATCGAGGACCTCGCCCGCAATACGCTCGCTGCCCTGCGCCCGGCGAGCGGCGGCGCCGTCCGTTTGCGCCGCGTGATCCGCTGGACTGATGAAACCGCGCTCACCGGCGGCGCGTACGCACATTTCGCGCCCGGCCAGATCGGGCGCTGGGCGAACGTCATGGCCTCGCCCGCCGGCCGGCTGCACTTCGCCGGCGAGCACCTCTCCAGGATTTACACCGGCATGGAGGGCGCGGTGGAATCCGGCGAGGCGGCCGCCGCAGCCGTGCTCGCGGCTGCGGCATAGCCGAAGACAACGTTCCCGCCCGCGCCGCAGCGGCGTGCCGGAGCGGCCGATGAACGTAAACGCGCGCTGCTTGAAGGCGCGGCTAAGGCAGGTTCCAGAGTTCGTCGGGCGCATGGGTGCAGCTCGTCTGCATCCAACGCAGGTTGATCCCAAGCCGCTCCGCGTCATACTCGCCCCAGGCGTAGGAGACGGCGCGGTCGCTCCCCTCCTCCATGACGTAAAGCGTAAGCGATGGGCGATTGGTTCCCGTCGGCCATTCGACGCGCCTCAGCTTCAACGTGATCCGCCGCGCGGGCGTCTCGTCCGTCTCGATGACGGCGGCGCCGCCCTGATCGTGAAGCAGCACGCCGCGTCGGAAGAACCAGTCGCTGTCGGCGGCGCCCGCGCCGTCGTCACCATGGCGTGCGCCGCGCAGAACCGCCGCCCAGCACGCGAACGGCCGCACGCGGCGCAAATGATGCGGAACGCCGGCGCGATTGCCGTAGGCGTAGCCGCCGTCCGCATCGGTCGCACGGTCATGGATCGAGATCGCGTCGGCGCTGAGCACGAGATCATCCTCCACAATGATCGTGCGTCCCGACCGGGAGGACTGGATGCGGCATGCGCCGCGCTCGGTCTGCCCGACGAATTGCGCGTCCTGCCTGCGCCAGTAGACGGCGCAGCCGTCGTGAAGGGGTGTAAGGTCCCCCGGCGTGAGCGCTGCAGCCCGCGCCGGATCGCGATGCGCGCCGCGCAGCGCGTCCGGATCGCGCGGGGTCAGGATGTCGAGACGGATGGCGTTCACGGCATGATCGGCGCGCAGCGTGTAGATGCGCTGGCGATAGATCGCGTCAGGATCGCCGCCGCTATGCTGCTCGACATAGAAGACGTGCGCGCCGATCGCGGGAAGCTCGATGCGGCGGAAGCTCGAATGGACGCGATCGTGCCGCGCCGCCTCGGGCGTGTTGAGGTCCGGCTCGAAGAACACCTGCAATTCGTTGTCGAAGCGGCCTTCAAACCAGGACGCGAATTCCGCGAGGTCACGGTCAAGCGCCCCACGCGCGTCCTGCGCGGCGGCAGGCGCGATGGCGAGCGCAACGCAGACGAAGGCAAGGCGCACGCAGCCGCGAACCAGCGCCCCGAAAAGATCGGGCCCGGCTTTCACCGGGCCCGAAGCTCAGGCGGGAACGCGTTCAATATTGGTACCGCACTTCAAGGCCCAGCGTCCGGCCGCGGCGGAGGCTGCCGAAGAACGCGCGCGGCGTGCCGCGCGAGAATCCGGAGGCGGTCGTGTTCAGCGTCGGCGACAGGAACGTGAAGTACGGCGTCTGCAGCCAGCGCGTCGCCATCGTGATGGAATCCTCGTCGGTCAGGTTGCGCCCGAAGAGTCCGATCGTCCACCGCTCGCCTTCGAGCCCAAGGCGTCCCCCGACAAGCGTTGCATCGCCCGTCTCCGCGAGATTGTGCACCTGGACGTATTTAGAGCTTTCATAGGTGACGTCGCCTTGCGCGAAGAACGTCATCTCGCCCACGCCGAAGTTCGGACGGAAGTCGAAGTTGAGGCTCGCCTGGTGCTCCGAGGTGAGCGGATAGCGATTGCCCGCGATCGAGCCGTTGCCGGTGAACCCGGCCTGCGCCGTCCCCGTGCACGCGATCGGATCAGTGATGAGCCCGCCGCCGGAGGTGAGCGTCCACTGATCCTCGTCGCGGCCCGCGGTGAATTCCGGCAGCGTCCAGGCATAGCTGCCGCCGAACGTCCAGCTCGGCGAAACACGCCAATTGAAATCGAACTCCGCGCCCTGGATTTCGCCCTGGCCCTGGTTGGTCACGATCGATGTCGTGGCGCCCGTGCCCGAGAGCGGCGGGATCGCCGTCGTCAATTGGACGTTGGTCGCCTCGACATAATAGCCCGCGAGATTGACCTGCAGGCGCCCGTCAAGAAACGCCGCGTGCATGCCGAGCTCGTAATTCTCGGATTCTTCCTGCGCATATTCAGGCCGCGCGACCGCCGCGCCGATCGAGCCGTTGAGGCCGCCCGGCTTCACACCCTCAGCGTAGATCGCGTAGAACGAGAGGTCGCTCGACGGCATCCAGCGCAGGGTCACACGCGGCGTGAAATTCTCAAACGTCACCGAGCGCGAGAAGGTGACCGGCCCGCCGGCGGTGCCGTTGTCGTCAAGCGTTTTGGTCTCTTCCGCGGATCGGCCTTCCAGCGCCAGGGTCAGCGTTTCCGTGATGTCGAACTCGAGCATCCCGAACACCGCCTTGTTGGTCAGCGTGGAGAAATCGTCGCGCGTGCGCCGCCCTTCGGGATCGGCGAACGTGATGTCGTTGCCGACGATCTCCTGGTCGAAATAGTACGCGCCAAGCATCCAGCGAATGCGATCCTCGCGTGGCGACGTCAGGCGAACTTCCATGGAATAATCGTCGATGTCGTCGCGCGACGTGTTGGCGAAGAATGCCTCCGCCCCAGGGGCGGTAATGACGTTGACGCTCGAATGGTCGGAATCGGCGCCGAACTTCTCTGTCTCATTGCGGTATGCGACGTCGAAATCGAGCGTGTAGCCTGAGCCGCCGATGTCCCACGAAGAAAGCGCGCTCACCAGGAATGTCTCGCGCTCGATGCCGTCGAACGCGGTGCCGTCTCCAGGATTGTAGGGCCCCGGCGGCACGGGGCTGAAAAGCGCGGTCGGCGGAACGCCTGGCACGATCGGGACCGGTCCCGACGAGGGCGCAGTGTTGAGCGCCACCGGCGCCGGTTCGATCACGCCGCAATAATATTGAAAATTGTTCGTCGAGCCGGAGTTCGGCCAGAACGCCAGCGACCGCCGGCCCGGCATGCAATTGTTGGACGCCGCCGGCTGCAGAAAGAGCGCAAGCGGGCCGTCATTATCGAAATTCGCCGAAGCGCGCAGGCGCACGTTGAAGTTCGGCGTCATCTCCCAGTCCAGCGCACCGGCGGCCGAGAACGTCTCCTCCGAACCGACCGTATCGCCGGTGACCGTGTTCTCGAACTCGCCGTCATACGTGTAGTAGCGCAGCGACAGGATCGCGCCGACGCCGGGCGCGAGCGGCCCTTCCACCGCCGCGCGCGCGTCATACTCGCCATGCTCGGCCCCGCGCAGCGACGTGCGGAAGCCGAACTCGTCGCTCGCGCGCCGCGTGATGAAGTTGATGGCGCCGGCGTAGGTGTTGCGCCCGTAGAGCGCGCTTTGCGGCCCTCGGATGACCTCGACCCGCTCTACGGCGGCGAGATCCAAACTCTGGATCGACCCTGGGTAATAAAGCCCGTCGACAAAATAGGCGGTGCCCGATTCCACGCCGAACTGCACGTTCGCCAGCACGTTCGATTGGCCGCGAATGACCGGGCGCTCCGTCGAGCGGCCGAAGGCGCGCGCGAAGCTGAGGCCCGGCGTGTACCGCGCGATATCGTCCACCGATTCGATCTGCAGCCGCTCCAAGGCCTCTGAATCGAACGCCGACACCGCCGCCGGCGTCTCGATCAGGGTCTCTTCCTGGCGCCGCGCCGTGACGACGATCGTGTCGCTCTCTTCGGCCATGGCGTCCTGAGCATGCGCCGCCGGCGCGCTCACCCCGAACCCGGCCCCAATCGACGCCGCAGCGACCCCCCACAGCGCTGACCGAACGTACTTGCCCATGATGTCCTCCCCGAGCGCCGCTGCGCGCCCGCACGACGCACGACTGCCCTTGCCATTAAGCAAAGGGTATATCATTTCTGCAAGCCAATTCGCGCTGTAGCCGGTCTTTCATCGGGGGTTTGTGGATGTTCGGCCACATGATCTTGGCGGCCCAGATCGTGTCGGAATGACGCTAAGCCACTGTCTTGGCGTCAGTTTTGCCGGAGCCCGCCGATGGGGCGAACGCCCCGGGGACATATTCCCTTGCGGGGTCGGATTGACATACCCTTTGTTTCGCCGGCGCGATATTTGAGCCAAGGAGCATGCCTCTTGAGCGACCTGCCCAAGTTTGAGTCGACCATGGCGCGGTCCGACCGCACCGCGCGCGAACTCTTCGAGGAGGTGCGCGCCAATCCCGCCCGCGCCCGCTTCGGTTTCGGCGCCAAAGCCGCCCTTGTGAACATCGATTTTCAGCAGGCGTACACGCGCCCAGATCTATTTCCCAAGACCGCCTACGTCACCGATCCAAACCAGATCGACTACGTCAACGACCTGGCCGCGCTGGCGCGCGCCGCCGGCATGCCGGTGATCTGGACGCGGGTTTGCTATAAGGCGGACGCTGGCGACGCCGGAATCTGGGGCACACGGACGAACACGCCTGACAGCCTTCAGAACATCAAGGCGGGCTCCGACCGCCACGCCTTCGATCCGCGCTGCGAAATCGGCCCCGACGACCTGGTGTTCGACAAGCGCATGCCGTCCGCCTTCTTCGAGACGCCGCTCGCGAGCTATCTCGTCTGGTCGAAAGCCGACACGCTCATCGTCACCGGCGGATCGACCTCCGGCTGCGTGCGCGCCACCGTCGTCGACAGCTTGAGCCATGGCTACCGCACGATCGTTCCCGAGCAATGCGTGGCCGACAAACACGAGAGCTACCATTTCGCCAACCTCACCGACATGCAGCTCAAATACGCCGACGTCGTCGACGTCGCTGAAGCCCGCGATTGGCTGAAGGCGCGCCGGTGATGCACGCCGATCCCAACCTCTACGATTACTGGCCCTACCGGGACCGCCCCAGGATCGCTTGGCCCGGCGGCAAGAAGCTGGCGTTCTGGGTTGCGCCGAACATCGAGTTCTACGAGTTCGACCCGCCGGCGAATCCGTCGCGCCCGGGCTGGCCGCGGCCTGCGCCGGATGTCGTCGGCTATTCTCAGCGCGATTGGGGCAATCGCATCGGCCATTGGCGGCTGATGGAGCTCCTCGACAAATACGCCATCCGCGGCTCGATCTCGCTCTCAACCGCGCTGATCGACCACCATCCCGAAATCATCGAGGCGTGCGTCGCGCGCCGGTGGGAATTCTTCAGCCACGGCATCTACAACACGCGCTATTCCTACGGCATGAGCGAGGCGCAGGAGCGCGCCATGATCGAGGATTCGATCGCAAGCGTCGAAAAGGCGACGGGCCAGCGCATCCGCGGCTATCTGGCGCCCGCCCTCACCCACACCGAGCGCACCTTCGATCTGATCGCCGCGCTCGACTTCTGGTACACCTGCGATCTCTTCCAGGACGATCAGCCCCAGCCGCTCAAGACGAAGAGCGGCAAGGTCGTCTCCATGCCCTATTCGTTGGAAGTGAACGACGTCATCACCTATGGCGCGATGGCGATGTCGCCCTGGCGCTACGCCGATGTGCTGAAGCGGCATTTCGATCAATTGCTGCAAGAGGGGGAACGCTCCGGCGTGGTGATGTGCATCCCTCTCCACGCCTATCTCGTCTCCCAGGCCCACCGCATCCGGCCCTTCGAAGAGGCGCTGCGCCACATTGCGTCGCATGCGGACGATGTCTGGTTCGCAACCGCGGTCGAGATTGCCGGCTTCTATCGCGAGCACTGCTGGGATCAGACCATCGCCGACATCGATCGGCGGGGGCTGGCGCGCCCCGGCGTGGGGTTCGCGCCATGAGCCTGCCGGAAGATTACCTGCGCTATCCGCTGCGCCGGCGCGGCATGGATCAGGATCGCTATGAATGGCGCCCGCGCGCCGATGCGCCGCGCCGCGCCTGGCCGAACGGCGCCAAGGTCGCCGCCTGCATCGTCGCGCCGCTCGAATTCCACATGCTCAATCCCAGCGGCAAGCCGTTCAAACATCCAGGCGCGATGCAGACGCCCTATCCTGATCTGCGCCATTACACGACCCGCGATTACGGCGTCCGCGTCGGCGCCTTCCGCCTGCTTGATGCGCTTAAGCGCCATCGCGTTCGGATCACGTTCGCCGTCAACGCCGTCCTGCTCACCCGCGCCGCGCCGTTGATCGAAGCCATCACGGCGGACGGCCATGAGATCGCGGCCTACGGCTGGGACACCGATACGCTGCATTGGGGCGGCCTCGTCGAAACCGAAGAGGCCGCACGCGTGGACAAGGTCCGCGCCGCGTTCGCAGCCGCCGGCCTCGCGCCGCGCGCCTGGTTGAGTCCCGCGCGCAGCCAGAGCTTCGCGACGCCGGACATCGTCCGCGCCGCCGGATTCGACATCTGCCTCGATTGGGAGATGGACAACACGCCCGTCGCGATGCGCACCGCCGCAGGCCTGTTGCACTGCGTGCCGCTGAGCAACGAACTCGACGACCGCAAACTGCTCATCGATCAGCGCCAGACCGAGGAAGAATGGCGCGCGCAGATCCTGGAGGCGAACGCGCTCCTGCAATCCGAGCACGATCGTTTCGGCGGGCAGACCCTCGCCTTCACATTGACGCCCTATGTGATCGGGCAGCCGTTCCGGATATGGGCGCTCGATGCGCTGCTTTCCGCGCTCGCAACCGACGACGCGGTCTGGACCGCGACCGCGTCCGAACTCGTCGAGGCCTGCGCGTGACGCGCCGCGGCTTCCTCCTCTCCACTCTCGCAGGAGCGCTTTTTCCCATGTCGACCGCGCAAGCTCAGGCCGCGCCGCCTCGCTTCACCGCGCTTGCGCTGCAGACGCGCTGCGACGCCGTCAACCAGGATCAAACCCGTGGCGCCGCGCGCGAGCGGATGCGCGCCGCAATCGCCCGAGTCGGCGGCGAGATCGCGGCCGCACGCGGCTTTCTGCAAGGCTTCAACGGCTACGATGCGCGCCTTGTCGTGCTCCCCGAATACTGGATGACAGGCTACCCGCTCGGCGAGACGCGCCAGCTCTGGCAGGACAAGGCCGCCATCGACGTCGACGGCCCGGAAAGCGCGGCGATCGGAGAGATTGCGCAGCGCCATCGTCTCTTTCTCTGCAGCAATCATTACGAGAACGACGCGCGCTTCCCCGACCTCTATTTCCAGTCGAACGTAATCTTCGGACCGAACGGCGATCCCGTTTTGCGCTATCGGCGCATGATTTCGCTTTACACCCCCACGCCCTATGACGTGTGGGACCGTTATCTCGACGCCTACGGCGCCGATGCGATCTTCCCAGTGGCCGACACCGAGATCGGCCTCCTGGGCTCGGTCGCGAGCGAAGAAATTCTCTACCCCGAGATCGCGCGCATGCACGTGTTCAAGGGCGCGGAAATTCTTGTGCACCCGACGTCAGAAGTGTTTTCGCCGAACCTCACGCCCAAGCACATCGCCAAGATGGCGCGCGCAGTGGAGAACATGGCCTATGTCGTGTCCGCCAATTCCGCCGGCATTTACGGCACGCCGGCGCCGGCGCACGCGACCGACGCGATGAGCATCGTCATCGATTGGTACGGGCGCACCCTGGCGGAGGCGGGGCCCGGCGAATCCTTCAATGCGAACGCAGTCCTTGACGTCGCCGCGCTGCGCGACGCGCGCCGACGCACCGGCATGACCAATCTGCTTTCGCGCCTGCCGCTCGACGCCTTCGAAGGGCCCTATCGCGACACGGCGCTTGCGCCGGCCAACCGTACGCCGGATGGGCGCATGATCGAACGCCCCGAAGTGATCCAGCGCCAGCGCGACGTCATCGAGCGGCTCGCGCGCGACGGGATTATCCGCTGATCACTCCGCGGCGTCTTTGCGCCAGGACGCGTAGCCGCGTCCCTCCTCCAGCATCTCCGGCAAGCCGAGAAGCGCGTTGATCTGGCCGAAATCGAGCATGCGATCGAGGCTGCCGGTGGTGGACCCGCTGTCGCGCAGCTGTCGGAAGAACGCGCGACCCATGAACGCGAACGCCCGCACCAGCGCCCCCGGCGTAATCACCAGCCGGAAGCCAAGATCCGAGAGCTGGCTCAGCGAACGCAGCGGCGTACGCCCGCCCTCCACCATGTTGGCGACGAGATGCACGCCGGCGCCGAACGCTGCGCCGATCCGCGTCATGTCTTCCAGCGTCTGCGGCGCTTCCAGAAACAGAATATCCGCCCCGGCCTCGCGATAGAGCGCCGCGCGTTCCAGCGCGCGGCCGAGCCCCTCCACCCCGATTGCATCCGTCCGCGCGATGATCAGCGTTTCCGCACTCTGCCGCGCGTCCACCGCGGCGCGCACCTTGCCCGCCATCTCCTCGCCCGAGATCAATTCCTTCCCCTGCAAATGGCCGCAGCGCTTGGGCGTCGTCTGATCTTCGATCTGCAGCGCACTGGCGCCGAGGCGCTCGAACTGACGCACAGTCTGCTTCACGTTGATCGCATTGCCGAACCCGGTGTCGATATCGACGATCAGCGGCAACGACACCCGGTCGCGCACGCGCGCGACGACATCGGCCACCTGGGTGGCCGATACCAATCCGATGTCGGGGCGCCCGAGTTGCGTGTACGCGATCGCGGCGCCGGAGAGGTAGATCGCCTGAAACCCGGCTTCGGCGGCGAGCAGCGCCGAGAGCGCATCGAACACCCCCGGCGCAAGCACGGGGCCGGCGTCCAATCTTTGCTTGAGCGTGGTCATGGTGCGGCTGCGCTCCCCGAACGGCGGTTCTTCAGATACGCCATGAGGCCCCCGGCATCGATGATTTGCAGCAAGTGCTCCGGAATCGGCTGCACCTGGAACGTTTCCCCGGACGACTCGTCCGTCAATCGGCCGGATCGGAAATCGAGGTCGAGCGCGTCGCCGTCGCCGATCTGCGCGGCGTCTTCCAAGATGAGCGCGGGCAGGCCGACATTGAACGCATTGCGGAAAAAGATGCGCGCAAAGCTCTGCGCGATCACCGCGCGCACGCCGAGAAGCTTCAGCGAGATCGCGGCCTGCTCCCGCGATGAGCCGACGCCGAACGCGCGGCCCGCGACGACGAAATCACCCGGCTTCACCTGCGCAGCGAACCCCGGCCGCACCGCCTCCAGACAATGCGATGCGAGCGCCGCCGCCGGCAGCTTCATCAGCGCCCCAGGCGCCAGCACGTCGGTGTCGATGCGATCGCCGAACACCCAGGCGCGCCCGCTCATGCCGCCCCCCGCTGCGCGTCTATGCCGAGCATATCGCGCGGATCGACGATGCGCCCCGCGACCGCGCTCGCCGCCACCGTGTAGGGCGATGCGAGCCAGACCGCCGCGTCGCTATGGCCCATGCGGCCTTTGAAATTCCTGTTTGTCGTTGAGATGCATGTCTCGCCCGCCGCCAACAGCCCCGCGCCCATGCCCGCGCATGCGCCGCAGCCGGACGGCATCAGCCGCGCTCCCGCCGCGAGGAGATCGGCCAGCACGCCCTCGCGCGCCGCGGCTTCCGCGATCTTGGTCGACGCCGGCGCCACGAGAAGCCGCACCCCGCCCGCGACCCTGCGCCCGCGCAGCACGCGCGCCGCCATGCGCAAATCCTCCAGCTTGGCGCCCACGCACGCGCCGATATAAGCCTGATCGATCCGCACGCCCTCGTGCTGCGCCGCCGGCGCTGCATTCGCGGGACTGTGCGGCGCAGCGACTTGCGGGGCGAGCGCGTCGGCGTCGAACGCGAAGCGCCGCGCAAACGCCGCGTTTGCGTCCGAACGCCACGCCATCGCGTCTTCCCGAACCACGCCGCCGTGCGCGCGGATATGGTCGAGCGTCGCCGCGTCCGGCGCGACCAAGCCGGTGTCATAGCCCAGTTCGGCGCTCATGTTCGTGAGCACCATGCGCTCGTCCATCGTCATCGCCGCCACCGCGTCGCCGGCGAACTCGACCACCCGAAAGCCGTTGTCCATGCCGAGCGCGCCGCACAGAAACAGCATAATGTCTTTGGACGACACAGCCGCGCCAAGCCGGCCCCGCCACGTCACAAGATCGGCGTCCGGCACAGCGACCCACGTTTCGCCCGTCGCCACGATGGCGGCCATGTCGGTTGCGCCATAGCCGGCGATGAAGCACCCGAACGCGCCGCCATGGCAGGAATGGCTGTCGCCCCCGGCGATGAACATGCCCGGCGCCAGCAATCCGTTCTGCGCCAGCAGCGTGTGCGAAATCCCCTCCATGTCGAAGAAGCGCCCGACGCCGTGCGCCGCCGCGAACTCACGCGTCAGCTTCAGGATCGCCGCGCTCTCCGCGTCGACCGCAGGGACGTAGTGGTCCGAGGCGATCACGACCTTGCTCGGGTCCCACAAGCCGAGGCCGAGTTCGTCGAGCATCGGCCCCCAGCGCCGAGGTCCAGACGAATCGTGCGCAAACGCCAGATCGACCCGGCAGCTCACGATTTCCCCAGCCGAGACCGCCGGTCTTCCCGCCGCTCGCGCGATCAATTTATGCGCTAGGGTGCAGCCCTCGGCCATCCGTCCCGGCTCTTTCGAGGCGCCATGCCCTTTCGGGGCCGCCTGTCTATTGATATACCATATTGGCGCCATT
>WGOB01000012.1 GCA_016124255.1 Alphaproteobacteria bacterium | reverse complement strand
CGCCCCTGCGATCGAATGGTCGGAAAAAGATGCTCTACACATTCGAATATAGAGCAACTTTATCCGACCTCGGAATCGCAAAGCGATTCCAGTAGGTCGGATGTTGCTCTAGGCCGGCGCGCCCGCGCGCGCCTTCGCAAGCGCTGCGTTGAGCGCCGCCGCGAATGCGCCGCGCTCCTCCGGCGTCAGGAACGCGCCAACGCGCAGCGTGCGCCCCGCCGACGCAATCCGCACCGCGCGCGCGTCCGCGGCCACCCGCACCCAGAGCGGGCTCACCATCCAATGTGCATTGCGCCCGCGTCGATCGAACCGGCTGACCAGCAAGCGGTCGGTGGCGACCTCCACCCGCTCTTCCGCGCGCGCATCGCGATAATTGATATGAAACGCCAACCACAGCGCCGCCACGTCGAGGGCCAGGAAAATCGCGACCGGCCACGCCCCACGCGACAGGAAGAACCCGATCACCGCGGCGTCGATCACCGCGAACCCGACCAGTACGATCGTGAACGCGCGCCGCGACAAACTGCGATGCGGCGTCAGCGTGGCCCGCATGTAGAACGGCCCGCCGTGCGCAGGAGGCGTTTCGGTGCGTTCCCAATGCGGCGTCATCGCCCCTACCATGCGGGGCGGCTCAACCCGCGCCAAGAGGCTCCCGCATGCCGAAGTCCAAGCGCCTGCTGACGCGGTCCGAGGCCGACAGCTTTTTCACCCGCCTGGCCGAGACCCGCCCCGACCCGCGCACCGAGCTCGACTATGACTCGCCCTTCCAGCTTCTCGTCGCCGTCGTTCTGTCCGCCCAGGCCACCGACCGCAGCGTCAATCTCGCGACGCCGGCGCTGTTCAAGGCCGCCCCGACCCCGCAGCGGATGGCGGCGCTCGGCGAGGAGAAGATCGCCCCCTTCATCCAGACGATCGGTCTCTGGCGCAACAAGGCCAAGAACGTTGCAGCCCTGTCGCGCGCCTTGATCGAAACCCACGGCGGCGCCGTGCCGCATGACCGCGCGGCCCTGGAGGCGCTCCCCGGCGTCGGCCGCAAGACCGCCAATGTCGTGCTCGCCGAAGCGTTCGACGAGCCCCCAATCGCCGTCGACACCCACGTCTTCCGCGTCGCACGACGCGTCGGCCTTTCCAGCGCGACCACGCCGGAAAAGGTCGAGGCCGATCTCATGCGTCTCACGCCGCTGCGCTTCCTGCGCGGCGCGCATCATTGGCTGATCCTTCACGGCCGCTACGTGTGTCTGGCGCGCAAGCCGCTCTGCCCTGAATGCGCGGTGCGCGACCTCTGCCGCTACCCCGACAAGACCGGCGAGCCCGCAGCAGCCGCCTTGACCGCACGCACCAAGGCCAAGGGCGCAAAGGCCGGCGCAAAAGCCAGGAAGAGATAGGGCTCGATCAGCTCCAGCTCGATCACCCGCAACCGTCCCGCCGGATCGCGCACGAGATCGACGCGCGCATAGACAAGCCCGCCCGGCGCCGCGGCCAGCGCCGCGCGCGCGACCTCACGCGCCGCGTCGTCGGGGGTCTCCACGCCGAACCGCGCCTTGAGATCGTTGGCGAACCATCCGCCGTCTTGCGGGGTTTTGCGGATCGCGTGCGCTGGCGCGCCGCCGAAATAGAACAGCGACAATTCCCCTTCGGTCTCGATCGCCGGATAGAAAGGCTGCGCCATCGCCGGCCCCTGCGGTCCTGCGATCAGGTCGGCTTCGCTCCAGGCGTTTCGTTTCAGCCGGATCGTGCCCTGGCTTCCAGCCCCGACCTGCGGTTTCAGCACGATCTCCGCCGCCTCGAACTCGTCGAACGCCCGCGCCGCGCCCCGCGCGTCCACCCGGTCAAGCCACACCGTCGGGATCACCGGCGCCTCGGCGCACTGCAGCGTCTGGAGGTAGGTCTTGTCGGCGTTCCAGCGCACGACCGCGCTCGCGTTCAACACCGTGAGCCCCGCGGCCTCCAAACCGTCGAGCGCGGCGATGAAGCGCGCCGGCTGCCGCGTATAGTCCCAGCACGAGCGGATCAGCGCCGCCTGATAGCCGGCGTCGGCCACGCTGGCGTCATCCCAATAGCGCGGCTCGAACGTGACGCCCTCATCGGCGCCCGCCGCAGCGATCAGCGGAAAATCGTCCTGCTCCAGCGGCGGAAGCGCGCCCTCAGCCAGCGGCGCGCCGCGAAAGCTGCGCCCCGTCAGATACGCGATCCTCATCGCCGGTTGCGCGCGTAGACCGCCTCCACGCAATCATCCAGCGCAGGCGCAGCGCCTCCGGTCTGCCGCGGCAGGGCGTGCGCTTCCGCGAGCGTGTCCGATGCAAACACCAGCACCAGCGCGCATGCATCGGCCCGGTACGTCAGCATCGCGCCGACGCCCTCGCGGTTGTCGATGTCGGCCTCGCCCAGCCTGCGGACGACGTCGCTCAGCTGCGGCGCGCCGGCCCCGCCCGCGCGCGCGATCACCGCGCCGTACCCGCTGCGCGGCGGGAGCGCCTCAACCGGCGCGGGCGCCGAGACCGCGACCGGGATCGCCGGGGCCGGCGCGGTCGCGCATCCAGGGGCCCCAAGACCCAGCGCCGCCAGCGCGGCGAATGCGAAAGCGTTCCTCATGCGCCGGGACCATGCCGAGCGCCGCCCTCAGGCGCAATGCTGGACATCCAGGCCCGCTCCGGCTCTAAGCCGCTGAGCTTGGGGCCGGGAGAAGTGCTGTGGGAACAAGGTTTGACGTCGTCGCCGTCGGCAACGCCATCATCGACGTGCTGCATGCGGTCGACGACGCATTTCTCTTGGAGAACGGCGTCGCCAAGGGCGCCATGACGCTGATTGACGAAGCCCGCGCCGAAGAACTGACCCAGAAATTCGCCGGCGCCGTGGCCGCAGCCGGCGGGTCTGCCGCCAACACAGTCACCGGGATCGCCTCATTCGGCGGCTCGGCCGGCTACATCGGCAAGGTCGCCGACGACCAGCTCGGTCGGGATTTCACCCACGCCTTCCGCGCCGCCGGCGTCGTGTTCGAGACCCCGCCGCGCCCTGCCCCGCCGGGCACCGCCCGGTCGCTGATCGCGGTCACGCCGGACGGCCAGCGCTCAATGAACACCTATCTCGGCGCCTCCACCCTGCTGACCAGCGATGACGTCGACGAGGCGTTCATCCAGTCCGGCGCCGTCCTCTTTCTGGAAGGCTATCTGTTCGACCGCGACGAGGCCAAGGCCGCGTTCATTCGCGCCGCCGAGCACGCCGCCGCCGCCGATCGCAAGGTTGCGCTCACACTGTCGGACGTCTTCTGCGTCGAGCGTCACCGCGCCAGCTTCCGCCACCTCGTCGCCGGCCACATCGACATCCTGTTCGCCAACGAACACGAACTCTTGAGCTTGTTCGAGACCCAGGATCTCGACGCCGCCATCGCCTCCGCCCGCGGCGTCTGTCCGATCGTGGCGGTGACGCGCTCCGAGCGCGGCTCGCGCATCGCCGCGCAGGGCGAAACCTTTGACGTCGCAGCGTTTCCTGTCGCCAAGGTCGTTGACACGACCGGCGCGGGCGACCTCTACGCCGCCGGTTTCCTCTATGGTCTCGCCCGCGAGCGCAGCATTCCCGACTGCGGCGCGCTTGGATCCCTGGCCGCCGCCGAGGTGATCGCGCACATGGGTCCCCGCCCCGAGACCAGCCTCAACGCGCTGGCGCAGAAGGCCGGCCTCATGCGCTGAACGCGTCGGCGCCCACGAGAGCCGCACCGTGCTGTAGACTCGGGCGGCGTGCGAGCTAAAGAATAGCCACGGGAGGACGAGAGGCTTTGAGGCCCACAGATACGAAGAACCCTGATTATTTCCACAGGGTCGTCGATTGCCAGTGGGCGTGCCCCGCGCACACCCCGGTCCCCGAATACATCCGCGAGATCGCCGCCGGAAACTACACCGACGCCTACATGATCAATTGGCGCTCGAACGTGTTTCCGGGCGTCCTTGGCCGCACCTGCGACCGCCCCTGCGAACCTGCCTGCCGCCGCGGCCGGGTCGAGGAGGAGCCCGTCGCCATCTGCCGCCTGAAGCGCGTCGCTGCAGACAACAAGGGCGCTATCGCCGCCCTGCTCCCGGCGCCCCCGGCCCAGAAGAACGGCAAGAAGATCGCCTGCATCGGCGCCGGGCCCGCGTCGCTCACCGTCGCGCGCGACCTTGCGCCCCTCGGCTATGAAATCCACGTCTATGACGGCGAGGCCCGGTCCGCCGGCATGATCCGATCGCAGATCCCGCGCTTCCGCCTGCCTGAGAGCGTGATCGATGAAGAGGTCGGCTACATCGCCGCCTGCGGCGACGTGCAGCTGCGCCTCGGCCAGCGCATCGATTCCTTGAAGGATCTCCTCTCGCAGGCGTACGACGCCGTCTTCGTCGGCTCCGGCGCGCCCCGCGGCCGCGACCTCGACGTGCCCGGCCGCGCCGAAGCCGCCAAGCGCATCCACATCGGCATCGACTGGCTTTCCAACGTGTCGTTCGGCCACATCAAGCACATCGGCAAGCGCGTGATCGTGCTTGGCGGCGGCAACACGGCCATGGATTGCTGCCGCACGGCGCGGCGGCTCGGCGGCGAGGACGTGAAAGTCATCGTCCGCTCCGGCTTCGACGAGATGAAGGCGAGCCCCTGGGAGAAGGAGGACGCGATGCACGAAGTCAGCCCGATCCTCAATTAGCTCGTCCCGAAAGAATTCACCCACACGCGCGGCAAGCTGACGGGCGTGGTGTTTGAGAAGGTCGCCGCCGTGTACAGCGCCGATGGCCGCCGCAGCCTGAAGCCCACCGGCGAGCCCGACGAGCATTACGAATGCGACGACGTCCTGGTCGCGGTCGGCCAGGAAAACGCCTTCCCCTGGATCGAGCGCGACATCGGCCTCGACTTCGACCAATGGGACATGCCCAAGGTCGATCCGGTCACCTTCCAATCGTCCAATCCGAAGGTCTTCTTCGGCGGCGACGCCGCCTTCGGCCCGAAGAACATCATCTGGGCCGTCGCCCACGGCCACGACGCCGCGATCTCGATTGATAAGTTCGTACACGGACAATCCGTGGAAGACCGCCCCCCGCCCATGGTCACGCTCGTCTCCCAGAAGATGGGCATCCACGAATGGGCCTACGACAACGACCTTTCCAATGATGTCCGCTACAAGGTCCCCCTCGTCGACAAGGACGTGGCGCTGAAGGACGTGCGCACCGAAGTCGAGCTCGGCTTTGACCGCAAGCTCGGCTACGCCGAGGCCCAGCGCTGCCTCAATTGCGACGTCCAGACCGTCTTCTCCGCGCCGCTCTGCATCGAATGCGACGCCTGCGTCGACATCTGCCCGATGGACTGCATCACCTTCACCGAGAACGGCGAAGAAGAGGCCCTGCGCGCCCGCCTGAACGCCCCCGCGCACAACACGACGCAGGATCTCTACGTCTCCGAAACGCTCAAGACCGGCCGCATCATGGCCAAGGACGAGGACGTCTGCCTCCATTGCGGCCTCTGCGCCGAACGCTGCCCGACCGGGGCCTGGGACATGCAGCGCTTCACCCTCGACATCACCCACGCGGACCATCGATGCCAGCAACGATAACCGAGCGCGAAGGCGAGTCCGCCGGATCGGCGATCATCACCAACGATTTCGTGATCAAGTTCGCCAACGTGAACGGCTCAGGTTCGGCGTCCGCCAACAGCCTGTTCGCCAAGTGCGTGCTGCGGATGGGCGTGCCGATCGCCGCGCGCAACATCTTCCCGTCCAACATCCAGGGTCTGCCGACCTGGTACGAGGTCCGCGTGAGCGAAGCCGGCTGGCTCGGCCGCCGCGGCGGCGTCGATCTCATGGTCGCGATGAATCCGCAGACCTGGGCCGAAGACGTCCGTTCCATCGGCCCCGGCTTCTATCTCTTCCACGACACGACAAAGCCGCTTCCGCCGTCGATGGCGCGCGACGACATCCACGTCATCGGCGCCCCGCTCACCCGCATCTGCAACGAGACCTACGCCGATCCGCGCCAGCGCCAGCTGTTCAAGAACATCATGTATGTCGGCGCCCTGGCGCACCTGCTCGGCATCCCCACCGACACAGTAGAGCGCCTGCTGCAGGAAGAATTCGCCGCCAAGCCCAAGTTGATCGACGCCAATCTCCACGCCTTCCATCTCGGCCGCGACTACGCCCAATCTTCCATGGCGCCGATCCGCCTCCGGCTCAGCCCCGCCGACAAGGTCGGAGACCGCATCTTCGTGGAGGGCAATTCCGCCTGCGCGCTCGGCGCCGTCTATGGCGGCGCCACCGTCTGCGCCTGGTATCCGATCACGCCCTCCACCTCGCTGGCGGAGGCGTTCACCGCGCACTGCAAGGCGTTGCGCACCGATTCTGAATCCGGCAAGGCCAAGTACGCCGTGGTGCAGGGCGAGGATGAGATCGCCTCCATCGGCATCGTCATCGGCGCCGGCTGGAACGGCGCCCGCGCCTTCACCTGCACCTCGGGGCCTGGCGTGTCGCTGATGCAGGAATTCATTGGCCTGTCCTACTTCGCCGAAATCCCGGCCGTGATCTTCGACGTCCAGCGCGGCGGGCCCTCCACCGGCATGCCCACGCGCACCCAGCAAAGCGATCTTCTGAGCGCCGCCTACGCCAGCCACGGCGACACCAAGCACCCGATGCTTTTCCCCGCCGACCCGACCGAGTGTTTCGAGATGGGCGCCCTCGCCTTCGACCTCGCCGACCGGCTGCAGACGACCATCTTCGTTATGCTCGACCTCGACATCGGCATGAACGAATGGCTCTGCGCCCCCTTCGCGTGGGAGGACGGCAAGCGTCTCGACCGCGGCAAGGTCATGACCCGCGACGATCTTGGGGCTGGAATCGATTTCGGCCGCTACCTCGACGTCGACGGGGACGGCATCACCTACCGCACCTATCCCGGCGCCCACCCCAACAAGGGCGCCTATTTCACCCGCGGCACCTCGCGCGATCGTTACGCCCGCTACAGCGAGGAAGGCGCCGTCTACACCGACAACATGCAGCGCCTGCTGCGCAAGTTCGACACCGCGAAATCCCTCGTCCCCGCCCCGGTCCGCCGCGACGCGGCGCGCCGCACCCCTTACGGCGTCGTCTATTTCGGCTCCACCACGCCCGCGATGCATGAAGCCATCGACGCGCTCGAACGCCAGGGACGCCACGTGAACGCGCTCCGCATCCGCGGCTTCCCCTTCAGCGACGAGGTGTTCGACTTCATCCGCGCTCACGAACAGGTGTTCGTCGTCGAGCAGAATCGCGACGGCCAGCTGCGCGCGTTGCTGATCAATGAAGGCGGCGTCCACCCCACCCGCCTCACGCCGGTCCTGCACTATGACGGCACGCCCATCACCGCCCGCTTCATCACCGCCGAGATCGCCGGCCAGATGAAGTCGATCGAAACCATGCCCGTGTCGGATTGATGCAATGACGGCGCACGACTCGCTCATACGCAACCGGCGCCGCCCCCGCCCCCCGCAAGGGGGAGGTAAGGAGGGGGTCGGCGCAACGCCCGCAGGCTCGCAATGACCTACATCACGAAACCGAAATTCCGCCATCCGGAGCTTGAGCAGAACGCCCGCGGCTTCACCCGCCGCGACTATGAGGGCAAGGTCTCCACGCTCTGCGCCGGCTGCGGCCACGATTCCATCTCCGCCGCCATCATCCAGGCCGTCTATGAGCTTGACCTGGAGCCGCACCGCATCGCCAAGATGAGCGGCATCGGCTGCTCATCGAAGACGCCGGACTATTTCCTCGGCGCCAGCCACGGCTTCAACTCCGTACACGGACGAATGCCGTCCGTGCTCACCGGCGCCAACCTCGCCAACCGCGATCTTATCTATATGGGCGTTTCCGGCGACGGCGATTCCGCCTCCATCGGCCTCGGCCAGTTCGCCCACTCGATCCGCCGCGGCGTCGACATGGTCTATATCGTGGAGAACAACGGCGTTTACGGCCTCACCAAGGGCCAATTCTCCGCCACCTCCGACCGGGGCTCGCGCTCGAAGCGGGGCGTCGTCAACCACGACGCGCCGATCGACATGGTCGCTCTCGCCCTGCAGCTCGGCGCTACCTATGTCGGCCGCTCGTTCTCGGGCGACAAGCACCAGCTTGTCCCCCTCATCAAGGGGGCCATCGCCCACCACGGCGCAGCCTTCATCGATTGCCTGAGCCCCTGCGTCGCCTTCAACAACCACGAGGGCTCGACCAAGTCTTACGATTATGTGCGCGAGCACAACGAAGCCGTGAACTTCCTCGACGTGATCACCGGGCGCGCACCGATCAAACTTGACCAGGAGGCCGGCGCCCTCGCCATCGTCGAGCAGCACGACGGCTCAACGCTCCGCCTACGGAAGATCCACACGGACTATGACCCGAGCGATCGCGTCGGGGCCATGGCCTACCTCACCGAGCGCGCCGCCGCCGGCGAGATCGTCACCGGCCTCCTCTATGTCGACCCGAACGCCGAAGACCACCACGATTACCTGAACACGGTCGAGGCCCCGCTCAACACGCTCGACAGCGAAGCCCTCATCCCGAGCGCCAGCGCCTTGGACAAGATCAACGCGAGCCTGCGTTGATCCACGGCAACAACCAACCGTCATTTCGGACGGCCCGCAGGGCCGATCCGGAACCCAGGGGCTCGTAGCGCTCCACGCGCTCCTGGATTCCGGGCCTCGCTTCGCTCACCCGGAATGACGCAGAGTGGGCGCCAGTACGGAGCCGCTACAAAATAAACCGGCTCAAATCCGCATTTTTCGCCAGATCGCCGACGTGCGCTTTCACATATGCCGCATCGATCTTAACGCTCGTTCCGCCCTTATCCGGCGCCTCGAACGAAATCTCATCCAGCAGCCGCTCCATCACCGTCTGCAGCCACCGCGCGCCAATATTCTCCACGCTTGCATTCACGTCCGCCGCGATCCCCGCGATCGCCTCGACCGCCTCGTCCGCAAAATCCAAACTCACGCCCTCGGTCGCCAGCAGCGCCTTGTACTGCGTGACAAGGCTCGCCTCCGGCTCCGTCAAAATCCGCCGGAAATCCTCGCGCGTCAGCGCCTTCAGCTCCACGCGGATCGGTAAGCGCCCCTGCAGCTCCGGCAGAAGATCGCTCGGCTTAGCCACATGAAACGCGCCCGACGCGATGAACAGGATGTGGTCCGTCTTCACCGGCCCGTATTTCGTCGTGACCGTCGTGCCTTCGATCAGCGGCAAGAGATCCCGCTGCACGCCTTCGCGCGAAACATCCCCACCCCCCGCACGCTCGCTGCGTGACGCGATCTTGTCGATCTCGTCGAGAAAAACGATGCCGTCTTCTGCCGCGGTCGAGAGCGCCTCCTTCGCCGCCGCCTCGACATCGACAAGCTTGTCGCTCTCTTCCTTCACCAGCGGCTCGTAGGCCTCGTCCACGCTCATGCGCACGCGCTTCATGCGCGGCCCGCCCATCGCCTTGCTCATCAGCTCGCCGAGATTGATCGCGCCCATGCCGGGCTGCCCCGGAATTTCGAACCCGCCAATCACGCCCGCCGCATCCACCAGCTCGATGTCGATTTCCTTTTCGCCGAGCTCGTTGGCGCGCAGCCGCTTGCGGAAACTCTCCCGCGTCGCCGCCTGCGAACCGGCGCCCACCAGCGCATCGAGCACGCGCTCCTCCGCCGCCGCTTCCGCCCGCGCGCGCACCTCGCGCCGCTTTTTCTCGCGCGTCATCTCCATGGCGACTTCCGCGAGATCGCGGATGATCTGCTCCACGTCGCGCCCGACATAGCCGACTTCCGTGAACTTGGTCGCTTCCACCTTGAGGAACGGCGCGCCTGCCAGTTTGGCGAGCCGGCGCGCGATCTCCGTCTTGCCCACGCCCGTCGGCCCGATCATCAGGATGTTCTTCGGCGTCACCTCTTCGCGCAGCGCCGCGTCGAGCTGCTTGCGCCGCCAGCGATTGCGCAGCGCGATCGCCACCGCGCGTTTCGCGTCGCCCTGCCCGACGATGTAGCGGTCAAGCTCTGAAACGATTTCGCGCGGGCTGAATCCGCTCATTCGGTGACAGTCTCCGGCGGAAACACCCGCGCCCACATCCCGTCCGGCTTCACCCGCGCGAGCAGCGCGCGCCGCGCCGAGCCCCAGCCCGCGCCGAGGATCAGCACCAGCCCGCCGAGCGCGATCAGCGTGCCCGCAAGTAGCGCCCCGCCGCCGAGATTCATCGCTTCCATCAGCACGCCGATCGCGATCCCTGTGGTGATTAGCGCCGAGACGATCAGCGCCCGGCGGTTGATCAGCAGCGAGACGAACCCAAGCGCCGCCACCACCAGCAGCGTCGCGATCGCCTGCGGCACCGCCGCCTGGTCGCTCTGCGCCGCGCGCGCGATCAGTTCCCATGAACTGCCCGGCGTCAGCGCCCGCCCCGGCGTGAACATCGCTGAGATGAGCCCTAAGACGCCCGTCAGGATCAGCGGCGCAGCGGCGAGATGCAGCCAGAATCCGTTGTCGGAATAGCGCGTCTTACGTTCGGGATCGCGCGCATCGAACCAGACGCCGGCGACGAAGAGCCCGACGCCGCCGAACAGCCAGATCCACAACAGGAGATCGCCCGTCGCGCCCGGTACGGTCAGGAACACGAGCGATAGGAGGCACCACACGCCCACCCCGCCCGCGAGCCCGATCGCGAACGGCAGATGGTAGCGCGTGTAGAAGAGCAGCGCCCCGCCGCCCGCGCCCGCCGTGAACGCAAAGAGCGCCAGCCGCATCGGCCAGGTCTCGCCGCCCAGCCGCATCGGCCCGTCCATCCCGACGCCGCCGCCGACGAGCATTCCCGCCGCGATGCCGCAGAACAGCGCAAATGAGCAGCAGATCGCGATCGCCGGCAGGAACAGCCGCCGCCGCCGCGCAAAGAATTCCCCGAGCCCCCACATTCCGCCGGCCGCGATTGCGAACGCGACTGCCCCCACGATCAGCGTCGAGGCGCCGGGCGCGCCGCCGCCTTCGCTCAGTATACTGAAGATCAGCGCCAGGACGCCGATCGCGAGGATGGCGATGCCGATGGCCAGGAAGACGTCGTGGAAGTTGCGGATGAATCGGAGGGTCTCCTCCCCTTCCGCCGCCGGCGCCGCCGCGGGCGCAGCGCTGCGCCGCGCCGCGAGAAAATCATGCAGCGGCGCGACCTGCTCTGTCGTGATCACGCCGGCCGCGGCCGCGGCCTCCAGATCGTTCCGCTCAGCCATGGCGCGCCTCCCCGCCTATCGTTTCCACCGTCAGCGTCCGGTTGGTGTAGACGCAGATGTCGGCTGCGATCTCCATCGCCCGCCGCGCAATGGTCTCCGCATCCGCCTCGTATTCGTAGAGCGCCCGCGCCGCGGCCAGCGCATAATTTCCGCCCGACCCGACCGCGATGACGTCATGTTCCGGATCGACGACGTCGCCTGCGCCGGTGAGCAGCAGCGTTTCGTCCTGGTCCGCCACGATCAGCATCGCCTCCAGGCGCCGCAGCGCGCGGTCCATGCGCCAGTCCTTCGCCAGCTCGACGCACGCGCGCGTCAGCTGCGTGGGAAACCGCTCCAGCTTCGCCTCCAGCCGCTCGAACAACGTCAGCGCATCCGCCGTGCCCCCGGCGAATCCAGCGATCACCTTGCCGTCCGCCAGCGGCCGGACCTTACGCGCGTTGCCCTTGAGGATGGTCTGCCCGGTGGAGACTTGCCCGTCGCCCGCGATGACGACCTTTCCGCCCTTTCTTACGGCCAGAATGGTCGTGCCATGCCAGTTCGGCGATGCGCTCGCGGTCACGTCTCTTTCTCCGGCCCCACCGTGGCGTCATGTGGCCGGACCGTCCGGCTTAAGCAAGCCCAAGCGCTGTCTCACGCGGCGTCGGTCTCCTGGTCTTCGCCGAGCACGCTGGACCGCTGCGCCCGCACTTGCTCGGCGAAATCGGCCGCCGGCATCGCCGCGCCGTAGAGGAAGCCCTGCCCATGCCTGCAGCCGCGCCGGCGCAGGAATTCAGCATCCTTCTCCCGCTCGATCCCTTCTGCGACGACCTGCATATCCAGCGTCGCCGCCATCGCCAGGATCGTTTCGATGATCGCCGGCGCGGCGCGGTCCTTCTCCAGGCCGGCCACGAATTCCTTGTCGATCTTGAGCACGTCGAACGGCAGCCGCGTCAGCGTCGCGAGGCTCGAATGCCCGCAGCCGAAATCGTCGATCGCAAACCGCACGCCGCGCTGGCGCAGCGGCTCAATCATCCTCAGCACCCGCTCGGGATCCTCCACCGCGATGCTTTCCGTGATCTCCAGCTCCAGGCAGAACGCCGGCAACCCCGCCTCGTCGAGAATGCGCAGCACATGATCCGGGAAGCGCTCGTCGCGGAATTGCATCGGCGAGACGTTCACCGCGACCTGGATCGGCAGCCCCTCGCGCGCCCATCCCGCGGCCTTCCAGCACGCCTCGCGCATCACCGCATCCGCCAGCGCCCCGATCAGCCCGGTCTCCTCCGCCAGAGGAATGAACGCCGCCGGCGCCACCGCCGCCTCTCCCGGCCGCACCCACCGCGCCAGCGCTTCAGCGCCCTCGATCTTGCCGGACGCGAGATTCACCTTCGGCATGAAGTACGCGCGGATCTCGCCGCGATCGAGCGCAAGCCGGAGGTTCTTCTCCATCGTCAGCTTCGCCTGGGCGTCGTTAGCCATCGACTTGGCGTAGAACTTGACGTGCCCGGCCTGGCCGCGCGCGGAACTCAGCGCCAGCCGCGCGTGGCGCACCAGCGTGTCCGCGTCCGCCCCGTCGCGGAACGCAACAGCCACGCCAGCCGCGCATTCGAGCGACAGCTTCACGTCCCGCCAGTCGAACGGCTGATTGACGAAGCTCACCAGCGTCTGCGCGAACCGCGCCGCCTCCGCCTCGCTGGCGAAGGACGGCGCAAGCAGCGCAAATTCATGCCCGCGCAACCGCGCCAGCGCCGCAGGGCGGTCCGCCGCGCTCTGCACCCGCACCAGCCGATCGACATTGCGCGTCACCACCCGCAGCCGTTCGGAAATCTGCAAGAGCAGCTCCTGCAGCGCGTCGATCCCGAGGGTTTCCTGCATCTTCCGCAGCCGGTCGAGATCGAACACGATCACCGCCGCGCACTCCCCCGCCTTGCGGGGGCGTTTGAGGAAGGCATCCGTATCCAGCGCGAACCGCTCCGCGTTCGGCAATTGCGTAGCGGGGTCGACATAGGCGAGCCGCTGGATCCGCTGCATCGACGCTTCGAGCTTGCCGATCATGCCGTTGAACGACGTCGCCAGCTGTTCGAACTCGTCGCCTGTCTTCAGCTCGATGCGCTGTCCAAGGCCTTCCTTCGAGATCCGCTCCGCAAACCGCGCTAGGTCGTGCAGCGGCTGTGCGCGACGCCGCACCGCGATCACCGTCAGCCCCGCCGCGATTCCCGTGAACGCGATGAAGAAGAGGAAGAACGGCGCGAGCGCCGGCAGGTTCTCCTGCATCATCTGTGACCGCGAGACGCCGAGGCTCAGCCATCCAGCGACAGCGCCGTCCGTGCTGCGGAGCGGGGCCGCCGTCCACACCATGTCGTCGGTGACGACGCTGCCGCCCTGCTCGCTCTCACGTCCCGCGCGCAGCGCGCGCCCCTGCATTGGCGTTGCCGCCGCGCCCGCAGCCGCCAGCCTGCGTCCTTCACCATCGTAGATCGACGCGTGATCGATAAAGCTCGGCATCGACATTTGCCGAACCGCGCGGTCGAGCCCGTCCAGATCGCCATCCTCGATGCGTTGCGCCATGACGCGCTCGACGACGCCCGACAGCATGAACGCGTGTTTCTTGGCGTTCTGCGCCGTGTCGGCGCGAAACGCGCCCAGGACCGTCATGCCGCACACCACGGCCATCGCCGCGACCAGCGCGAGCACATAGACGGTCGCCCGCCCCGCAAGCGTGAGCCGCCAGCGCTGGCTTCTTCGGCCATCCCTCTCATACGCGAGCGGCATCGCGTCCGAATCCTCGTTGCAGCGCGGAGCACGCGCCGATTCGTGGATCACTCTGGGTTGGATTGGTTAGTCAGCGCTAAAGATAGGCGAGAAGAGCGGCAACCGAATATAGAATTGCACGAGAACATGCCGTCGCGCATCAAATAGAGCCTGAATCAAACCCTAATCAAATGCAGTCCCGCGCCCTGAGAAACACGTAGAATGCGCCTGCGCCGCCATGGCGCGCATGCGCCGCCGCGTAACCGCTCACCAGCGCGCGGAACGCGGGCGTCGCCAGCCATTCCGGCAGGAGGCGGCGCAGCACGCCGCGCCCCTCCGCGCCCATGCCGCCCTTGCCGGTGATGACCAGCGTCAGCCGCGCGCCGGACTGATGCGCCCGCCTGAGAAACGTCAGGAGCGCCCGATGCGCCCGCTCCTGCGTCATGCCATGCAAATCGATGCGCAGCGCCACGTCGAGCCGCCCGCGCCGCACCCGCTTCTCGCCGCCGCGATCGGCCAAAGGCCCGGCGGAGCGTCGCGGTCCGGGCGCTGGCGCGTTCAGCAGCGGCGGCGGGTCGGCGGCGCGAGCCGGAGCGGGCGATGGCGCGTCGATCGTCACCACCCCGCCGCGGGAGCGCGCCACATCGCGCGCCACCCTGCGCCACAACGCCTCTTCTTCGGGAGTGAGCCGCCGGCCGCCGCCGTTCACGCGCACAGCACTCGCTTAGCCGGCCAGAACGCGCGCCAGCTTCCAGTTCGGATCGTGCGAGCGCACATCGCGTTCGAACGCCCACTTTTCCTTGGTGTCGCGCAAGCCATGCGCGCCCTCGGCGAGTTCCGCTTCGAACTTCACGGTGATCCGGGCGATGTCGCCATCGACCGCAGCATCCAGGAAATCGGCGCTTTTCAGCCGCACGAGTTCCGAGCCCTTCTCCCCTTTCGCCAGACGTTCGTCGATCGCCTTGGCGTAGACGTCGAACACGCGCGGCGTCAGCAGCGGGCGCAGGCCTTCCTTGTCACCCTGGGCGAACGCCGTGACGATCAATTCATACGCGCCGCGCGCGCCGGTCATGAAATGGCCGGCGTCGAATGTGGGATCGATGTGCATCAGTTCCGCGAGGCCGCCGGACGCGCCCGCCGGCTGCGCCCCGGGCTGGGGCCGTTCAGCCAGCGTCTCGCGGAGATCGCCCTGCGCCGGCTGCGGCGCGGGCGTTGAGGGACGCTCAGCGCCAGTCCGTCGCCCGAGCGTAACATAAAGCCGCGCGAGCACCACGCCCGCGACAATCGCCAGAACCAGCAATTCAATGACTTGAGCGTTCACGTCTCTCGCCTCGGTGGGTCTTGGGGTGAGCGCCGCCGCGCCCTTTCTGCCGCGTCTACCGTGCTGGCCTAGCACATAATGCGCCAGTTTGCGCGGCGCCAGTCATCGCCGCTCCGCTTATTGCCCCTGCGCAGACGCCATGTTACCCGCCGAGCCTCTCACAAAGCCATCGATAAAGCCTTAGCGAGCCCCCATGGCCTCTCTTTCCCCAAAGGAAGATGCGCCGGCCCCGACCGACGCGCCGCAACTCCGGGTTTTGGCGCAATACGTCAAGGACTTGAGCTTCGAGAACCCGATGGCGGCGGCCGCGGCGCAGGCTTATGACGCCCAGCCCCTGATCGATATGGGCGTGGAGGTGAAGTCGCGCCCCGTGGCGCCCGGCGCCGACGGCCAGGGCGACGTCTTCGAGGTCGAGCTGCGGATCAAGGTCGACGCCAAGCGCGGTGAGGACGTCCTCTTCATCATCGACCTCGTCTACGCCGGCCTCTTTCAGTTCGACAACATCCGCCCTGAAGACGTCGAGCCGATGCTCTGGATCGAGTGCCCGCGCCTGCTTTTCCCGTTCGCGCGCCAGATGCTGGCCGAGATCACCCGCGAGGGCGGCTACCCGCCCCTTCTCGTCAACCCGATCGACTTCACGCCGCTCTACTATGCCGAAATGCGCGCCCGCGCCGGCGAAACCGGCGACGCCGAGCCGCAAGGCTGAGCATCCGTCCGCACACGGATGGTCTACCGATCCCAGGACTGCGCGTGGCGCAAGTCCCGGGCCCGGGAACACATCGCTTTAGCGCATGGGCCGGGGCGCGCAGCGATGCAGCAGTGGCTACGCAGCGACCTTGCGCCACAGCGCGTCCGCGCCGAGCTCCTCCAGCAACGCAGCATGCGCGGCGCGCTCTTCCTCGGTCAGCCGCGGCGGCAGCGGAACGGGCCGGGCCGCCCGCGCCGGAAACACGATCTGCCCAAGCGCGCCAGTCTCCAGCGCCGGTTCGTCGGCGAAATCCAGCGCCTGTTCCCGCCCGCCGCGCAATTCGAGATAGACCCGCGCCAGGATCTTGGAATCGATCAGCGCGCCGTGCCCGCCCGCGCCCTTGCGCGCCGCCAGGTCGTACCCGTCGCGGTCGAGCATGAAGCGTTTGGCCAGCGCATCGAGCGAGTTCGCCGCGCCGCGGAACTTCTCGCGCGCGATCGCAAGCGTATCGACGAAACGTGTGAACGGCAGCGGCGCGCGCCCCGCCAGCTCCAATTCCTGATTTAGGAAGCCGCGGTCGAAACCCGCATTGTGGGCCACCAGCGGCGAATCCTCGAAGAAGTCGAGCAGCTCATCCACGACCGTGGGATCGGAAAAGAGCGGCTTGTCGGCCAGGAACCGCGCCGTCAGGCCGTGCACGCGCACCACCTCGTCGGGCACATCGCGCATCGGATTGATGTAGCGGTGAAACGTCCGCCCCGTCGGCGTGAGCTTGACGAGCTCGACGCAGGCGATCTCGACGATCCGGTCCCCGGTCAGCGGATCGCGGCCCGTCGTTTCCGTATCGAACACCACCTCGCGCATGCCGATCGCCGCTAAGCCGGTTCGAGCACCGCGTCCAGCACCTGCTGGACCTGCGCGCGCGCTTCTTCGAAGCCAAGCCCTGTATTGATGACAAAATCGGCCCGCTTGCGCTTCTCGGCATCCGCCATCTGCTTGGCGAGGATCGCTTCGAACTTCTCTTCCGTCATGCCCGGGCGGCGCAGCACCCGCGCCCGTTGCGCCGCCGCCGGCGCGCTCACGACGATCACGGCATCCAGGAACCGCTCGCCCCCGCCCTCGAACAGCAGCGGAATATCGAGCACCACCACCGGCGCGCCCGCCCGCCGCTGATCCTGCAGGAACCGCTCCTGCGCCGCGCGCACCAAGGGATGCACGATGCCCTCCAGCCGCTTCATCGCCGCGGCGTTGTGGAGCACCGCGCGCGAGAGCGCCTCGCGATCGATCGCCCCGTCCTTCACGACGCCGGGAAACGCCTCCCCGACCGGGCCGACCGCGGCGCCGCCTGGCGCGTAGAGCTGATGCACAGCTGCATCAGCATCATAGACCGGCGCGCCGGCCTCCGCGAACATCTGCGCGGTGGCGCTCTTGCCCATCCCGATCGAGCCGGTCAGCCCAAGGAGAATCATCGACGCGTCTTCGTCCGGAGTCACGGGCCGGATCATCCGCCTGCGGACCTTTCCAAAACCTTCCGGCCCAACGCGATATCGGGCGTCGCGCCGAACCAGATCTCGAACGCCCGCGCCGCCTGGAACAGCAACATGCCGAGCCCGTCGACGGCCGTCAGCCCCCGCCCCCGCGCCGTTTTCAGAAACGGTGTCTCCAGCGGCGCATAGACCGCGTCCATCACGATCGCGGACGCCCGCGCCGCCCCCATTGGCCAGTCGCCCGGCGGTTGCCCCTCCATGCCGAGCGTCGTCGTCTGAACGATCAGGTCCGCTTCGGAAAACGCCGCCTCCATCGCCTCCCAGGGATGGACGAAAACGTCCGGCGTCGCCGCCGCCCGTTCCGGCGTGCGGTTGATGACGTCGATCCGCCCAACCCCCGCCTGGCGCAGTCCCCACGTGACCGCCCTGCCAGCGCCGCCGGCGCCGATGACCAGCGCCCTCTTGGTTTGTGCGCGCCAACCCGGCGCCCCGGCGTCGAGCGCATCGACCGCGCCCTGCGCGTCGGTGTTGAACGCAGCGACGCCGCCCTCCTCCCAGAGCAGCGTGTTCGCCGCGCCGAGCGCCGCCGCCGCCGGCGCCGGCCGCTGCGCCGCCGCCGCCGCCCGCGCCTTGTGCGGCACGGTCACGTTGGCGCCATGAAACCCGAAGGCCTTGAGCGACGCGAACGCCGCATCCGCGTCCGTCTCCGCGATCCGCACCGCGACATAGGCCGCGTCGAGCCCCATCGCCGCGATCCAGGAATTGTGCAGCGCGGGCGACAGCGAGTGCGACACCGGATCACCAAAGAGCGCGATGAGTTTCGTCCGTGCGCTGATCGTCATGCCGGCACGACCCCGTACTCCCGCAGGAACGCGAGCAGCGGCAGGAGCGGCAGCCCCAGCACCGAGAAATAATCTCCGTCCACCTGCTCGAACAGCTGCGCGCCGAGGCCCTCCAGCTGATAGGCCCCCACCGATTTCAGCGCCGCCTCGCCGACCCGGTCCAGATAATCCTCCATGAATTCATCGGAAAACATCCGCATGCGGAGCGTCGGCGTCGCCACGAACCGCCACACGACCGCGCCCTCCGCCGCGATGGCCGCCGCGCACATCAGCTGGTGCGTCCGCCCGCGCAGCCGGTGCAGATGCGCGCGCGCCGCGGCCCGATCCGCAGGCTTGTCGAGCGTCTCGCCCTCGATCGCCAGCATCTGGTCCGCGCCCAGCACCAATCCCGGCCGCCGTCGCGAGACATGCGCGGCCTTGAGCGCCGCCAGCGCGTCCGCCTGCTCCCGCGGCGAGGCCCCCGCCGCGCGCATCGACCGCTTCACCTCATCTTCGTCGATGTTGGCAGGGTCGATCTCGAACGCCACGCCCGCCCCACGCAACAGGCTCGCCCGGATCGCGCTGGCCGACGCCAGGACAAGGCTCGTCATTCGCCGGACCGCCGCTCCGCGATCAGATTGAGGATCGCCGCCGCCGTTTCCTCAACCGACCGCCGCGACACGTCGATCACCGGCCAGCCATGCCGCTCGAACGTCCGCGTGGCGTGCACGATTTCGGAGCGCACCGCCTCTTCGTCCACGTAAGACGTCTCGCGCGCCTCGTTCATCGCCTTCAGCCGGTTCCGCCGCACCCCGACGAGCCGGTCCGCGCTGATCGTCAGCCCCACGATCAGCGTGTCCTCCAGCTCGAACAGCGCCTGCGGCAGCGGGATATGCGGCACGATCGGCACGTTCGCCGCCTTCACCCCGCGATTCGCGAGATAGACGCTCGTCGGCGTCTTCGAGGTCCGCGACACCCCGACCAGGATCACATCGGCGTCCCGAAGCTCAACCACCTGCTGGCCGTCATCGTGGCTGGCGGCGAAATTCAACGCATCGATCCGCCGGAAATATTCCGCCGACAGGATCCGCCCCGCGCCGACGCGGTGATTGAGGTCAAGCCCCAGATAGCGACTCATCATGTCGAGCGCCGAATCGAGCACCGCGACGTGCGGGATGCCGCGCGTCTTGCAGAATTCTTCCAGCCGCTCCCGCTGCGCCACATTCGAGAGCGTGAACATCACCACGCCCGGCGCCTCCTCGATTTCGGCGAGCACCCGGTCCATCTGCCGGCCCGAACGCACCAGGAAATAGGTGTGTTCGATCGGCAGGATATTGTCGAACTGCGCGCACGACGCCCGCACCACGCCGGCCAGCGTCTCGCCCGTCGAATCCGACACCAGGTGGACGTTGAAATAGACGCCCGGCTTGCCCGGCCGCGCGGCGTCGCCTGCGCCGGCCCCGTTCTCGGGGGATGGTCTTTCGACAGGAAAATCCGTCATCGCGCCTTTTCGCCAGCAGCGTCGCCCGCCCTGGATAACCTGTTTAAGAACGGCCGAGAACGGCCTGTCCAGCGGGGAAATGCGCGCCCGCGTTTCGGCCCGCGCCGTTTCTTCGTTTTCCTTCCGGCTTTTGCTCAACGCTTTTCAACACCCCTCCGATCGCCCATGACGGAATCACAAGACTGGGGACGACTCGCGCCGGCCGGCTCCCCGCCGGCCTGATCTCGCCCCGGCTGACGCGCGTAACCTGTGAGCGATCGGGGGATACGTCGCATTTCCCGAACTTCACCCGCCCACTACAAAGACCTCCTCATGACTTCTGATCAGAAAGAGAAAAGAAATGGAGGGACGCCTGGGGCGAATAAAGCCCTGTTGCGCGTCCTTGCCGGCGAACAGGTGACGCCAGCGCCCATCTGGATCATGCGCCAGGCTGGACGGTACCTGCCCGAGTACCGGGAGCTGCGCACGCGGGCCAAGAGCTTCCTGGAATTCTGCTATGCCCCGGCGCTCGCGGTGGAGGCCACGCTGCAGCCGCTGCGCCGGTTCGACCTCGACGCCGCGATCCTGTTCTCCGACATCCTGACCATCCCCGACGCGCTCGGCCGGAAAGTTTGGTTTGTCGATGGCGAAGGCCCGCGACTCGATCCACTGATCGCTGAGGCCCGCTGGCGGTTCGATGAGCCTGAGCGCGCGGTCCATCGCCTTGCTCCGGTCTATGAGACCGTCGAGCGCGTGCGGTCGGAGCTCGCGGACGCAAAGACTCTCATCGGATTTGCCGGGGGGCCGTGGACTGTCGCCACCTACATGCTGCAAGGCGAAGGCGGCCCCAAGGATCGCGCCCTCGCCTGCGCCGATGCGCGCGCCGACGATGTCGACGCCCTCCTCCTCCGCCTCGCCGAGGCCACGGCGCAGCACCTGGCGGCGCAACTGAAGGCCGGCGCCGATTGCGTTCAGGTGTTCGAATCCTGGGCGGAAAACCTGACCGACAATCAATTCGATCGGCTGGTCATCGCGCCGACCGTCCATCTCATCACCCGGCTGCGCGCACACGGCGCGACCGCGCCGGTGATCGGCTTTCCGCGCGCCGCTGCGCCGGCCCAGATCGCCCGCTACGCCGCCGCGACCGGCGTCGCCGCGATCGGCCTCGATACCAGCGCCAGCGCGACGGACATCCGTGCACGGATCAATCGCCCGATCGCGCTGCAGGGCAATCTTGATCCCCGCGCCATGGTCGAAGGCGGCGCCGATCTCGAAGCGGGCGCCGCCAAAGTCCTCGCCGACTTCGCCGGCGGCCCCCACATCTTCAATCTGGGTCACGGCATCACGCCCGACGCCAAGCCCGAAAACGTCGCCCGCCTCATCGAGATCGTGAAGAGCGGCGCATGATCCTCCACCCATCCCCGGGTCGCAGCAGCGCTGCGAGCCCGGGGCCCACGCACGCTGGCGCCCGCGATCGCATCGGCGCGGACGCCTTCACGGGCGGCGCATGATGGTCGCGCGAAAGGTCGCCATCATTCTCTTCAATCTCGGCGGCCCGGATTCGCTGAAGGCGGTGCGGCCGTTCCTCTTCAACCTGTTCAATGATCCCGACATCATCGCAGCGCCTGGGCTCGTCCGCACGCCCCTCGCCGCCCTGATCTCCACGCTGCGCAACAAGGCAGCGCAAGAGAATTACGCCAAGATGGGCGGCCGTTCGCCGCTGCTGGAGGAAACGCAGAAGCAGGCCGCGGCGCTGGACGCGGCGCTCGCCGCGCGCGGCGCAGTCGAGGCGAAATGCTTCATCGCCATGCGCCATTGGCGCCCGTTCACCCGCACCACCGTAGAGGACGCCGCCGCCTGGGGCGCGACCGAAGCGCTGCTCCTGCCGCTCTATCCGCAATTCTCGCAATCGACGACCGCGTCCTCGTTCGCCGAATGGCGCCGCCGCTCCACACTGCCCGCCCGCGCGCTCTGCTGCTGGCCGGCGTCAGAGAAATTCGTCGCCGCCCATGCCGAAGCCATCTTCGAGACCTGGCGCGCCGCAGGGTCGCCGCCGGCGCCGCGCGTGCTCTTCTCGGCCCACGGCCTGCCTGAGCGCGCCATCGAAGCCGGCGATCCCTACCAGGAGCATGTCGAGATGACGGTCGCCGCCGTCCGTGCGCGCCTCCCCGCCGACTGGGAGCACGCGATCTGCTATCAGTCCCGCGTCGGCCCGCTCGCCTGGATTGGTCCGTCCACGGAGGAAGAGATCGATCGCGCCATCGCTGACCGCCGCGGCGTGATTGTCTCGCCGATCGCCTTCGTGTCCGAGCACATCGAGACGCTGGTCGAGCTCGACATCGATTACGCCGAACGCGCAGCGCCCCTGCCCTTTTATCTGCGCGCCCCCGCGCTCGGCGCCCGCGCGAGCTTCATCGACGCGTTGGCCGATCTCGTCGCCGCAGCTCTGGAGCGCCCGTTCGGGTCCTTCTCCGAAACCGGCGATCGCCTCTGTTCCGCCGGTCGCCGGCTTTGCCCTATGGATGCGGCATGAGTTTCGAACTGATCCGTGCGCTGCACATCATCGCCGTCATCGCCTGGATGGCGGGCCTGCTGATGCTCCCGCGCCTCTACGCCTACCAATATGAGAGCGAGCCCGGCGGCGAGCTGGAAAAGAAGATGATTGAGGCCGCGCGCCGCCTGCGCGTGCTGATCCTCGCGCCGGCGTTGGTTCTGGCCTTCGCCTTTGGGCTGCTCCTCTACGTTCAGCGCGTCCCGTCGGGCGCCCCCCCGATCTGGCTCGGCTTGAAGGTCCTCCTGGCGCTCTGCCTCGCCGGCTATCACGGGCTCTGCCTCGCGGAGGGAAAGCGCCTCGCCAGGGGCGAGCGCCGCCGCAGCGCCAAGTTCTGGCGCATGACCGGCGAGATTCCGATCGTTCTTGCGATCGCCATCGTGCTTCTGGCCGTGCTTGAGCCCTGGGTCGGCTGAGCGCGCCGGCAACGGATCGGCAACGGATTTCCTCCAGAAGGATCGCTGAACCTTGGCTTGACGCCGGGCGGCTCTTATATCAGCATCCGATTGCTTCGCGCGGACGCCGATTGGGGTCGGTCCCGTGCACGCGCCGGCGGCGCGCAAGCACCCTCCTCACCGCCGACATCTCATCCACTGCAGCGTCCGGCCCGCGCCTCAAACCGCGCCCCGACGCCCTAAGGCTCATCCATGCCAGACGATATCCGCCCGGAAACCACCCTCGACATTGAAGACGCGCCGCCTGCGCCGCCCGAGGGCCTCACCTCGCTCACCCTCCAGGAACTGAAGCGCAAGCCCCCGGCTGAGCTGCTCGAGATGGCCGAGAGCCTGGAGGTCGAGAACGCCAACAACCTGCGCACGCAGGACATGATGTTCGCCATCCTGAAGGAGCTGGCCGAACGCGGCGTCGACATCGGCGGCGGCGGCGTGATCGAGATTCTGTCCGACGGCTTCGGTTTCCTCCGCAGCCCGCAATCCAATTATCTTCCGGGTCCGGACGACATCTACGTCTCGCCCCAGCAGATCCGGAAATTCGGCCTCCGCACCGGCGACACGGTGGACGGCCAGATCCGCGCGCCCAAAGATGGCGAGCGCTATTTCGCCCTCACCAAGGTCAATGCGATCAATTTCGAGGACCCGGAGCGCGTCCGCCACAAGGTTCATTTCGACAACCTGACGCCGCTCTATCCCGACAGCCGCATCAAGATGGAGATGGATGATCCGACGATCAAAGATCGCTCCGGCCGCGTCATCGACATCGTCGCCCCCATCGGCAAGGGCCAGCGCTGCCTCATCGTGGCGCCCCCGCGCGTCGGCAAAACGATCCTGTTGCAGAACATCGCCAAGGCGATCGCCAACAACCACCCGGAAATCTACCTCATCGTTCTCCTGATCGACGAGCGCCCGGAAGAAGTCACCGACATGCAGCGCACGGTGAAGGGCGAGGTCGTGGCCTCCACCTTCGACGAGCCCGCCACGCGGCACGTCTCCGTTGCGGAAATGGTGATCGAGAAAGCCAAGCGTCTGGTCGAGCACGGCCACGATGTCGTCATCCTGCTCGACAACATCACCCGCCTCGGCCGCGCCTACAACACCGTCGTCCCCTCTTCCGGCAAGGTGCTCACCGGCGGCGTCGACGCCAACGCGCTCCAGCGCCCCAAGCGCTTCTTCGGCGCCGCCCGCAACATCGAAGGCGGCGGCTCGCTCACGATCATCTCCACCGCGCTCATCGACACCGGTTCGCGGATGGACGAAGTCATCTTCGAAGAGTTCAAGGGCACCGGGAACTCGGAAATCGTCCTCGACCGCAAGGTCGCCGACAAGCGCACCTTCCCGGCGATGGACATCCTGGAATCCGGCACCCGGAAAGAAGAGCTCATCACGCCGAAGGAGCATCTGCAGAAGATGTACGTGCTCCGCCGCATCCTGGCGCCCATGGGCACCACGGACGCCATCGAGTTCCTCTTGGACAAGCTGCGCTCCACCAAGAACAACGACGAATTCTTCCAGAGCATGAACGGCTAACGGCGCGGCGCTTCGGCACAAAGGGCGCGAATGTCCAGAAGCCGCCGCGTTCTCCACCGGTTCGCGCGCCGACCCAATGGCCGCGAAGCGCGCAACGAGCAGCGCAAAGCCCTTGCTGCGGTCTTCAACGCCTTGGCGATCGCTCTCATCGTCACGGGACTGATTGGACCGGCAATCAATCCGAGCCTTGAGCCGACCCTGGATGTGGCGCGCAGGGTCGGGCTTGTGCTAAGCGGTGTTGCGGCCCACCTCGTCGTTAGAGCCATTCTCTGGAGCGTTGAGGACAAGTGATGCCTTGGTCAGAGTTCTGGACCATCATCGGAATGACTGCAGGCGTTATCGCTCTCCTTTCGCTCGTCCACGTCCTTCAGTACCGCAATCCGCCGCCGCCCAAGGACCCGCCCACGATGGCGGAATAGAGCGCGCGCCGCTACAAGCGCGCCATGATCACGATCACCAACTTCCCGCGCGGCGCGCGCGGCCTGCGCGTGGCCTGGCTCTGCGAGGAAATGGACCTCGCCTACCGCATCGAAAAAATCGGCTACCCCGTCCCCGACGCCTACCGCGCCAAGAACCCGCTCGGCTCCGTCCCTTTCCTCGAGGACGGCCCGGAGAACGAACGGGTCGCGATCAATGAAAGCGTCGCCCAGCTCCTCTATCTCGCGCGCCGATACGGCCCCACGCCCCTCCTCCCCGCGCCCGACGATCCGCGCTTCCCGCGCATCCTGCAGCTGACCGTCTTCTCCGAAGCCACCTTCGGCGCCGGAACCAACACGCTCATGGCCGCCCATTTCGGCGCGCCCGACGCCGACAAGCAAAACTGGTCCGTGCGGATGCAGGAAGGCGCCGCACGCCAGGCGCTCGCGTTCATCGAAGACATCCTCGGCGAGTCCGACTATCTCGCCGGCGCCTTCTCCCTGGCCGACATCGCCATCGTCACCGCGCTCGGCGTCTACAAAGGCGCGCTCCAGAAACCGCTCACCCCGAAGCTCGACGCTTACCGCGACCGCCTCGCCAAGCGCCCCGCCTACCAGCGCGCCCTCGAAGCCAACAACGCCCCTGCTTAAGGCGCGAGAACAACACTCCCCGTCGTCTTCCGCGCTTCGAGATCGCGATGCGCTTGCGCCGCGTCCGCCAGCTTGTACTGCGCCGGCGCCGCCACCGTCACCGCGCCCGACGCCATCACGCCCCAGAGATCGTCCGCCGTCTCCTGCAGCAGCGCCGGCGTGCGCGTGTAGTGCATCAGCGTCGGTCGCGTGAAAAACAGCGACCCCTTCGCAGATAGAATCCCCGGCGCGAACGGCGGCGCCGCGCCCGACGCATTCCCGAAGCTCACGAACATCCCAAGCGGCTTCAAGCTATCGAGCGACGCGTCAAACGTGTCTTTGCCGACCGAGTCGTAAACGACATCGGCCCCCTCCCCTCCGGTGATCTCGCGCACGCGCGGCGCGATCTGTTCGCGCGTCGAAACGATCGTATGGTCGGCGCCGAGCCCCCGCGCGATCTCCGCCTTCGCATCGGAGCCCACCACCGCGATGACCCCCGCGCCAAGATGCTTCGCCCACTGCACCGCGATCTGCCCCACGCCGCCGGCGGCCGCATGGATCACGCACACCTGGCCACGCTGCAGCGGAAACGTCTTCCGCAGCAGGTAGCGCGCCGTCATCCCTTTCAGCATCGCCGCCGCGGCGATGTCGAAACTCACGCCCTCCGGCAACTTCACCGCACGATCCGCCGGCACGTTCTGCGCCTCTGCGTAAGCGCCGATCGGCCCCGAGCAATACCCCGCGCGATCGCCTACAGCGAACCGCGTCACGCCTTCGCCCACGGCTTCGACGACGCCCGCCGCCTCCATCCCGAGCCCGCTCGGCAGGCCCAGTGGATAGAGCCCGGTGCGGTGATACGTGTCGATGAAATTGACCCCGATCGCCTCATGGCGAATGCGCACCTGCCCCGCGCCCGGCGCCGCAATCTCAACGTCTTCGAGCCGCAACACCTCCGGCCCGCCGGTCTCCGCAAATCTGATCGCTTTCATCTCAAACCTCGTTCACCGCAGGCACGCAGCACCCGCCCATCCGTCAACGCCATCGCCCGCGTCGATCGCGCCGTGCGCGTCGACCGGCCGATCCGACGCGATCACCTGGAGCCCCGTCTCCGCGAACGCCGCGTACCCTTCGTCGCCCTCGCGCGCGAAGCGGCGATCCCAGCTCCCCGATCCGCCGAGCGTGCCGAACAACACCTCGATTCCACGCGCGCGCAGCGAAACATTGAGCGCCGCGTTCGGCTCCTCGATTCCCGTCCACGCCAGCACGCGCGAAAGATCGACGCCCGCGTCCGTCAGCGCCTGCACGTCCCGCGTCTCGTCGTTCGAAACCGAAAGCATCAGCCGCGGCGCCAGGCGATGCACAACGATCGCGTCGCGCAGCGAGTACACGATCACCACCACGCGCTCTTCCGCCTGCGCGGCGCGCACCGCGTCCACCACGCGCTCGAACGGCGTCCCGCGCTTTACGTCGAGTTCGAGCACCGCTTTGCCCGCCGCCCAGTCGAGCGCCTGCGCCAGCGTCGGCGTCCGCGCGCCGGTGATCGTCCCCCGCTCGTCGCGCAGTCTAAGCGCCTGGATCTCCGCCAGCGTGAGCTCGCGGACGCGCCCCTGCCCGGTCGTCGTACGGTCCACCGTATCGTCGTGCATCAGCACGAGTGCGCCGTCGCGCGTCAGCGCGACATCGACTTCGAGCAGCGCCGGGATCGCGTCGGTCGTGCGCGCGAACGTCTCCAGCGCATTCTCCGGATAACCCGGCGCCGGCCCGCCGCGATGCGCCGCCACGATCGTCGCGCTCGCCTCCCGCAGGCAGTCGAAGAAGGCCCCGAGATCGCTGGGCGTTGCGCGCGCGGCCGCCGGCGCGTCCGGCGCCGCCGCGGTCGGGACCTGGCTGGTGCACGCGCTGAGCGCCATCGCCAGCGCGCCGGCGAGAAGCGCCGCCCTCACCCGAGCTTGTCCTTCAGGAACGCGATCGTGCGCGCGTCCGCGACCTGCGCGGCGGCGGCGTCGAAATGCTGCCCGCCCGGCCGCGTGAACGCATGATCCTGCTCGGGATAGACGTGCAGCGCAGCCTTGCCCGCCAGCCCGTCCAGAATAGCCTTCTGCGCATCCGGCTTCACGAACTGGTCCTTGCCCGCGATGTGCAGCATCAGCGGCGTGGTCAGCTGCGCCGCCTCGCCAAGGCGCTGATCGATCGACACCCCGTAATACCCGACGCTCGCGTCGGCGTCCGTCCGGCACGCGGTCAGGTACGCCATCAGCCCGCCCAGGCAATACCCGATCGCCCCGACCTTCCCCCCGCCGACCATCGCGCGCGCGGCGCTGATCGTCGCCTGGATGTCGCCGACGCCCGCCTCCTGGTCGAACAGCCCGAACAACTCGAACGCGCGCTTCCACTCCGCCTCGCTCTGGTCGGTGATGTCGATGCCAGGCTCGATCCGCCAGAACAGGTCCGGCGCGATCGCCAGGAAGCCTTCGCTGGCCAGCCAGTCCGCCTTGCTGCGCATCACCGCGTTGACCCCGAAGATCTCCTGGATCGCGACCACCGCCGCCTTAGGCGTCCCCGTCGGCCGCGCCACATAGGCGCGAAAAGACCCATCCGGAACTTTGATGTCGACCCATTCGGCCATACCGCTCTCCTTCGCTGCTGGTTGGGTCTATAGAGGCCGGACTCAGAAGTTTCGACCCGCGGAGCCGCTCAAATGAAGTTCACCGTCAATGTCGAGTGCAGCCCAGAGGAAGCGCGCCGCTTCATGGGCCTGCCCGACGTCACGCCGATCAACGAGTTGATGGTCCAGGAGATGGGCAAGCGCATGGAGAAGAACCTCGCGCTGATGGCGCCCGAGACGATGATGTCCTCCTGGATGTCGATCGGCACGCAAGCGCAGGACGCCTTCCTGAAGCTCATGACCTCGGCCGCGACCGGCGCCGCCAAAGGCGCCCGCGGCGAATGACACGCGCTCGAATGATTCACGTGAAACGCGGACCGCCGGCGCCCTCGCCGGCAAACGGCCCGCAAAAATGAGTCACGTGAAACGCAACCTTCCGACCCCGGATCATGCCCGCTGACACCATCGCCGCGCTCGCCACCGGCGCCGGCCGCGCCGGCGTCGCGATCGTGCGCGTGTCGGGTCCGCACGCCGGCGCGTGCCTCGACGCGCTGACGCAGAAGCCGCGCCCCAAGCCGCACCGCGCGACGGTGCGCACTTTCATGCACCCGCACACCCGCGAACAGATCGACGAAGGCCTCGCGCTCTTCATGCCTTCGCCGAACAGCTTCACCGGTGAAGACGTCGCCGAGTTTCAGGTGCACGGCGGCGGCGCCATCGTCGCCGCGCTCATCGACGCGCTGACCGCACTGCCGAACGTGCGCCTTGCCGAGCCTGGCGAGTTCACGCGCCGCGCGTTCGAACACGGCAAGCTCGATCTCACACAAGCCGAAGCGATCGCCGATCTCGTCGACGCCGAGACCGAAGGCCAGCGCAAACAGGCGCTGCGCCAATTTCGCGGCGCCCTCGAAAACCGCATTGAACAATGGCGTTCTGCGCTCATTCGCATCATGGCGCTCTGCGAAGCAGAGATCGACTTTCCCGATGAGGATTTGCCCGATCAGCTTGCGCAAACCGCGCGCCCGCTGATCGCATCGCTCAGCGTCGAACTCGCCTCCTTCCTCGATGACGCGCATCGCGGCGAACGCGTGCGCGACGGCTTCCGCATCGCCATCATCGGCGCGCCCAACGCCGGCAAGTCGTCGCTCTTGAACGCGCTCGCCAAGCGCGAAGCCGCCATCGTCTCCGACATCCCGGGGACTACGCGCGACATCGTCGAAGTCCGCATGGTCCTCGCCGGCTACCCCGTCTGGATCGCCGACACCGCCGGCCTCCGCGAAGCCTCCGACGCCATCGAAGCCGAAGGCGTCCGCCGCGCATTGGAGCGCGCGCGCGACGCGGACCTCCGCATCGGCGTGATTGATTCACGTGAAACCGCGATTCCCGATGCGCTCGCCGCGCACGACATCGCGGTCTTCTCAAAAGTTGATCTCGCCGCGCCGCATGCTGACGCGATGCGCGAAGCGCGCACACGTGATCTCGAACCGCGCCCGCTTTCCGTGAGAACCGGCGAAGGCGTCGCCGCGCTTGTCGTCGCCGTCGAGCAACGCGTCGCCGCCGCGCTCGCCTCAGAGGAAGCCGCGCCCATCACCCGAGCCCGCCACCGCGCGCTGATCGAGGAAACGCACGCCGCGCTCACACGCGCCGACGCGGCTTTGGAAGAGGGCGCCGAACTCGCCGCCGAAGACCTCCGCCTCGCCGCCCGCGCGCTCGGCCGCATCACCGGCCGCGTCGACGTCGAAGACATCCTCGGCGAAATCTTCTCCCGCTTCTGCATCGGCAAGTGATCCGGACCGCCGGCGCCCCGCCGGCGAGGGCGCCGGCGGTCCAATCCAGCTCGGTCCAATACCTGCCGAGTCCTTCGCCGCGTTTCACGCGAAACAGGTAAATCCGAGTCAACGAAGAGTCCTCGCAGGAACACGCGCGAGTCATCCCCAATGATTCACGTGAAACTTTCCTACCCCGAATCTATTGCGGCCCGATCTGCGAGCGAGGCTCCGCTTCCGTCGTCTCTGGGGATTCATCTCCAAGCCGAAAGACAATCGGTAGGCGCACGCGCCTCCCAGCTGTTGGCGAGCCGTCAATGACTTCGGCGATGCGGAAGAAGCGGGAGGCTCTCATCGAAATGGTTGCGTATTCGCTGCCTTCTCGGCCTCCGATGCTCAAGGCGCCGAGTCGACACCTGAGGGCGCGGTCATCGGTGACAAGGCATAGCAGCTCCACGCGTGCGCCTTCACGAAGGTGCGACGGCCAGGGGCCCATGTCCTGCCATGTTGGCCTGGCGGTCCAAACCGGACGCTCGATCAGGGGCGCTGCAGCGATTTCCTCCGCCGAGGGCGCGCTCACATTCTCACGCGCTACGATTTCCGCGGGGGTCGCGGGCGCATAGCTCTGCGCTGACGCAGTGCCGCAAAGCAGCACCGCGACCGAAGCGACAGCTAGACCGGCTTGCATTGCGGCAATCTAGTCCGCCGCATCGGTCCGGTCACCAATGCCGTCGACAGGACAGGAGCCCATATTTCCGCTATGTCGAGCGCTCCCATGAGCGCAGCGCGCAACACCTACGACGTCCCGAAGAACTACGACGTCATCGTCATCGGCGGCGGCCACGCCGGCTGCGAAGCCGCGAGCGCCGCCGCGCGCATGGGCGCCCACACGCTGCTGCTCACCCACAAGCCCGAGACCATCGGCGAGATGAGCTGCAACCCGGCCATCGGCGGTTTGGGCAAGGGCCACCTCGTCCGCGAGATCGACGCGCTCGACGGCCTCATGGGCCGCGTCGCCGACGCCGCCGGCATCCAGTTCCGCCTGCTCAACCGCTCCAAAGGCCCTGCCGTCCGCGGCCCTCGCGCCCAGTCCGACCGCGCCCTCTACAAGGCCGCCATGCAGGCCGCGCTGGCCGCACAGCCAAACCTCACCATCCTCGCCGCCGCGGTGGAGGACCTCCTCACCACCCGTTCCCCGGACGGTCCGCAGGGCCGATCCGGGGCCCATGTCGAGGCCAGCGCGAACATGGCCCCCGGCTCTCCGCCGCCTGCAGCGGCTTCGGCCGGGGAGCGTGTGGTGGGTGTGACGACCGCAGACGGAACCGAGTTCCATGCCCCCGCGGTCATCCTCACCACCGGCACGTTCCTCAAAGGCGTCATCCATATCGGCCAGAAGCGCATCCCCGCCGGCCGCGTCGGCGAGGCGCCGGCCGTCGGTCTCTCCGACCGCCTCTACGGCCTCGGCTTCCAGATGGGGCGCTTGAAGACCGGCACGCCCGCACGCCTGGCCGCACACGCCATCGACTGGGCCTCGCTCGACATGCAGAAGGGCGACGAAGCCCCGTCGCCGTTCTCCTTCCTCACCGACCGCATCGCGAACCCGCAAGTCGACTGCGGCGTCACGTACACGACGCCCGAAACCCACCGCATCATCGCCGAAAGCCTCGATCAGTCCGCAGTGTACTCCGGCGCGATCGAGGGCAGGGGCCCGCGCTACTGCCCCTCGATCGAGGACAAGGTCGTCCGCTTCGCCGAGCGCGACGCGCATCAGATCTTTCTCGAGCCGGAAGGCCTGCCCGGCACGCCTGACGGCGATGTGATCTATCCGAACGGCATCTCCACCTCGCTGCCGGAAGAGATCCAGGATCGCTTCATCCGCACCATCCCCGGCCTCGAGCGCGCGGAGATTCTGCGCCACGCCTACGCGATCGAATACGACTACGTCGACCCGCGCGAACTCTACCCGACGCTGGAGACCAAGCGCCTCGCCGGCCTCTATCTCGCCGGCCAGATCAACGGCACCACCGGCTACGAGGAGGCGGGCGCCCAGGGCCTCATCGCCGGCCTCAACGCGGCGAAGCGAACAGGCCAGAATCGGACAAGGTTCGCTCCGGAATCGGAAATTCCGATCCCGGATGATTCACGTGAAACAGCCTTTGAAATCGGCGAAAACGAAGCGATCGCGTTCGATAGAGCCGAGGCGTATCTCGGCGTTCTGATCGATGACCTCGTCACCCGCGGCGTCACCGAGCCCTATCGCATGTTCACCTCGCGCGCCGAGTATCGCCTCTCGCTGCGCGCCGACAACGCCGATCAGCGCCTCACGCAAAAGGGCATCGATCTCGGTTGCGTCGGCGCCGAGCGCGCAGCGCGTTTCGCTGCGAAGATGCGCGAGATCGAGCGCGCCCGCACACTCGCGCAATCGCTCGCGCTCACGCCGCGCGAAGCGCAGAAGCACGATTTGAAAGTCAATCAGGACGGCAAGCCGCGCACCGCGCTGCAGCTCTTGTCGTACCCGACGATCGCGTTCGACGATCTCGCGCGCATCTGGCCCGACCTCAACACGCTGCCGCAAACCGCACGCGAGCAGCTCGAAATCGACGCGCTCTATGCGGGCTACCTCGAACGTCAGGAAGCCGACGTCGTCGCCTTCAAGCGCGACGAGCAATTGGCGCTGCCGGCGGACCTTGATTACGCGCGCGTCGGCGGCCTCTCCGCCGAGATCCGCCAGAAGCTCGCCGCCGCCAAACCCGTCACGCTCGGCCAGGCCTCCCGCATCGAAGGCGTCACTCCCGGCGCCCTCACCGCGCTCCTCGCCCACGTCAAGAAGCGCGCGTGACCCCCGTTCGATGATCGCGTTCCAAGCTCCCGTCATTCCGGACGGCCTAAAAGGCCGATCCGGAACCCATGTGATCGAGGGGCGCTTCGCAGGCCCCTGGCTTCCGGGTCTCGCTCCGCTCGCCCGGAATGACGGACGGCGTGGGCGGGCGGGTGCAAAGGCGCATCGGCGTGACGGCTGACTCTTCGGATCGCCTCCGAATCGATCTCGGCGTTTCACGGGAAACGCTTGAACGGCTGGAAACCCATCGCGCGCTGCTCGCCGCTTGGGCCCGGCGCATCAACCTGATCGGCCCCGACGAACTGGCGCACTACTGGTCCCGCCACGCCCTCGACTGCGCCCAGCTCCGGCGCCTCGCCCCCGAGGCGCGCATCTGGCTCGACTTGGGCTCAGGCGCCGGCTTCCCCGGCCTCGCCATCGCCGCCGTCCTCGCGGCGGAAGAGGGGCCATGCCGCGTCGACCTGGTCGAGCAGAACGCCAAGAAAGCCGCCTTCCTCCGCGAAGCGGCCCGCGCCATGGGCGTCCAGGCGCGAGTCATCCACGGAAAGCTCGAATCCCATGATCCCCAGCAAACCTATGACGCGGTCACCGCCCGCGCCCTCGCGCCCTTGCCGCGACTCATCGCCCATGCCAGACCCTGGCTCGACCGGGGCGCTCTGGGCCTGTTCCCCAAGGGCGCGGACTATGGATCCGAGCTTCAGGCCGCCGGTTTCTCCGATCAGGGTGGAGTGTTCGAAGGCCCGGAAGGCGACGTCTGGGAAGCGGACGTGGCGGAGAGCGTGAGCGATCCCCGCGCCCGCATCGTACGGATTCGGAAGCGGCGGTAGCGCCGCATCGGAAGGAGAGGGGTCCATGCGCGTTTTGGCGATCGCGAACCAGAAGGGCGGCGTCGGCAAGACCACGACGGCCATCAATCTGGGCACGGCCCTGGCCGCCACCGGCAAGAAGGTGCTGATCTTCGACACCGACCCGCAAGGCAACGCCTCCACCGGGATCGACGTGAACCCGGACGAGCGCGATGTGACCGCCTACGACGTCCTCGTCGGCGCCCGCCCGCTCGGCGCGGCCATCCTGCCCACCAAGGTGCCGAACCTCTTCCTGGCCCCCGGCCACGCCAATCTCTCCGGCGTGGAGACCGAGCTGATGGCGGGCCTGCGCCCGCAGCACCGCCTGCGCGACGCCGTCGTCGCCTACCGCGCCGAGGCGGTGGATGCGATCGATTACATGCTTATCGATTGCCCGCCGTCCTTGAACATTCTGACGGTCAACGCGCTCACCGCGTCGGACGCCGTCCTGGTGCCGCTGCAGTGCGAGTTCTTCGCCCTGGAGGGGTTGTCCCAGCTCCTGCGCACCATCGATGCGGTGAAGCAGAACCTGAATCCCAAGCTCGACATCCAGGGCGTGGTGCTCACCATGCACGACAAGCGCACCGTGCTCTCCGACCAGGTCGCCGAGGAAGTGCGCAACCACATGGGCTCGAAAGTCTACCAGACGGTCATCCCGCGGAACGTCCGGCTGTCCGAGGCCCCGTCGCACGGTATGCCTGCCATCGTCTACGACCAGACCGCGCCAGGCTCGAAAGCCTATATCGAGCTGGCCAAGGAAATGATCGAACGCGAAGCCGAACTTCTCCGCGCGGCGTGACGCGGCTTCTCCCCCGTTCACGAGCGGAGTGTCCGCGCAGCGGAGGGGAGGGGGCGCTACCCGGCGCTACCCCCAAAAAACCAGAGTCGATTCAATCAGCAGGGCAGGGGCTTGAGTCCCCGCCAAGTCAAGCGATCATTAGGAACTCGGCAAGAACTACCCAGCACTACTGTGGATTCCACGAATCAAGCTGGGCGGGAGCAGACGTCATGAGCGAACGGCGAGGACTGGGGCGGGGGCTGTCGGCGCTCTTGGGCGAACCCGTGCGCACGACCGACTTCCAGCGCCCCGCCGAGCCGCCGAAGCCCAGCGCCTGGATTCCGCCGGCCCCGCCGGTTCAGGAGACGCCGCCTTCGCCGGCGGCCAATCCGGCCCCCAACGTTGTCGAGCTCCCGTCCGCCCACCAGGCCCCGCAGCCCGCGCCGCCGACGGCCTCGCTGGAGCCGACGCCCCGCGGCATCGCCATCGAGCTGATCCAGCGCAACCCCGATCAGCCGCGCAAGCATTTCGACGAGCGCGAACTCGAAGAGCTCGCGGACTCGATCCGCACCCACGGCGTGCTGCAGCCCATCCTCGTGCGTCCGCTGCCCAACCACCCCGGCCGCTACGAGATCGTCGCCGGCGAGCGCCGCTGGCGCGCCGCGCAGAAGGCGAGCCTCCACGTCATCCCCGCGGTCATCCGCGAACTCGACGACACCGAAATCCTTGAGATCGGCATCATCGAGAACGTGCAGCGCGCCGATCTGAATCCGATCGAAGAAGCGCAGGGCTACCAGGCGCTGATGGATCGCTTCGGCCGCACCCAGCAGGACGTCGCCGACGTCGTCGGCAAGTCGCGCCCGCACGTCGCCAACATGCTGCGTTTGCTGAGCCTCTCCGGCGACATCCAGGACATGGTGCGCGACGGACGCCTGTCCGCCGGACACGCCCGCGCAATCCTCACCGCGCCCGATCCGATGGAATTGGCGCTGAAGGCCATCCGCGAGCAATTGAACGTCCGCGAGATCGAACGCATTGCGCAGGCCGCGAAAGATGCGAAGGACGGCCCGCGCACGAGCGGGGGAGGAGGGGCCGGCAAGGATGCCGACACCATCGCCATGGAGCGCCGGCTCTCCGAAGCGCTCGGTCTTGAAGTGCTGATCGCCGACAAGGACGGCGCCGGCGAGGTGAAGATCGCCTACAAGACGCTCGAACAGCTCGACGAGATCGCCCGCCGCATCACCGCCGCCAAGCCATCGAGCTTCTAGAGCAATGTCCGCTTAAGTGGAGACCTGATCCAATCAGGTCGCAAAGGCTCTAGAACTCGCCCGTGCAGAACGCGAGCAGCAGAATGATCGGCAGCGGAATGCCGATGAGCCAAAGGAAAATCGATCGCATTGCGCGTCTCCTGGGTTAAGGCGCCGGCGTCGTCTTCGGCGCAGCGCTCGGTCGCAGCACGAAGAATCCAACCAGCGTGTTTTGATCGCGGTGCCGCCCGCCGAGGCCCGCCGCGAAAATCGCCGCGACTGCGCCCGCAAGCAGCGACGCCGCCGCGATGAACGCCGAAATCACCGTGAACTTGCGCGCGATCTCGGCGCGCCGCGCATCGACGGCGGCCGCTGCCGCGTCCGGGTTTGTCGCCGCTTCCTCCGCCGCGCTTTCCGCGATCGCTTCATCGGCGACGTCGCTGATGCTCGCGGCGATCTCGCTGCGCGCCTCCGCCGCGCGCGCCGCGGCGCCCGCGCCGCCGAGGCTCGCCGTCGCAATCGCCGCCGCCGCGATCACGCCCAGCGCCCACACCAGGAGCCCATGCAGCGCATCGCGCGTATCGACCTCGTGTTCCGTTGCTTCGCCGCTGCGCGGCCGCAGGCGCCCGGCGACATACCCGCCGACGCCGAAACTCATCAGCTGCACCCAGAGCAGATAAAGCCCCGCTGCGATCGCAAACGCCGCCGGCGAAAGCCCTTCGCCTTCATACGGCGATGCAACGCTCAGCCCCAGCGCTGCGCCGAACGCCAGCAGCACAAGCGCGATGCCGGTCGCGATCGCGCCGCCGGCGAACGCGGCGCCCCAATCGACAATGCTGCGCGCCGAATACGACGAGGCGGAATCCATGCGCGCGTCCTATCGAATGCCGAGAAACGAAAGGATCGCCAGCACGATCACGATCAGGCCGACGAGATAGATGATCGAATTCATTGCACGCTCCTCCAGCAAGGAATGCAGGAGGGCCGCGCTCAGTTCCGAAAAGCGCAAAACACAAACGGCGCGTCCGAAGACGCGCCGTTCGTGGTCGCATTGAAGCGTCGGGCTTACGCGACGATCCGCGAGGCCTGCATCAGCACGGGCGCGGCGACGGCGGCGACCACGAACGCGGCGGCGATCAGGGAGAACATGCGGGTCATTGGCTCAGCTCCAGGTGTTTGTCAGCGCATCGCGTCTCTGCGATGAACCAACCCTAGAGCCGCCCGCCCCCGCCCGCCGTGACCCGCGTCACTCTTGGCGTTGAGCCCGCAACCCAGAGAGTCCGTCATTCCGGGGCGCCCCGGACTTGATCCGGGGCGAACTCGGAATCCAGGGGCTCACGCCGCGCCCTTCGATCACCTGCGTTTCCCGATCGCGCTGTGCGCGTCTGGAATGACGCCGCGAGGCGCGCCATGGTCCGCCTCTGGCCCCAAGGCGGACATTGTCGGGTGACCGGCTAGATCAGCCGCGCTTCATCTCGAAAGACAACCGTACTAGGCGTCAGATGCACGCCGCCGATCCAATCATCGATCCCGTTAAGCTGAACGGCATTTCTCTCTGCCGCCAACACGCCGACGCCGTCTTCAGTGAGCGCGACCGTGCAAGCCCGCATCTCTTGGCGGTTGCCGCAGACTGAAATGAGGGGCCGCGCGGCGAGTGGCGATGACATCCGAATGGCTCGGTCAAACAAGAAGCCGTCGCCCACAGAGTCGAGATAGTTTTCTGGTTGAATCGGGATCATCGTGTTCCCGATCGCCCTTGCTAGTTTGGGACCGTGGTCCCGAGCGTTTTCCAGCAACAGCCGATCCCAAAACCCGAGGCCGGACTTCACCTCCGGATAGCGCATCAAGATCGGCGCAATGGCGTCACGCAACGGACCAGCGTGGGTATCCAGATATGTCGCCAACGCACGAGGGTTGTCTGAAGAGTAGCTTTGCCAAACGAGGGCCAATTCGTCAGCTTGCTCAGCAGCCGCTGGGACTGGTCCCGATGCAAGCTCACGAATCTGTTCAGCGGATAGCTCACCGGCGCTCAGGATGCTTCGCCACGAGCCGCGCGCAAAGGTGACGAAATGCAACTTTGCCAAGTCGCACTGTGTGGCGCGCAGGTAGTGAATGAGCCAAGCTGCGAACAGTTGATCTGCCGTTCCCTCGCCAAGCCACGCGACAATCATTGGCGCTGCATTTAGACGACTGAAGTTGAGGATTAGGTCGTCTTGTTTCCACTCATCGAACGAAAAGTCCGGAAATCGCGGATGAATCCCTTTTAGGAATTGTTCTCGGATGGCGCGCCATTCGCGGAGGTCGCTCGTCTGTGGCGCAGGACCATAGGACACCGGGTCTCGTTGAATGAGCACCAGGTCAGGTGTGAGTCCGAAGGCTTCCTTGATGCCGGCCGCGCCGGAGTCGCCCGAAACGACGTGAAGCGTCGACGCAACAGCGGTCATAAAGCGCACCGAGACCTGAAGCTGAAAATCTTACTCCGATTTGAGCCGAATGTCCGCTCCCGGCAAAGAGCCGCCGCCGCCGACATCTCGGCCCTGCCACCGATTCCTCCCGCAACACCGCGGATAGGGCAGGGCGGATCAGACCGGCTGCGCCGCGTGCGACGATCGGAGCGCCCATGTCCGCGCCGCCGACACCCGCCCGCATCACCCGTCTCGCCCTCTGGGCGCAGCTGTGGCTTGCGTGGCTGGTGCAGGCGCTGCCGTTGATCGGCGGCGTCCTGGAGGCCGATGCCGCCGTCCGCGCCCTGGTGCAGCGCCGCCTCAGCGTCATCGAACAGGCTATCCTCGGCGTCGTCGCTTGGCGCGCGATCCATGCGCATGGGTCGTTCAAGATGCGCCCGCTGGCGATGCGTCTCCATGATCGCCGCAACGGGGCGCGGCTGCAGCGGCGCGGCCGGCGCATCGCGCGCATTCTCTACGGCCCCATCCGCCGCGACGTCCGCCGCCCCGCGCTTGGCCTTGCCGCGCGCATCGCGGCGCTGCGCGCCGTCCACACGCGCATCGATGCTCTCGCGGCGCGCCTGCTCAAGCGTTTGAAGCGCGGATTTCTCCCGCTCGTCACCCCTGTGATGACGCGTCCGCCTTCGTCGCTGCCGATTGAACGCGCGCCGCCGCCGCCGCCGCGCTTCGCCGATTCCTCCTAGGCCCGCCATCGTCCACATCGCGAGAAAACGCCGTGCGGAAAGCCGTTCCGCGCGGTCGCCAGCGCACGCCTAGCGCCGTAGCAGCGGGTTGACGTGTGTCGCATCGAGTCCGCCGCTGCCATACGCGCGCGTGATCACTTCGAGCAGATGTCCGTTGGGATCGTCGAAATAGACCCCGCGCCCATCGTCCCAATGATTGATCGCGCGGGGCTCGCGATGGAACGGATCGGCCCAATAGGAGAGGCCGCGCGCTGTGATCCGCGTGAAGATCGCGTCGAACTCCGCGTCGCTCACGAGAAACGCAAAGTGCCGCGACACGATCGGCCCCTGCGTCTCAATAAAGTCGAGCGACGTTTCGCCGACCTGCACCACCGCGAAATGCGCCAGGTTTCTGTGCGCGGGAAGCCCCAGCAGCGCCGTCAGAAATCGCGCCGTCGCGTCCTTGTCCCGCGCATGAACGATCGTGTGGTTGAGCGAAACCGCCATGAGCACTCCTCAAACCGCACCGTGGATCACGGAGCGATTCCCACATGTGCGCGCAGGCCGGCGCCGGCGAATCGCGCGCCTCCACGACCGGGTCTCCGTTACGGCGCTTGCGCGCTCAAGAGACCGCTCACCTTCTGGAACGCGTCCGCGGCCAGGAGCGCCTGCGGGCTCTGCGCGCTCTTCGCCGCGATTTCCGCCGCCCAGAGCGCGTCGAGCGCACGCAGAATCCGCGGCGTGCTCCACGCGCGCAATTGCGCCTGGAACGCATCGCGCTCTTTCCAGAACACCGGCGGCCGCAGCTTCCCCGCCGCGTCGATTGGAGACGCGCCGCGGTCCATGTGTCCGCGCGCTTCCAGGAGCCGCATCAATTTGCGCTCCAGCGCCTTGATCGCGGAGACCCCGGACAGCGCGTCGATCCGCGCCAGCGCTTCCATCGCCGCCGCCCCGCGCCCGTCCGTCGCCGCGCTTACCGCCTCGTCGAGCGCGGAGTAGCCGGCGTCCGGGAGGAGGGTGGTCAGATCGTCCAGCCCCATCGGTTCGGCGCGCCCGTGCGCGAACGCCGCAATCTTCTCCACTTCGCGCCGGATCAGCCCGCGATCGGCCGGCAGGAGATCGATCAGCGCTTCGCCTGCTTCGCGCGTGAGCGTCACGCCTTCGTCCTTCAACAGCCCGCGCGCGAATTGCCCACGCTCGGCCTCGGAGTCGTCATAGAACGCCATCGCGGCTGCGCTCTTCGCCGCCTCGAACGCCTTCACCATTTTGGCGCCGCCGCCGAGATCGCCGGCTTCCACCAGGAGAAACGTCAGCGCCGCGCCGCCCTCGATGTCGCCAAGCGCCGCGAGAATCGCATCGTCAGCGCCGGCCCCTTCGATTCGCGCCCACACCAGGCGCACATCCCCCAGCAGCGATTGCGCCGCCAGCGCATCGCCGAGCGCGGCCTTGTCCTTCTTGATCTCGTCTTCGGAGAGCTTTGTGAGGGCGTACGGATCATCGCCGCCCCTCACCAGCGCCGCCGCGATCGCCCGCGCCGCATCGTTCGCCGCAGCGCGATTTGGCCCATAGACCAGCGCCGCGCGTCCATCCGGCTTGTCGACGAACCGGCGCGCCGCGGCCGCCGCGAGCTTCATCTAGCGCCGTTCCGCCAGCCGCAGCGCAAGGTCGGCGCGGATCATCCGCGCCAGCGTTTCAGCCGCGCGCTCGCGGGCGTCGTCCTGCGCCGCGATCTCGGCGAACGCCGCCGTCGGGATTTGGTAGGTCGCCACCGTCCGCACCGTGCCGCGGACGGCGCGCCCGTTGGTCGGCGTCAGCGTGTAGCGCGCCGTGAGGTGCAGATCCGCCCGCGACGCCGATTCATCAACCCGGATGCCCAGCCGGTCCACGCGCTCCCAGAGCGCGACCTCCAGCCGCTGCGCCGTCCCGGATCCGCGCTCCACCGAGAGCAGCCGGTCGAGCTCCGTGCGCAGCACGTGCCCGGCCTTGCCCTCGATCATGGGGATGTCGACCGCCCCGATCACCGCCCCGCCGGGCGCGCCGTTGGCCGGCGGCGGCGCATAGAGCGGCTGGAACCCGCACGCCGAGACCAGCCCCGCCGCCAGCGCCGCAAACGCGATCACGATCCCCCGCATGAAAGCTCCCGCTTGGCCGCTCATTGCGCAACGATATTCACGATCCGGTCCGGAACGACAATGACTTTGCGGACAGTGAGGCCTTTCAGGAAGGCCGCGACCTGCTCGTGGCCGAGCGCCAGCGCCTTCACCTCGTCCTCGCCGAGCCCCTTGGCGGCGACGATCTCCGCCCGCCGTTTGCCGTTCACCTGGACGGGCAGCCTCACGGTCGTCTCCGCCGTCAGCGCCGGATCGGCCGCGGGCCACGCAGCGCTTGCGACGAAGCCGTCCTGGCCCAGCGTCTCCCAGCATTCCTCCGCCAGGTGCGGCATGAACGGCGCGATGCATTGAACCAGAATCGTCAGCGCTTCGCCGCGCGCCCACATCACCGCGGGATCGTTCGCCGCCTTCGCCTTGGCGATCGTGTTCATCAGCTCGTAGCAGCGCGCCACCGCGACATTGAACCGGAAGCCCTCGATATCGCCGGTCACGCCCTTGAGCGCGCGGTGCGCGGCTTGGCGCAGCGCCAAAGCTTCCCCGCCATCGTCCGTACCCGGAGGAGGAGTCTCGCCAGCGTTCGGCGCCGGCTGCCCATGCGCTTCGACCGCGGCCCAGACCCGCTGCACGAACCGCCATGCGCCTTCCACGCCCCCGGCCGTCCATTCCACGTCCCGCTCCGGCGGCGAATCCGAAAGCACGAACCACCGCGCAACATCCGCCCCGTAATCCTCCACGAAGCCCGTCAGATCGACGACGTTCTTCTTCGACTTCGACATCTTCTCGATCGAGCCGACTTCGACCTGTTGCCCAGTCGCAGACTCTACGACGACGCCGTCGCGCTGCTCGATCTCATCGGGCCCGATCCAACGCCCGTCCGCCGTCACCTTGTACGTCTCGTGGACGACCATGCCCTGCGTGAACAGGCTCGCGAACGGCTCGCCGCTCTTCAGATCGAGATAGCCGCAATCGCGCATCGCCCGCGCAAAGAAACGCGAATAGAGCAGGTGCAGCACCGCGTGCTCGACGCCGCCGACATATTGATCGACCGGCAGCCAATACGCCGCCTTCTTCTTGTCGAACGGCTTCTTGGAATTGTGCGGATCGGTGAAGCGGCAGAAATACCACGACGAATCCACGAACGTGTCGAGCGTGTCGGTCTCGCGCACCGCATCCTTGCCGCAGTCCGGGCATTTCACATGTTTCCACGTCGGGTGCCGATCGAGCGGATTGCCTGGCTGATCGAAGCGCACGTCGCACGGCAGCTCGACCGGGAGATCCTTCGCCGCCACGGCCACAGGCCCGCAATCAGCGCAATGGATCACCGGGATCGGGCAGCCCCAATAGCGCTGCCGCGATACGCCCCAATCGCGCAGCCGGTATTGCGTATGCGCTTCGCCCGCGCCGCGCTTCTTCAATTCCGCGATCGCGCGCGGGATCGCTTCTTCCGTAGGCAGACCATCGAGGAAGCGGGAATTGTAGGCGATTCCATGCCCGGTGAAGGCCGTGTCTGTGATCGTGTGCAGATCGGGGTTCTCCCCCGGCGGCAGCACCACGATCGCGTACGGGAGCTTGTACTTGTTGGCGAAGTCGAGGTCGCGCTGATCGCCTGCCGGCGATCCGAAAATCGCGCCCGTCCCGTAGGACGACAAGACGAAATTCGCCGCCCACACCGGCAATTCCCAGGACTCATCGAACGGGTGCTTGACGCGGATGCCAAGATCGACGCCGACTTTCTCGGCCTTTTCGATATCCGCCTCGCTCGTGCCCAGCGCGGCGCAATCGGCCATGAACTGCGCCACGTCGGGGCGGAATCGCGCGACGTGTTTTGTCAGCGGATGGTCCGGCGCCAACGCCAAAAAACTCGCGCCGAACAGCGTGTCCGGGCGCGTCGTATAGACCTCGATCGGATCGCGCGCATGGCTGCGCCCCGACGCGTCCGCCGTGTCGTGCTCCATCTCGTCGGGCACGGTCGCGATTGGCCACCACACCTTCGCGCCCTGGCTCTTGCCGATCCAGTTCGCCTGCATCAGCCGCACTTTGTCCGGCCATTTCTCCAGGCCTCCGATCGCCTCGAGCAGATCGTCCGCATACGCCGTAACGCGCAGCACCCATTGGTCGAGCTCGCGCGTCTCCACTGCCGCGCCCGAGCGCCAGCCCCGCCCGTCGACGACCTGTTCGTTCGCCAGGACCGTCTGGTCGACCGGATCCCAATTCACCTTCTGCTTGCGCCGCGCGACCAGGCCCTTCTTCCAGAACGCCAGGAACATCGCCTGCTGGTGCGTGTAATAGGCCGGATCGCATGTCGCGATCTCGCGCTCCCAATCGATCGCGACGCCGAGCAGCTTCAGCTGCTCCTTCATCGTTTCGATGTTCGCCAGCGTCCAGTCGCGCGGGTGCGCGCCGCGGTCCATCGCGGCGTTCTCCGCCGGCAGCCCGAACGCGTCCCAGCCCATTGGGTGCAGGACGTTGTAGCCCTGCGCCCGGCGGAAGCGCGCTGTCACGTCGCCCATCGCGTAATTGCGCGAGTGCCCCACATGGATCCGCCCCGACGGGTAGGGAAACATCTCCAGGACGTACGCCTTCGGCCGGTCGCCGGCCTCGTGCGGTTCAAGCGCGCGATAGAGCTGAGCGCCATCCCAGCGGGCGCGCCATTTCTGTTCGACTTCGCGGTGATTGTAGCGGGACATGATCGCACCCTTTGTCCGGCGCCGGGCCGGACGTCAACGAGGCGCGAAATCCAAGGAAGAGCTGCGCACGCGCCTCAATTGCGCAAGGTGCTAAGTCGCAGCTCGCGCGCCCGCCGCAGAATGGCGTTCTCGATCTGGATGCCGGTGTCGGGGCTCACCCGCGCGTCCGCCCACGCGCCCTGTGACATCTCCTGGCGGAAGATCGAGACGTTGAGCGCATCCGCGCGCAGGCGCGTGTCGAGGATGTAGACCGTGGCCTTGAACCGCTCGTTCGGGCGTGTCGGGTCCGTATACCAATCGGTGATGATCACCCCGCCGAACGGATCGGCCGACGCCAGCGGCATGAAATTGAGGGTGTCGAGCGAGGCCCGCCAGAGGAACGAATTGACCCCGATTTCAGGATCCTGGGTCGCTTCCTCGCGCCCGCCGCCGAGAAACGGTATGCCGAACCCGCCGCTGCGCTCCTGGCGGGCGCCGTCCTGCTTGTCGTCGCCGCGCGACGCGCACGCGCCGAGCGGCGCGATGAGCGCGGCCGTCAGGATGAGAGTGCGCCCGATCCGATTCATGCCCTGCAACTCCCCAGCGCCGCCGCGTCCGAACCGCGGCCGGCCTATAATCGTCATCAAAAGCCGCCCCAAACGTGGCCGGGACGCGGCGCCGGCGGGCCGCGCCGGCGTCGGCTCTATACCACGCGTTCACCTTCCGGCCAGAGGCGGCGCTGCGTTCCCCCCAGCCACAGATTTCGTCCCGCAACGACCCTTGATTTCCGGCGGGTTCCTTATTTCGCCACGGACCTGTGTCTTTCTTTTCACAGCGCGTTAAGTGCGAGTCGGGTATAGGCTTGAGGTTGGAGCGAAGGCTCCTAGATAACGCGGTCCCTTCGGGTAGGGGGATCGTTGGGCGGGTTCCCTGAGGAAGCGCCGGCTTGGCGTCGGTCTTGCGAAGCGGAACTGTGGAAGAGGTGGGTGTTCGGAAGTGGGCAAGCGTAATGCACTCTGGCTGGCGGGGGCCGTCATCATGACGGTCGGTATCGCTGCGCCCGGCGTGGCCGCCGCCCAGGACACTGTCGCCGAACGCAACGCCATGCGCGCGGAAATCCCGTGGTATGAGCGCTTTACCTATAATCACGGCACGTCGGAGCAAACCGCCTCGTTCGGCCAGTCCGAGCGGCGCGCCCAGGCTTGGACGCCTGGCAATCGCTGGGGCGTCACGGTTGATCTGAACAACGCCGAACGCTCGGTCACGGCGCCCGCGCCGGGCGATGAGACCGCCGTGGGCGCGTATTACCAATTCACGCCCAGTGTCCGCGTCGGCGGCCAGGTCAGCTTCGGCCAGCGCGACCCGCTGTCTCCCGCACGCCGGGATGAGGAAGCCGAGGCCGGCGTCCGCCTGGAATCGGCGTTCCGGTTCTAGGCACCGGCGATCGCGCCCACCGCGGCGATCCCTGAAAATCCAAGCCCCTTGAGCCGCCGCGCTGAGCGCGCATTGACGCCGCCCAGCGCATAGACCGGCAGCCCGGCCCGCTGCGCCAGCCCCGCGGCCCGCATTGGGCCCAGCGGCCGCCCGGCCGGGGCGCTGCGGCTGGGGAAGACCGGAGAGAGCAGGGCCGCGTCCAGCCCCGCCCGGGCGGCCCGCGCCAGCGCCTCCGCCCCATGCGTCGCGGCCGTCTCCAGCGGGAAGCCATGCCGCCTGCCCGGGATCAGCCGCTCCGGCCAGTGCACGCCCGCAGCCCCCGTCGCCATCGCCAGATCCGGATCCGCCGCGATCAGCAGCGCCAGCCCGCGCGTCCGGCATACCGCCGCCAGAGCCGCCGCCGTCCCGCGCCGGTCCGCCGCACCGAAATGCCGGTAGATCACGCCGGCCCCCGCCGGCAGCCGCGCGGCGATCGCGACTGGATCAGGCGTTCGCGCCGGATCGGTCAGGAAAAGCAGGGGCGGCGATCCTCGCGCCCCCGTTTCCGCGCTAAGCTGCCGGGCGATAGTCATGAGCGCTTCCGCCGATTCCGCCATTGATCCGCCCTTCGACGCCGCCGCGGCCCGCCAGACGGTGTTGGAGCGCATCGCCGGCGCCGCCCGCAAGGCCGGGCGCGATCCGGGCGAGATCGCGCTGGTCGCCGTCTCCAAGCAGCAGCCGGACGGCCGCATCGACGCCGTGCTCGCCGCTGGCCAGCGCCTGTTCGGAGAGAACCGCGTGCAGGAAGCCCAGGCGCGCTGGCCGAAGCGGCGCCGCGTGCATCCCGATCTGCACCTCCGCCTGATCGGCCCGCTGCAGACCAACAAGGCCCCCGACGCCGTCGCGCTGTTCGACGCGATCGACAGCCTCGACCGAGAAAAGCTCGCCCGCGCGCTCGCCGACGCGGCGCAAAAGGCCGGCCGCTGCCCCGACATCCTGATCCAGGTGAACACCGGCGCAGAGCCGCAGAAGGCGGGCGTTCTCCCCCAGGACGCCGACGCCTTCATCCAAATCGCGCGCGAGACCTTCGCGCTGCCGGTGCGGGGCCTCATGTGCATCCCGCCGGTGAACGAGGAGCCGGCGATGCACTTTGCGCTCCTCGCCAAGATCGCCGCCCGCAACGGCCTGGCGGAGCTCTCCATGGGCATGAGCGGCGACTACGAGACCGCGGTTCGGTTTGGCGCCACGCAGGTCCGCGTCGGGTCGGCGCTGTTCGGCGCCCGCGCATGACCAATGCTCCGCATAAAGACCATCGGCGATCACCGGAACGTCATTGTTCCATCGGTCGAGCGCGGGGGCATAGTGCGGTTCCAGTGTACAGCGCCGATTGGCTGGAGCCGCAATGCACACCATGTTGGACTTAGGCGTTCGCAAAGGACGAACCATGCAGGCGCGCAAAGCCCGGATCCTGATCATCGACGACGACGCCGAGCTCCGCGACGAGCTCGTCGAACAGCTCGACCGCGAGGACGGCTTCGAGGCCGTCGCCGCCGAGAGCGCGGAGGAGGGGATGCGCCTCGCGGATGAGGCCAAGCCCGCGCTCATCCTCCTCGATGTGCACCTGCCCGACGACGCCGACGGCATCGAGACGACGAAGAAGCTCCGCGAGTCCGGCGTGAAGACGCCCATCATCCTCTTGACGGGCGAGGCCCGCGCCGACGCCGATCAGGTCAAGGGCCTCGACGCCGGCGCCAACGATTACGTGCTGAAGCCGTTCAAGTTCTCAGTGCTCGTCGCCCGCATGCGCGCGCACCTTCGCTCACACGAGGCGAGCGAAGACGCGACCTTCCGCATCGGCCCCTACGAGTTCCGCCCGGCGATGAAGCTGTTGGTGGACGCTGAGAGCCGCAAGATCCGCCTCACCGAGAAAGAGACGAACATCCTGCGCTATCTCTATCGTTCAGGCGAAAAGCCCGTCAGCCGTGACGAACTCCTGCGCGAAGTGTGGGGCTACAACGCCAACGTCACCACCCACACGCTGGAAACCCACGTCTATCGCCTGCGCCAGAAAATCGAGCCCGACGCCCAAAGCCCGAAACTCCTCATCACCGAAACCGGCGGCTATCGCCTGCAGGTTTGAGCCTGACCTAGCGCGGTGCGGCGAGCACGACGCCCACCAGCACCGCCGCGTAGTGCGTCGCGGAAGCCGCAAGCACGTGCCCGTGCCAGATCGCGCGCCGGAAGGGGAGCGCGCGGATGAGATAGAAGACGACGCCGAGCGTGTAGACGCCCCCGCCCACGATCAAGAGGATCAGCGCCGGCAGCGGCACGCCCTCCATGAACGGCTGCAGCGCGATGAGCGCGATCCAGCCGAGCGCCAGATAGAGCGCCACCCAGATCTTCTTCGACAAGCCCGGGAGAAAGAGCTTCCCCGCGGCGCCAAGCAGCGCCACGCCCCACACCGCCGCGGTCATCCCGATCGCCCACGCGCCCTCGAACCGCTGCGTCGTGAAGGGGGTGTAGGAGCCCGCGATCATGAGGAAGATCGCCGCATGATCGAACCGGCGGAAGAGGCCCTGCCGCGCCGACCGGTCGCGCATATTGTAGAGCGCCGAAGCCGAGAGCATCGCGATCCAGCAGAGCGCATAGAGCGTCACCGACGAAATCCGCCCCGCGCCGCCCTGCCAGATCGACAGCCCGAGCAGCGTTGCGCCGGCGGCGCCCGCAATCACGAGCCCGACAATGTGCACCCAGCGATCCGCCAGGCGCTCAAGATTGCTCGGATAGAGCTGCCGGATCGCGTCATGCAGGGTCATCGCACAATGCTTAGACCGGCGCCCGCCTCGCCGCCATCGCCGTGCTGCGCACTTTTGGTGACGATCTGTTGCGTCAAAGCTTGAACGTCGTGGTCACCGGCACGTGGTCGCTTGGCCGCTCCCACGAGCGGCAGGGGATATGAATCTGGTAGTCGCGCGACACGTCCGCGAGATCGCCGCTCGACCAGATGTGATCAAGCCGGCGCCCGCGATTGTTCTTCGTCCAGTCCGGCGATCGATAGCTCCACCACGTGAAGAGCTTTTCCGGATCAGGCTTGTGCCGCCGCGCCAGATCAACGAATCCGCCGGCCTCGCGCGCCGCTTCGAGCCCGCTCGTCTCCACGGGCGTGTGCGAGACAACGTCGAGCAATTGCTTGTGGCTCCACACGTCGTGTTCGCCCGGCGCGACATTGAGATCGCCGACGATGACGAGCGGCCCATCCCCCTTGCGCTTCTTGTAGGCGCGTTTCATCCGCGCGAGCACATCCAACTTGTGCGCGAATTTTGGATTAAGCGCCGGATCGGGCACATCGGCGCCCGCCGGCACATAGAGATTGTGGATTTCGATCCCGTCGATTTTCGCCGCAGCCACGCGCGCTTCTTTCCTGGCGCAGAGCGGCGGTCCCTCCAGCGGCTCCAGTTTGCGTTTCGAGATGATCGCCACGCCGTGCCAGCCCTTTTGCCCGACGATGTGGAAATGTTTGAAGCCCATCTCCTTGAAGATCGCCGTCGGAAACTCCCCGTTCCGGCACTTGATCTCCTGCAGGCACAAGACGTCCGGCTTCGCCTCCGAAACCCATCGCCCCACCGTCGCCGCCCGCAGCCGCACGGAATTGATGTTCCACGTCGCAATCTTCATCGCGCCCCAGATCGTGCGCTTCGCCGAAGAAGGGAAGGGCCCGCGAGCTGGAAGCCCGCGGGCCCAATCCAGCTCCAACACCAGATCACGGGGGCCGGGCCCGCTTGCGCGCCAAGGCCGGTTCCGGTCCCTGGCGCGCCTCGGCGACGGGGTCTCCGTCACGTGTCCGGCGCGCCAAAAAGAGAGCCACAAAAAGTGAGAGGCCCGACCCTTTCGGGCCGGGCCTCTATCATGCGCCTTGAGGGTGGGCGCACGCGCCGGGAGGGGAAAAGTTCCGGCGGGGCCGCCGCGCTGGATCCGTCAGCGGGGGGACGACGCTGATCCAGGGGGATGAGCGGCGGCCGTAAGTGGCATATAGATCACAGACCTCAGAAAATCAATCCTTCACCAGGTGAAACGACTTGCGTGTGCGGCTCACGAAACGGTGACGTTATGGATTTATCAACCTTCGCAAAGGCTTAGCCGCACGCTTAGCGCTGCGCGCGCGGCGACACCGCAGTGGCCGCCGGCGCCCGGAACAGGCGCGGGTCGACGCGTTCTGGGCGACTCACCTGCGTCAGCGCGATTCGCGTCAGCGCGCCCGACGCGTCGACCACGTCCCATGACCGCAGCTCGTAGTTCGGCCCTTCAAGGCGCAGCGTGATCTCGCCATCGGCCTGGCCCGTGCGGTCCCGCGCGGAGACGAGGAGCGCTCCGCCTTCGCGCCGCACGCGCGTGACGCGCGCGTCACGCTCCAGATTGATGTCGTTCTTGAGCACAAAGAAGAGCGGCGTCTCCCGCAGCGGCGACCGGTTGGTGCTGCGCAGCGCTCGGTCTTCGATGGCGACGATCGAGCCGTCCGCCACGATCAGCATTGAGGTCGGCGGATCGTACTCGAACCGCACCCGGCCGGGCCGCTGCAGATAGAAGCGCCCCTGGCTCACCGAGCCGTCGGGCGCGGTCTGGCGAAAGCGCCCGGCCAGCAGCCGCTGGCTGTTGAGTGCGGCGCTGGCTTGGGTCAGCGCCCGCGTGCGTTCGGCGCCCTGCAGCGCCTGTCCCGATTGCGCGCTGGCGGGCGCGGCGAAGGCGAGGGCGGCTGCGAGGCCCAAAAGGCCAGCGAGGAATTGGCGTCTCATGGCGTCCACATGGCTTCCGTTGAAGGCGAAGGAAAGGGCGCCCGCGGGGCGATTTCGCGTCGGCGAAACTCAGACAGCGTTCATCCGCCGGCCCGGTTCCGGGGCGCCCAGGTCGCGGTTCGACTGCTGACATCTCCTGACACCAGCCCCGACTAGGGTGTGGGCGAAGAGGAGATTCCCATGCGTTCTTTCGTCGTCGTCGTGTTCCTGGTCATGACACTGATCATCCCCAAGGCCGCCCAAAGCCAGGACGCGGCGTTCGCGCCGGAGCGGTTCGGCCTCTATGTGCTGTCCGACGATCTCGACCGCGCGGCGGCGTTCTACGAGCGCGTCTTTGCCGAGCCGCCCGCGGTGCGCACGCCGGCGCTGGTCGGGTTCGACGTCGCCGGCGGGTTCTACGCGATCGCCTCGCGCGCAGCGTTCGCGCCCGACGCGCCGCGCGGCGAGAGCACCGTGCCCTACATTCGCGTGCGCGATATCGACGCCGAGTTCGAACGCGTGCGCGCGGTCGCGCCGGGCGCGCTCCGCGACGACGTCATCGTTCGCGAAGGCCCGATCAGCCTGTTCCGCTTCGTCGATCCCGACGGCAACGTGATCGAGTTCTTCGCCCTCGCGGGCCCGCCGCGATAACCGGACGCGCTGCGCCACACTGGGAGCGGTGTAAATCCGCTCGCAACGCGATGGTCGGCCGCCGACAATCGGCGCGCCAAAATTAATCCGGTTGCCCGATCAGGATGTCGCGTTTGCCCGCCGCGTTGGCGGTGGAGATGACGCCTTCCTTCTCCAGCCGCTCGATCAGCGTGGCCGCGCGATTGTAGCCGATCTGCAGGCGCCGCTGCAGGTAGGAGGTGGAGGCCTTTCGGTCGCGCGTCACGATCTCGACGGCGCGGTCGTAGAGCTCGTCGCCGGTGGCGTTTGCGCCGTCGAACAGATCCGGCTCCAGATCCCCGTCGCCGTCTTGCTCGTCCTCGGTCACGTCCATCCGGTATTGCGGCGTGCCCTGCGCCTTCAGCATTGCCACGACGCGCTCGACTTCCGCATCGGAGACGAACGGGCCGTGCAGACGCCGGATGCGGCCCCCGCCCGCCATGTAGAGCAGATCGCCCATGCCGAGCAATTGTTCGGCGCCGTTTTCGTTGAGGATGGTGCGGCTGTCGACGCGCGACGCGACCTGGTACGAGATCCGCGTCGGGAAGTTCGCCTTGATCGTGCCGGTGATCACGTCCACCGATGGGCGCTGCGTCGCCATGATCAGATGGATGCCGGCCGCGCGCGCCATTTGCGCGAGGCGCTGCACCGCCGCTTCGATCTCCTTGCCGGCAACGATCATGAGATCGGCCATCTCGTCGATCACGACGACGATGTATGGCATCGGTTCGAGCGGCAGCTCCTGGGTCTCGTGGATCGGCGCGCCGGTTTCGGGATCGAAACCGACATGCGTTGTCCGCTCCAGCTTGCCCCCGGTGCGGCGCGCTTCGGTGACGCGCTCGTTGTAGCCGATGATGTTGCGCACGCCGAGCTTGGACATGCGCCGGTAGCGCTCCTCCATCTCGCGCACGGTCCATTTGAGCGCGACGACGGCCTTCTTCGGATCCGTCACGACAGGGGAGAGGAGATGCGGGATACCTTCGTAGACCGAAAGCTCCAGCATCTTCGGATCGATCATGATGAACCGGCACTCATCCGGCGGATGCCGATAGATGAGCGAAAGGATCATCGCGTTGATGCCGACAGACTTGCCCGAGCCGGTGGTGCCGGCGATCAGCAGGTGCGGCATCTTCGTGAGGTCGGCCGCGAACGGGTCCCCCTCGATCGTTTCGCCCAGCGCCAGCGGCAGCCCGCCTTGCACGCCCGCGAACGACGGCGAGGTGAGCAGCGTGCGCATGAACACGGTTTCGCGTTTTGGGTTCGGCAGCTCGATGCCGATCGCGTTCCGCCCGGGGATGACCGCGACGCGCGCGGCGGTGGCGCTCATCGAGCGCGCGATGTCGTCGGCGAGGCCGATCACGCGCGCGGATTTAACGCCCGGCGCCGGCTCAAGCTCGAACAGCGTGACGACGGGGCCCGGCCGCGCCGACACGATCTCGCCCTGCACGCCGAAATCGGCGAGCACGTCTTCCAGCTGCTTGCTCATCGCCTGCAGCTGCGCGGGGTCGGCGTGGCTCGTGCGCGCCTTCGGCGCGGCGAAATGCGCTTCGTTCGGCAACTCGAACCGCGCGCCGCGCTGATAGGTCGTGCTTTGCGCCGGTCGCGTTTCGCGTCGCGGCGGCGCAGGCGCGCGCCGGGGCGGCTCGGCCGGCTGCGGCGCAACGCGAGCGGGGGCAGTCTCCGGCTCCTCATAAGTGAAGGCGGGCGGAACCGGCGCGAGGCGCCGCGGGAAATACGCAGACTCGTCGGCCGCCTCGCGCGGCGCCTCGATCTCGTCGCGCCGCATCCGCTCGCCCATGAACGTGATGGCGCGCGTCGCTTGGGTGGTCGCGGCCTTGCGCGCGCGATCCGCCGCGGTGCGCACGTCGTCCGCTTTCAGCTGAAACGCCCAGCCGACGCCGAGCAGCCCGCCCATCGCGCACAAGACGCCCGACGTTGCATGCGCGAACGGCAGCCCCGGCAGCGAAAGCAGACCCGAAACGATGTTCATGAAGAAATCGCCGACCACGCCGCCGAACCCGGCGCCGAGCGGCCAGCCCTCCATCACGTCGGTCGGAATGGAGGAGGCGGCGCCGGCGAGCAGCGCAACGCCCGCGACGCCGGCGAAAAGCCGCGAGCGCTCGATCGGACGCACCAGGCGCTTGCGCAGGATGCGCAGCGCGCCCGCAGCCGCCAGCGCGCCCATCGCCAGCGGCGCCGCCGCGCCGAGCGTTTGGATCGTCAGGTCCGCGAGCGCGGCGCCGGGTCCGCCGAACAGATTGCGCGCAGCCGCATCCGTTGCGTGGTTGAAGCTCGGATCTTCCGGCGAATAGGTGAGGATGGCGCCGAGCCCATAGACGCCGATCAGCCCCGCGCCGATCGTCAGCGTCGCGCGCTTCAGCTGCGCGCGGCCGTCTTCGGACGGCGCGGCGGCGGAGGGTTCATCACCCTCGGGAATGGCGGCGGATTTGCTCATCGGGCTGGTGCGCCTTCTTTGCGGCGTTTCGGACGCGATCCTTGGGGCCGCGGGGGTTACCAAGCCGTTGACGGTAAGCGCGGTAGCGCCGCGTTTCTGCGGAACACTGTCGATGAATCGCCGCTGTTGTGCGCAAAGCGCTACTTGGTAGCGCGCGTGGTAACCTTACTGCGCCGCGCACAAATGCTAACGGGCGCAAGCTTCGTTAAGCCTGCGCCCGTTGCAGTGTGTGTTTCAGCTTGCATTGCGAAACGGCGCTCGCGTGCGCCGCCCGCGCATCAGCTGTGATAGGCGCGTTCGCCGTGCTCGATGATGTCGAGGCCTTCTTCTTCGGCTTCTTTCGAAGCGCGCAGCCCGATCAGCCTCAGCACGATGAACACGACGATGCTTGCAACCGCGGCCCAAGCGAACGACACGCCCACGGCGATTGCTTGCGTCGTCGTTTGACCGACGATGCTGTACGCCTCGGGCGTTTCCGCGCCCGTTCCCAGGCCGCCGAACGCCGGCGCCGTGAGGATGCCGGTGCCGATGGCGCCGATGATCCCGCACACGCCGTGGATGCCGAAGACATCCAGGCTGTCGTCGTAGTTCAGCGCATTCTTGATCACCGAGCAGAAGATCACGGCGATCGGCGCTGCAACGGCGCCGAGCACGATCGCGCCCATCGGACCGATCGTCCCGCAGGCCGGCGTGATCGCGACGAGGCCCGCGATGATGCCGGACGCAAGACCCAGCATGCTCGGCTTGCCCTTGGTGACCCACTCCGTGAGGATCCAAGCGAAACCGGCGGACGCGGTCGCCAGCAATGTGTTGATGACCGGCAGCACTGCGCCTGACGTCGCTTCCAGGTTCGAGCCCGCATTGAACCCGAACCAGCCGACCCACAAGAGCGCCGCGCCGATATAGGTCATGGTCAGCGAGTGCGGCGGCCACGGCTCCGATTTGTAGCCGGAACGATGGCCGAGGATGATGCCGCCCACGAGGCCGGCGACGCCGGCGTTGATGTGCACCACCGTGCCGCCGGCGAAATCGATCGCGCCCATCTCGTACAGCAGGCCGTTGCCGGCCCACACCATGTGCGCGATCGGATAGTACGACAGCAGCGGCCAGAGGATTGAGAACACCACCACGGCGGAGAACTTCATGCGTTCCGCCACCGAACCCAGCACGAGCGCGGCGGTGATCGCTGCGAACGTCATCTGGAACGCGATGAACAGGAACTCCGGCAGAACGACGCCGTCGGTAAACGTGGCCGCCGTGCTTTCCACCGTCACGCCGCCGAGGAAGAGCTGCGTCAGCCCGCCGAGGAACGGCGCCAGCGGCGTCTCCTCGAACCCGGTGCCGAACGCGAGCGCATAACCCCAGAGCGCCCAGCACAGCATCCCGATGATCGCGCAGGTGGACACCTGCATCAGCACCGAGAGCATGTTCTTGGCGCGCACGAGGCCGCCATAGAACAGCGCCAGCCCCGGAATGATCATCGCGACGACCAGGATCGTCGCCATCATCATCCAGGCGACGTCGCCTTTTTCGGTGATCGGTTCGGCCGCGGGCTCTTCCGCCGCCGCGGCGGCTTCTGCGGCCGCCGCATCAGGGGCCGCCTCCGTGACGACGGGCGCATCTTGGGCGATCGCGATGTCGGGCGCGGCGAGGTGCAGCGCGACCGCGGCGATCGCTGCGAGCGCGCCGATTCGCACCAGCGTCCATAGCGTGTGTCGAGAACTCTTCATCCGGCCTCTCCCGTTTGCGCCGAATCCCTTCGGCGGCTCCCCTCTGTCGGGCTCGCGCGATTGGCGGAGGCGCTTTGCTGCGCTGCAAGAAGAGGAGCCCCGGCCTTCGCTGCAGATTAACCGATGGCCGCTTTGCTGGGCGCCGGCCCCCCTGTTTTGGGCGCCCTCCGGCGCCGAGCACGGACCCGCGCGCGCCGCGCCGCATCGACGCCGGCGCGCCGACGGCGCATTGTTGAGCATGGCCGCGCTGTCGACCCCGAATCACGCCCGCGTGGACGCCGCGATCATCGGCGGCGGCCCGGTGGGGCTGACGCTCGCCCTGGCGCTGGACCAGGCCGGCGTGGAGACCGCTGTGATCGACGCGGCGCCCCCACAGGCGGCGCTCGCCCCGCATTTCGACGGCCGCGCCTTCGCCATCGCCTACGCCAATTACCGCATGTGGCGCGCCCTGGGCGTGGCGGACGCTCTCGATCCGGACGTGCAGCCGATCAAGAAGATCATGGTCACCGACGGGCGGCCGCTGAACGATCGCCGCGGCGCCGGCCCCAGCCTCCTGCATCTCTTCTTCGATCAGGGCGAACTCGGCGATGCGGCAGGGGAGGGCGCGCTGGGCTTCATGGTGGAGAACCGCCACCTCCGCCGCGCGCTGGAGGCGGCGGTGGCCGCCCGACCCTCGATCCGGCGCTTTGCGCCAGCACGCGTGGCGGGCCTGGAGCGCGGCGCCGCCGGCGCTTCGGTGCGGCTGGAGGGCGGCGAGGAGATCGCGGCGTCTCTCATCATCGGCGCCGACGGGCGCAAGAGCTTCGTCCGCGAACAGCTCCGTATCCGGACGATCGGCTGGCCCTACAAGGTCACCGCCGTCGTCGCCACCGTGCAGCACGAGAAGCCGCACGATGCGGTGGCGCACGAATTCTTCCTGCCCAGCGGCCCGTTCGCGATCCTGCCCTTGAAGGGAAACCGCGCCAACATCGTCTGGGCCGAGCCGCACGCCGTGGCCGCCGCGCTCCTCGCGCTCGACGAAGAGGACTTCCTCGCCGAGCTCGCATTGCGCTTCGGCGACTTCCTCGGCGCCCTGTCGCTCGAAGGCCCGCGCTTCTCTTACCCGCTCTCGCTGCAGTTCGCGGAGAAGATGATCGCCCCGCGCGCAGCGCTCGCCGGCGACAGCGCCCACGGCATCCACCCGATCGCAGGGCAGGGGCTCAACATGGGCCTGAAGGATGTCGCCGCGCTCGCCGAGTGCGTGGCCGATAGCGTCGCGCTCGGCCTCGACGCGGGAGACGCCTCAGCGCTCGAGCGCTATCAGCGCTGGCGCCGCTTCGATAATGTCGCGATGGCGGTGGCGACCGACGGCTTCGATCGGCTCTTCTCCAACGACATCCCGCCGCTGCGCCTCGCCCGCGATCTCGGCATGGCGGCGGTGAACGCCATCGGCCCCGCCCGCCGCTATTTCATGCGCACCGCCGGCGGCGCCGCCGGCGATCTGCCGAAACTGCTAAAGGGCGAGGCGCTGGGCGCTTAAGCGCGCTGCGCGACAAGGAACACGCGAGCGTCCTTCTTCTTCGAGCCGTGGCGTTCGTCGGCCATCATCGTGAACCCCGCGGCTTCGGTCTCGCGCGCGAGCGTCTTGGCGTTGAAGAAGGTGACGCTCGGCGCCGCGCCCACGGCCTGCATCACCGGCACGGCGACGCGGAAGATCGGGTTCATCTCGCCGAGCAGCGGCGTCTTGGTGATGAGAAGCCCGCCCGGCTTGAGCACACGATGAAGCGTCGCCAGCACCGCGGCGCGATCCTGCACCAAGTGCAGAATGTTGAAGCCAAGTACGACGTCGAACGAACCATCCGCCCAAGCCGCATCGTCGAGCGCGGTCGCCTCGAACGTGAGAGTGCCCACGCCTTCCGCCTGCGCCTTCTCCCGCGCAATCGCGATCATCTCGGGCGAAATGTCCGTCCCCAGATAGCGCGCAACGGACGGCGCGAGCTTCACCGCCGTCGATCCCGTCCCGCAGCCGACCTCCAAGACGGCGTGGTCCGGCTTCAAGAATTCCCGCGTCCGCGCAAGCGTCCGCTCATAGCCTTCCATGTCCGATATCGGGCTCGCGGCGTATTTCCTCGCGGTCTTGTCCCAGAAGCGGCGGTCCTTCACGACAGCGTTCATGCATTCCCCTCAGTGGCGTCCGATCCGTTGGCGGTGCGCGGCCATGCGCGCGTCCACGTTCGCGCCGAGCTCGTAAAGCAGCTCCCACGGAAAGATGCCGGTGTCGTGGCCGTCGTCGAACACGATGCGCACGGCGTAGCGCCCCACCGGCAGCGCGTCTTTTACGCCGACATTTTCTTTGCCCGCAATCGCGGGCAGGGGCCCGCCGCCATGCCCGCGCACTTCCGCCGACGGACTCTCCACGCGCAGCAGCTCGAACGGGATCGAAAACCGCGCGCCATCGTCAAACACGACGCGCAGCGCCTTCGCGTCACGCCGGAACGTCAGCTCCGTCGGCCAGGGCCGAGGGTTCATTGCACACGCTCCCCGGCCGAGCGCAGCGAGAGCCGGGGCCCAACGTTCAGGCGTCCTCTTCCTCCTGCAGCCGATGCCGACCCTGGGCCCCGGATCGCCGTTGCACGGCGTCCGGGGAACGTGTGAGCGGCATCGCGGCGCTTCATTCGTCCGCGCTCAGCTCGCGCGCTTCGTCTGCGATCAGGATCGCAACGCCGTCGCGCACGGGATAGGCGAGCCGCGCGGCGACGCTGACCAGCTCCTGCTTCTCACGGTCGTAGCGCAGCGGCGTGCGCGTCTGCGGGCAGACCAGCGCCTCCAGCAATTTCGGATCGAGATCGCTCATTGCACGCGCCGTTCCGCGTCTGGATCGGACTCGATCTCCAGGAGCGCGATCAGCGCCGCGGCGCGGTCTTCGATGGTGGACGCCTCAAGCAGATGCTGCTTCGCCGCCGCCCCGAACGGGCACAGCGTCGCCACCGCGTTGACCAGCGCCTCCGGCGCGGCCTTCTCGACAACCTCCCAATCGACGGCAAAGCCGCGCAGCCGCCCGTACCGTTCGAGCGCCGCGGTGAGCCGCGGCTTGTCGATCGCCCACGGCCCGGCCTGCCGGCGCATGTCGTCCGCGAAGTCGTCGTACACGGCGTTGATTTGCCGGTAGGGCGTGCCGGCTTCGAGTTCAGCCGCGACGCGGAAGCGGCAGATTCCGGACAGCGTGATCAGATACCGCCCGTCTTCGGTCTCTGCGAACGAGGTGATTTTGCCGAGGGTGCCGACCTCGGAGAGCGGCGGCTGCGCCGGATCGGGCTCGGCGGGTTGGATCATGCCGATCACGCGTTCGCCCGCGAGCGCATCGTCGATCATGTTGAGATAGCGCGGCTCGAAGATGTTGAGCGGCAGCGTGTCGTGCGGCAGCAACAGCGCGCCGGTGAGCGGAAACACCGGGATCGTTCGCGGCAGATCGCCGATCTTGCGGTAGCCGAACATCGCCATCGTCCCTCGCGATCAGGAGAACAGGATCGCGGAGAGCCGCCGGCGCCCTTGCTTGGCGATCTCGGAAGCCGGGCCGGCGGCGTCGAAAATCTTGATCAGCTGCTTGCGCGCGGCATCTTCGTTCCAGTCGCGCTTGGCTTCGATGATCGCCAGCAATTCATCGACGGCGCCTTCAAGGTCGCCTTCCGCGGCGAGCGCGCCGGCGAGGTCGAAACGGATCGCGTGATCCTGCGGCGCCGCCTGCACTTTGGCGCGCAGCGCGCTGGAGGGGCCGCTTGCGCCGTCTTGGCTGAGCTCCAGCGCCGCGAGCGCGCCCTGCACGTCGGCGTCGTTGCGCTTGTCTTCCGGCACAGTCGCCAGGATCTCGCGCGCCTGGTCGCGCTCGCCCATCATCATGTAGACGCGCGCGAGGCCGGCCAGCGCCTTGACGTTCTCCGGCTCGACCTGCAGCGCCATCTCATAGCTTTGCGCGGCGCCGGCGGGGTCGCCGAGAGCCAGGCTCTCCTGCGCTTCGGCGAGGTGCGCGGCGACGTCGTCTCCGCGGTCGCCGGCGCCGCCCGCCAGCCGGTCGATGAACGTTTTGATCTGGCTGTCCGGCACCGCGCCCATGAAGCCGTCGACAGGGCGCCCGCCGCTGAACGCGAACACGGCGGGAATTGATTGCACGCCCATGCGCCCGGCGAATTGCGGGTTCTCGTCGATATTGATCTTGACCATCTTCACGCGGCCGCCGGCGGCGCGCACGTGCTTCTCCAGCGCCGGCGTCAGCTGCCGGCACGGCCCGCACCACGGCGCCCAGAAATCGACGATCACCGGCTGCTGCTGCGAGGCCTGGATCACGTCGGCCATGAAGGAGGCGTCGGTGCCGGCGCTGACGGGATCGGGCGCTGCGCCGTCGAGATAGGTGGCTGTCATGGGCTTTCTGTCGGATGAGGCGGAGAATGCATCTCCTAGATGGCGCATTGGCCTCAAGCCTTCAATTGCGGCGTCCCGTCGGCATTGAAGGAGATCAAAAGGGGAGGGGCGCCGACGGCCTCCAGGAAGCGCTTGAGGTCCCCCGGGCTGATCGCGGTGGTGGCGTCATTGCGCAGCGGATGGAAGTTCACGGGATCGTGGTCGAACAGCGCCGCATCGAGGATCATGCGCACATGGCCCTCGGCGTCGTTCATCTTGGCGAACGCCGTGACCGAGCCGGGCGTCACGCCCAGCGCCTCCATCAAGAGGTCCGCCGAGCCGAAGCTCGGCCGGCCCAAGCCGATGAGCTTCGCGGTCGCGTTGAGATCGATCTTCGTGTCCGCCAGCGCCGAGATCAGCGCGAGCTGACCCTTCTTGTCTTTCAGAAAGAGGTTCTTCGTGTGCCCGCCGGGCATCTGCGCCTTGATGTCGCCGCCCTCGTCGACGGTGAACACCGGCCTGTGCCGCACGGTGCGATGCGCGATCCCGAGGCGATCGAGGAGGGCGAAGAGGGCGGTTTCACTGGCGGGCATATGGGGGAAGCTGTTGGCGCAGCCGATGCGGCTCGTCTAGGAGAGCGGCGATGAAACTGACCTGCTACGTCGTCCACGACGGCGGCGCCGAGATGGTCCCTGGCCGCCCCGAGCGCGGCTGGATGGACGAATTCTCCAACCGCCACCCCTATCGCTGCCTGCCGTTGGTCGTGGCGAACACCACCGGCTGGGAGCTCCTGTCGCCCGTTTCGTTCACCGCCAGCTGGAACGGCGGCCCGCTGGCGAGCGACATCCGCATCGACGCCGACGGCGACACCAGCGCCGAGATGCTCGATCGCTGGTGCGTCTCCCACTTCGCCGGCGGCACGATCACCTTCCACACCGGCTATCTCTTCCGCACCGATCCGGGCTGGGATCTCTGGGTCGGCGGCCCGCCCAACGCCATCAAGGACGGCATCCAGCCCCTGATCGGCGTGGTCGAGACGTTCTGGCTGCCGTTCCCGTTCACGATGAACTGGCGGTTCACGCGGCCGGGCATGATCTCGTTCAAGAAGGGCGAGCCGTTCTGCTTTGTCATGCCGGTGCCGCACGCCGCGATCGACGATGTCCAGCCGATCTTCAAGAAGCTCGCGAGCGAGCCGGAACTGATGAAGGAATACGAAGGCTGGGGCGAAAGCCGCACCAAGTTCCTGGAGAACCTGCGCGGCCGCGATCCCGAGACCATCAAGCAGGGCTGGCAGCGGGACTATTTCAAAGGCCAGACCCCCTCCGGCGCCCCCGCCCCCGACGGAACCCACGTCAACCGCCGCCGGCTGAACCCGCCGCGCTGGGCGAAGGACGGGGAATAGGGGACCACGGCCCCGCGTCCCTCCCCGAGAGGGGAGGGTGTCGCGCAAAGCCCGCGGGGTGGGGCGGGAGCCTCAAACCTGAACCAGCCGCCCGCACGCCAATCAACGCGCCCTGCAGCGCCGGTCACGCCAATCGGCGCGCCTCGACGATGGGGACTCCTTCACATCGCCGGCGCGCCACAAAAGCCGCCCCCTTGCGCCGCGCGTCGCCTTGCGCGATATGAGCGCCCTCCCGGACGGCGGCCTCGTCGCGGCCGGGTACCCCATCGGACGCGGGTGTAGCTCAGGGGTAGAGCATCACGTTGCCAACGTGAGGGTCGTGAGTTCGAATCTCATCACCCGCTCCATTTGACTCGCAACTCGCCGTTGAAGCTTACTCTCCTGTAAAGCGGGAGGCGCAGATGGGGGATGTTGGCCAGAGGATCGCCCTAGCCCTGTCAAACGAGATTGTAATTAGCGTCGTCGCGGCGCTGATTCTGACCCTGGCGGCGATCGCAATCAGACCAATCCGGGAATTCTTCTCGCGTGCAGGGACACGACTTCGACGATCCTGGTCGGCGGAAGTGCGCCTCGAGCGAGCGCTGGAAGCCGTAAATTCGCGGGGCGTTTGGCTGGACGACCCGATCGAATTTCCCGAAAGCGCCGAGCAGTACATGCTGCGGATGCGAAACAGCATTCCGATTCTTACAATTGCTAATCTGAAGGGAGGTGTCGGCAAGACGACGATCGCAGCGAACCTGGCGGCGCACTTCCACAACACAAGCTCAGAGGAGCGGTTGCTCCTCATCGACTTGGATTTTCAAGGCTCTCTGTCATCGATGCTGGTGCATCGCGAGCACATGCTTCCGCTCGCGGGCCAGAGCAAAACCGCAAGAACGCTTGCCGCCGACATGGCTCCGGGCGAATTCCTCGACATCCTCGCGCCGGTGAATGACATGTCTCGCGCAAAGGCGCTGACAGCGTACTACGATGTCGCGGCGGTCGAGAACCGCGTGCTGGTTCGCTGGCTCTTGGGGGAGGAGGGCGGCGATGTCCGATATCGCCTCGCAAAGATACTGTTGAGCCAACAGGTGCAGACAGCGTTCACGAAGATCATCATCGATGCGCCGCCGCGCATGACGATCGGCGCGGTTCAGGCGTTTTGCGCATCGACGCATGTGCTCATTCCCACTGTGCTCGATAAGCTGTCAGGCGACGCAGTGTCGACATTTGTGAACGAATTGATCAAGCTTAGAAACGGCGGTGTGTGTCCGCACATTGAATTGTTGGGGGTGGTCGGATCGATGACTAACCACAACATCGGCAAGAGGCTGGACGACGACCCAGACGCCGATCCCCCGATGACCGTTGCCGAGCGACAGGGCGTTGCGGCAATTAGAGCTGCGCTCGGGAGGGTGCAGAAGGATAACAATTTGATGGAGCCTCCCGTCAAATTATTGCCGCCGGACACCTATATCCAGAGGCTGGCAGCTATTGCGAGCCAAGCTGGAGAGGCGCCGACCTATCTGAACGGCGGAGAGACTGTTCGCGAAATGTTTGACAGGCTAGGCCGCGAGGTTGAACTGCGCCTCTCAGGCGCTTAGTTCGTAAATGGAAATAATGCGAACGGACGCGATAGCCCGAGTTCTTGTTCTCTACGGTGACGTGCTTGCTGCGGCGCGCGCTGCCGATCACGCGACCGCGGTCTACACCTTCGCGCAAGGGCTGAATCGTCTTGGGGCGGCCTCAATCGAGACTCTGTCCAAGGCAAGTGCGTTAATGTCCGACACGGCGGAATCCCGGGCGGACGGCCCATCGATCTCTACCTTCTTGGATGCGCTTCAGCTTATCAAGCCGTTCATGTCCGTAGCCGCAAAGCCGTCGATGAACGCGGCGATCAAGAACCTGGAAAGGATTTTGACTCAGCGTCCGACCATGTCGATTCGCTCGTACATGGAGGCTCTCTCTGCGGCCGTCTTGGGGGACGAACAACCCGCGCCCGAAACGACGGTGAGCGCTTATGTGAAATCGCTTACCGACGCGTTGCACGACGGCGACGAGTTTCAGAAGGTCTTCCGCGCGCTGCAGCGTGACAAGAGTCTGGCGCGCGAACACATTGTTGAGATCGCGAGCCGCTTTGCGTTCAAGATGGCCAAAGGCACCAGCAAAAGGGCAGCGTTGGATCGTATCTGGAAGATGCACGATGCGTCACAAGCGTTTTCCGAGAAGGCTCGCAGCATGGGCGGAAAGTCCGCCGCCTAACCCCACACCCCGCGCATCCGCCCCGCCTCGCGCCTTCCCTGCGCCAAACCCGCCTCCGTCACCTCCGCGCGCCGGCTCGCGTCCATCAGGTTCACGCCGAACGCGTCCAGCGCCTGCGCGTCGGGGACGATCAGCTCCACCTGCCCGCCGGCCGCGGTGATCGCGTCGAGCTCCCATTGCATACGCTTGCGCATGTACTCCGCGAACGGCCCCATGATCGTGACGGCGACGACGATCACGCGCTCGTGCCCCGCAACGAGATCGGCGTTGGTCGGCGTACGCATGCCGCCGTCGATATAACGCCGCCCGTTGATCGCGATCGGGGGAAATATGCCGGGTACGGAGCATGACGACGCGACCGCGCGCCCGAGCGGAACGCCGTCCTCCGCGCCCCAGGTCCGGAACGCGCCCGTCTCCGCATCGATTGTGGTCGCACGATAGCCGGCAGGGAAGGGCGTCCCGTCTTCACCCACCCAACCGAAGCCCTTGATGAAATCCGCCTCGCTGATCGTCTCGGCGCCGCGCGCATAGGCGCCGAACTCCGCCATCAGCGCATCGTCCGGCGGCCCGTCCGCCGGCGCCTTCGCCATCAGCCCAAGCAGGCCCTGGAGGTCCGGCGCTTTGCCGAGCGGATGGCCGGCGCCCGCCGCACGCGCCTCCGCCTCGCGCCGCCCCTGCGCGATCTGCGCCTCCGCCAGCGAGTGCGCGCTGCGCGCGCTCGCCAGCTGCGCGCCGACGAAGGATCCAGCCGACGTGCCGACAATCAGATCCGCCTGCGCGATCTCCACGCCTTCTTCCGCGAGCCCCGCCGCCAGCCCGCTCTCCCACGCGATGCCGACAGGCCCGCCCCCGCCCAACACCAACGCCCGTCCCGTCGCCATCGCATGTCCTCCGCGTTCCGTGGCGAAGGAGACGAACCCTTGCCCGCGAAGTCAAACGCGCCCAGGATTTTCTCTGAACGAAGGAGGCCGTCATGGCCAAAGGTCAGCAACGCCCGACCAAGGAAAAGCGGAAGCCGAAAAAGGAAAAGCCGAAGGCGAGCGCGGCGAAGAAGTAACTCAAGACTTCGTCATTCCGGAGCGAAGCGACGATCCGGAACCCAGAGGCCGCAGCGATCTACGTCCCCCTAGGTTCCGGATCGCGCCTACGGCGCGTCCGGAATGACGGCGTGTTCTTCACAACCCGAGCCGCGCCAGCCCCTCCGCGATCGCGGGATCGACGCGGACGTCGCTTTCACGCAGCGGCCGTGTGAGCCGCAGCCCCTCCATGCTGCGCGCGCGCGAGAGCGCCACATAGGTTTGCCCCGGTGCGAACGCGCCGCGCCCAAGGTCGATCTCCACGCTGTCGAGCGTCATGCCCTGCGCCTTGTGGATCGTCAGCGCCCAGGCCGGCGCGAGCGGGAATTGCACGTACTTGAACTCCTCCTTCACCTCCATCTGGCGCGTCGTCTCGTTCCACTGCCAGCGGGCCTGCGGCCAGGTCGAGCGCGACACATCCTCCATTTCTCCGCTATCATCCATCCGCACACGGACGATCTCGGCGTCCATGCCCTCCACGGTGCCGAGCGAGCCGTTCACCCACCGCCCCTCGGAATCGTTCTGCGTGAAGATGACCCGCGCGCCCTTCTTCAGCGCCAGCTCCATCGGCGCCGGCAGCCGCTCGTTCACATTGCCCGCACTATTGTTTTTTCGCGCCTCGCCCTCGAAACCGCCGGTGAACACCGCCGTGTCGCCCGCCAGCGCGGCGAGGCCCGCGGCGTTGTAGCGATCCGCCACCGCGTTCGTGGCCGTCAGCAGCACGGGCTTTTGCTTCAGCCTGCGCTCCAAGCACGCCGCGTTCAGCGCCTCGACCGCCTCGCCCGCGCCGCGCCGCTCGCGGATCGCGGAGAGCAGCGCAATGAAATCCGCATCCGTTTGCCGGCGCACTTCGGTCAACTCGAACGCCGCAACCGGCGGGTCCTTGAGCGCGTGCGCGGAGAACGCGTAGGGGCTGGCATAACCCGCATCCTCCAACAGCCGCCCCTCGTCGCCGCGCACCACCGGCGGCAGCTGGTAGAAATCGCCGACCAGCAGCATCTGCACGCCGCCGAACGGCCGCACGCTCTTGCGCGCCGCGCGCAGCGCGAAATCCATTGCGTCGAGCACGTCCGCGCGCAGCATCGAGACTTCGTCCACGATCAGCCGCTTCAGATGCTTGGCGTTGCGCTGGAAGAACCAGTTCGGCTTCTCCGCGTGATTGATCAGCGCCCGCGGCGGGAACCCGAAGAACGAATGCACCGTCTGCCCGCCGATATTCATCGCCGCGAGCCCCGTCGGCGCCAGGATCGCCTGCGGAACCCGGCCTTCGTTCGCGAGCGCCCGGATGAAATGACTTTTTCCTGTGCCGGCGCGGCCTGTGAGCAACACTATCGGCGTAAGCTCCGAAAGCGCCTGATGCGCCGCGGCGATTGCGGGATCGAAATCGTTGGAACGAGAGGCGGCGGCGGTGCGTTCAGCCATCGAATCAACACTACCCGATGCCGCCCGGCATGAAACCCGGCCCGAATCCCTGCACGAAGCGGGCAGGGGAGCACCAGCTGATGGCCATGACGATGCATTCCGACACTGAGATCAAGCCGCCGCGCGGCAAGCAGAAGCGGGCGTATGTGCAAGCGCAGACGCTGCGCGAGGCCGCAGAAGTCCTGATCGAGACCGCCGAAGGCAAGGGCGCGCGCCTGGGCCCGCACTTCAACGACAAGGATCTCTGGCGCCCGGAATAGGGTTGAACCGCGGCCTTTCAGGCCGGCAGGCAAGAGCGTATCGCGACGCGCGTCACGCCACCCCGTCCAGCGCCTGCGCGAGATCGGCGATCAGGGCGTCGGGATTCTCCACGCCGATCGACACGCGGATCAGCGATGGCGTGATCGAGAAGCGCTTCAGCGCCGCCTTGTCCATGCCCGAATGCGTCATCGCGGCGGGATGCGACGCGAGCGTCTCGGTGCCGCCAAGGCTGACAGCGAGCTTGATCACCTGCAGCCGGTCGAGCAATGCGAACGCGGCCTTCTCGCCGCCCTTCACCTCGAACGAGAACGTCGAGCCAGCGCTCTTGTTCTGCTTCAGGTGCAGCGCGCGATCGGGGTGATCGTCCGGCAGGAAATCGAGGAACCACACGCTATCGATCTTCGGATGCGCGGCGAGGAACTCGGCGACCTTGCGCGCGCCGAGCGCGCCGGCCTCCATGCGCAGCTTCAGCGTCTCCAGCGAGCGCATCAGCAGCCACGCCGTATGCGGATCGCACATCGTGCCCAGCGTGGACCGCATGCGCCGCACCGGCTGCAGCATTTCCTTTGCGCCCGAGGCGCCGCCGGCGATGAGATCGGAATGCCCGCCGACATATTTTGTGAGCGAGGTGACGACGATGTCGGCGCCATGACGCGTCGGACTGGAAAACACGGGTCCCAGAAGCGTGTTGTCGACGATGACAGGCGGGCGCTTGCCGTCGGCGGTGAGCGCCTCTGAAATTTCGCGCGCCGCAGCAATGTCGACAAGCGCGTTCGTCGGATTGGCCGGCGTCTCAAGAAAGATAGCGCCGACGCGCCCGAGGCGCTTGGCCTCCTCCGCGGCCGCACGCATCGCGTCGACGCCGTGCTCGGCCTCAAAGCCCACTTGGCGCACGCCGAATTCCGGCATGATCGAATGGATCAGCGTCTCGGTGCCGCCATAGATCGGTTGGCTCTGCAGGATCACGTCGCCAGGCCGCAGGAACGCCCACAGGCATGTTGAGATCGCGGCCATGCCGGAGGCGAACGCGAGGCTCGCTTCCGCTTCGTCCCAGATCGCGAGGCGGTCTTCCAGCACTTCGAGATTGGGATTGTTGAACCGCGAATAGACGAGGCCCGGTTCTTCGTCGGGCCCGAGCTTCCGGCGCCCCTGCATCTGCGCGAAGAAATTCTTCCCGTCCTCGGCCGACTTGAAGACGAACGTCGACGTTTGGAATTGTGGCGGCTTGAGCGACCCTTCCGAGAGCTGCGGATCGTAGCCGTAGCCCATCATCAGCGTTTCCGGCGAAAGCGGCCGGTTTCCCAGCACGCGCTTGCGCCACGTTCGTTGCGCCATGACGCGCCTCCATGATCGCGATTTGCCGCCTTGTCCCGCCTCGCGCAGCGCTTGGCAATGGGGCCTAAGCCGCAGACCAGATCGCGTCTTCGCCGGCGAGTGAGGGGAGGGGCGCGTCGAGACTGAGCGGCGCTGGCGCGCCGTCGAGTGCGGCGAGCGTTTCCGGCGCAACCACAAGCGCGGCGCCGAACGGCGCATGCGCGGACGGCGCGGTGCGGGCGCGGAGCGCGCCGAGCGCCGCAGCGATCGTGGACCAATCGTATGCGGGCGAAACCGGCGCCGGCTCGGTCAGCGCGTCGGGTCCCGCAAACAGCGCCTCGCCGTTGGCGTCCACTGCTTCGGGCAGCGGCGCGGCGATGCGCAGATCGAACGCCGCTTCGTAGCCGCCGGGCGCACGGATGCGCACGCTGTGCACGCGGCCGTATTCCTCGCGCAACAGAAGCGCGTCGCTCAGCCGAACGACGCCGCTGTCTGGATCGATCCGGAACCGCCCGCCGGCGTCGTCGAGCAACGCGTAGACGTCGTCCGAGCAGGGCGTGTCGGCGAAATCGCCGGTTAGGTCGTGGCCGCTTGCAAAGGCGTCGAACGGATCGGCCGGGTGCGCCGCGTGCGCCGGGTGCGGACGACTCTGATGCAGGCCGCCGCTGACGTCCTCCCACGCCGCGGCGTGGGCGCGCGACGGCGCATCGGTGGGTGGGGGCGCCTCATCCTGCATGCGCCCACCCTAGGCCGAGAAGCCTAATGCGGAATGAAAACTGCCCCGAAACGAAAACGCCGGGGCGGAAGGCCCCGGCGTTCGTCGCGTTTTTTGGATGACCTATTGTGCGGCCCAGCCAAGCACGGCCTTGGTCTCCAGGAATTCCTCAAGACCGAACTCGCCCCATTCGCGGCCATTGCCCGATTGCTTGTAGCCGCCGAACGGCGCCTTGAAGTCCGCGCCCGCGCCATTGAGGTGCACGTTGCCCGTCCGCAGGCGCTTGGCCACGGTCTGCGCATGCTCAAGCGAGCCCGACTGCACGTAGCCGGACAATCCGTACACGGTGTCGTTGGCGATGCGGATCGCGTCTTCTTCTGTGTCGTACGGCAGAATCGAGAGCACCGGCCCGAAGATTTCCTCGCGCGCGATCGTCATGTCGTTGGTGACGTTCGCGAACACCGTCGGCTTCACGTAATAGCCGCGGTTGAAGCCTTCCGGGCGCCCCGTTCCGCCGGCCATCAGCGTCGCGCCTTCGTCGATGCCCTTCTGGATGAGCGCCTGCACCTTCTGGAATTGGTTGGCGTTGGCGAGCGGGCCGATCGCGCCGCGCTCGGCTTCGCCAGGCGCCTGCACCTTGATCGCCTTGGCGGTCGCGGCTGCGATCTCGGCCGCCTGGTCATGCAGCTTGCGCGGCACCAGCATGCGGGAGGGCGCGTTGCAGCTTTGGCCCGAGTTCGTGACCATCTGGATCATGCCGGAAGAGACGGCCTTCTGCAGGTCGGCGTCTTCCAGCACGATGTTGGCGCTCTTGCCGCCCAGCTCCTGCGACACGCGTTTCACGGTTTCCGCCGCAGCCTTCGCCACCAGCACGCCCGCGCGCGTCGAGCCGGTGAAGCTCATCATGTCGATGTCGGGATGGCGCGAGAGCGCTTCGCCCACGCCCGGCCCGTCGCCGTTCACCAGGTTGAACACGCCCTTCGGCACGCCGGCTTCGTGCAGGATTTCCGCAAGCAGCAGCGCATTGAGCGGCGCCAGTTCCGATGGCTTCAGCACCATCGTGCACCCGACAGCCAGGGCAGGGGCCACTTTGCAGGCGATCTGGTTGATCGGCCAGTTCCACGGCGTGATGAACCCGCACACGCCCACCGGCTCCTTCAGGATCCGCGTGCCGTTCATCGAGCGCTCGAACTCGTAGGAATTGAGCAGGTTCAGCGCTTCAGCAAAGTGCCCGAGGCCCGACGGCGCCTGCGCCGCCTGCGCCAGCCACATCGGCGCGCCCATTTCCGAGCTGATCGTCTCGGCGATCTCGCCCATCCGCTTCTGATAGCCGCCGATGATCGCCTGCAGGAGTTCGGCGCGCTCCTTCTTGGACGTCCGCGAGAAGCCGTCGAACGCGGCCTTGGCCGCGGCCACCGCCTTGTTCACGTCCGCCGCCGAGCCGAGCGAGATTTTCGCGATCGGCTCTTCGGTCGCCGGATTGATCACCTCATGCGTGCGCGGCTGAGCGGGGTCCACCCACTCGCCGTTGATGTAGAATTTGAGATGTTCGCGCATGGGGGCTCCTCCGTCGTCGTGCTGGCTTGGACGCGCCTGACTATCTAATCCCTGGGCGCCCTATCGTCGAGTTCGCGCCGCGTCATCGGATGAATGATCGCCACACCCCGCTTCGTGCCCCCATTCGGTCCTACGGCCGCATCAAGGCGCGCACGCTGAAGCCGCGCCAGGAAGCGCTGCTGGAGACGCTGCTGCCGCAGCTCGCGATCCCCGACGGCCCGATCGATCTCGATGTATTGTTCGAGCGCCCCTCCCCCCCCGCCCCCTCCCCGCAAGGGGGAAGGGAGACGGCTCTGGAAATCGGGTTCGGCGGCGGCGAGCATCTGGTCGCGCAGGCGCTGGCCCATCCTGAGCGTCGCTTCATCGGCGTCGAGCCGTTCCTGAACGGCGTCGCATCCTGCCTCCGTCACATCGACGAAGCCGGCGTCGCGAACATCCGCCTGCACCAGGGCGACGCGCGCGACATCCTTCAGCGCCTGCCGGACTTAAGCCTCGCCCAGATCGACATCCTCTTCCCCGACCCCTGGCCGAAGGCCCGCCACCATAAGCGCCGGCTGATCCAGCCCGCCTTTGTGGCCGAACTCGCGCGCGTGCTGGCGCCGGGCGGCGAGCTGCGCTTCGCCACCGACTGGCGCGACTACGCAGCCTGGACGTTGGCGCATGTTCTTAAATCCCCAGCCTTCTTCTGGACCGCGGAGCGCCCCGACGATTGGCGCAAACCCTGGCTCGGCCATGTCGAAACCCGCTACGAGAAGAAGAGACTCGGGGATAGCCCCCCGATTTATTTACGGTTTAGTCGCCAAAGTCTGAGATAAGACGCCCAAATAAAGAAGAGGCTGGCGCGAAGTCTTGGTGAAAGCCGCGCTAACCATAGGGGTGTCTCGTGAACCGCCGCATTGCTTGCCTGGCCGTCGCCGTGGCCGTCGCTCTCTCCGCTTGCGCCTCGTCGCAGCACTATGGTCGTCTCCAACCGCTGACTGAGGCCGAGGCTGAGGCGCTCACCTGCGCCGACGTCGCCGCCGAGCTTCATCGCGTCGAGGGCTTCCTGTTCGAGGTCAACGCATCCGCGCCGGTGAGCCTGGTGCCTGCCGCCGCCGACCGCAGCGTCGGCAACCTGCGCGAACGCGACGCCGCGCGCGCCTCCGCCGAAGTCCGCCGCGCGCAATTGCTGCTGGCGGAGAGCCGCATGAATTGCGACGTGCTGCGCGGCCGGGTCGCCGACTCCGCGTTCTGATATCGCGTCGGCGCGATCGCCGATTGCGCCGGCGCAATTGCGCGCTATATTGAGGTCACATCATCGCTGACGCTCTCGATGAGAGCATCGGCGGCGGTCCCGGGAGGGGCCGCCGCTTTTTCATTATCAGGGTCGCCCTTCGATCCGCATGTCGGATCGAAGCCAAACGGAAATCATGCGGGCTTCGAACCACGTCGAAGAGAAAGTGATCGCCGCAATCGAGCCGGCGGCGGCCGAGCTTGGCTACCGCCTGGTTCGCGTGCGTCTTTCAGGTCTTCGCCGCAAGCGGCTGCAGATCATGGCCGAGCGCGACGATGGGGTAATGCTGCTCGAGGATTGCGAAAAGCTCTCCCGCGCCATCTCGCCCATTCTTGACGCCGCCGATCCGATCGACGCCCACTACGATCTCGAAGTTTCCTCGCCCGGCATCGATCGCCCGCTCGTGCGCCTGGAGGATTTCGCGCGCTTCGAAGGGTACGAAGCCAAGCTCGAAACCGCGCAGATGATCGAAGGCCGCAAGCGCTTCAAGGGCGTACTGTCCGGCGTCGATGGCGAGCGCGTGAAGATCGCGGCGGCGGAAGGGGAGGCGGCGATCCCGTTCTCCTGGCTCGTCGACGCCAAGCTCGTCCTGACCGACAGGCTGATCGAAGAAGATTTGAAGCGCGCAAAAGCGCTGGAAGCAGAAGACAACGCAAAGAGGAAAGAGCCATGAGCACCGGCATTTCGGCGAACCGTCTGGAGATCATGCAGATCGCCGACGCGGTCGCGCGCGAGAAATCGATCGAGAAAGACATCGTCATCGCGGCGATGGAGCATGCGCTGCAGAAGGCCGCGCGCTCGCGCTACGGCGCCGAGCACGACATCCGCGCCAAGATCGACGCCAAGACCGGCGAGATGACGCTGATCCGCGTGATGACGGTCGTCGAGGATTCCATGCTCGACGACGAAACCCGGCCCTTTAATCCGTCCACGGACATCATGCTGGACGAGGCGCTGAAGAGCGACCCCGAGGCGCACGCCGGCAAGACCTACGAAGAGACGCTGCCGCCGATGGATTTCGGCCGCGTCGCCGCGCAGACCGCCAAGCAGGTCATCAACCACGAAGTCCGCGAAGCAGAGCGCGAACGCCAGTTCGAGGAATACAAGGACCGCGCCGGCGAGATCGTGAACGGCATCGTCAAGCGCGTCGAATACGGCAACATCGTCGTCGATCTCGGCCGAGCCGAAGGCGTCATCCGCCGCAACGAAAGCATTCCGCGCGAGAACCTGCACCAGGGGGACCGCGTCCGCGCCTACGTCTTCGACGTGCGCCGCGAAACCAAAGGGCCGCAGATCTTCCTCTCCCGCGCCAAGCCGGAATTCATGGCGCGGCTCTTCGCCCAGGAAGTGCCGGAAGTCTATGAAGGCGTGATCGAGATCAAGGCCGCCGCCCGCGATCCAGGCTCGCGCGCCAAGATCGCCGTGCTCTCCCATGACAGCTCGATCGATCCCGTCGGCGCCTGCGTCGGCATGCGCGGCGCCCGCGTGCAGGCGGTCGTTGGCGAATTGCAGGGCGAGAAGATCGACATCATCCCGTGGTCGAACGATCCCGCGACCTTCATCGTCAATGCGCTGCAGCCGGCGGAAGTCACCAAGGTCGTGCTCGATCCCGAAGACCGCCGCGTCGAAGTCGTTGTCGCCGAACCGCAGCTCTCGCTGGCGATCGGGCGCCGCGGCCAGAACGTGCGCTTGGCCTCTCAGCTCACCGGCTGGTCGATCGACATCATGACCGAGGATGAGGAATCCGCGCGCCGGCAGAAGGAATTCGCCGAACGCTCGCAGCTCTTCATCACCGCGCTCGAAGTCGACGAGACCTTCGCGCAGCTCTTGGCTTCCGAAGGCTTCGAAACCGTCGAGGAGATCGCCTATGTCGATCTCAACGAACTCGCCTTCATCGAGGGCCTGAACGAAGAGATCGCCGAAGAACTCCAGGCCCGCGCCGTCGAATATCTGGAAAAGCTCGCCGCCGAACAGGACGCAAAGCGCAAGGATCTCGGCGTTGAAGATGACCTCCTTCAGGTGGAGGGGATCACGCTGCCGATGGCCGTCGCGCTCGGCGAAGCCGGCGTGAAGACGCTTGAGGATTTCGCCGGCCTCACCGCCGACGACGTCCGCGGCTGGTTCGAGACCAAGAACGGGGAGCGCGTCCGCGAACCCGGCGTGCTGGACAGCTTCGGCCTCACCCAGGAACAGGCCGATGATCTCATCCTCAAGGCCCGCATCGCCGCCGGCTGGATCGAGGCGCCGCCCGAAGAGACGGTCGAAGAAGAAATCGTCGAGGAAGCGACAAGCGAAGGTTAAAGTTGGAGCGCGGGCTTCCAGCCCGCTCTTCACCCACAGCGCAGAAATGCGGGCTGGAAACCCGCGCTCCAAACAAGAAAGCACATCATGAGAATAGGCATTGTCGGCGCCACCGGGCTGGTCGGCGATCTCATGCGCACAATCCTCGCCGAGCGAGACTTCCCGACGACATCGCTGCGCCTGTTCGCCTCCGCGCGCTCGGCCGGCAAGACGCTGCGTGGGAAGGAGCGCGACATCGTCGTTGAAGACGCCGCGACCGCGGATTACGCAGGCCTCGACATCGTCTTCTTCTCCGCCGGCGGATCGACATCGAAGACGCTGGCGCCGAAAGTCGCCGCCGCCGGCGCGATCGTGATCGACAATTCTTCCGCCTGGCGCGGCGATCCCGACGTCCCGCTCGTCGTCAGCGAAGTGAACCCGCACGCGCTGCGCATGATCCCGAAAGGCATCGTCGCCAACCCGAACTGCACCACGATGGCTGCAATGCCAGCGCTCAAGCCTCTGCATGAAGCCGCCGGCTTGAAGCGCCTCATCGCCAGCACCTATCAGGCCGTCTCCGGCGGCGGCCTCGCCGGCGTCGAAGAGCTCGATGCGCAAACGCAGCGCACCGCCGCGGAAGGCAAGGCGCTCGCGCATGACGGCGCCGCTCTGGACTTCGGCTGGAAGAAGAAGTGGCCCGTGCCGATTGCGTTCAACGTGGTGCCGCTCAACTACGTCTACGTGGAGGACGGCTACACCGAAGAGGAAGTGAAGCTGCGCGACGAGAGCCGCAAGATCCTGGAGATTCCGGATCTCGCAGTCTCCGGCACCTGCGTGCGTGTGCCGGTGTTCACCGGCCACGCGCTCTCGATCAACGCCGAGTTCGAACGTGCGATCTCGCCGGAAACCGCGCTCGACCTTCTGCGCAAAGCGCCCGGCGTCGTCGTCACGGAGGCGCCGAACCCGCTCGAAGCGACGGGCCGCGATCCGGTCTTCGTCGGCCGCGTTCGCCGCGATCCGACCGTCGCGCACGGCCTCGCGCTCTTCGTCGTTGGCGACAACCTGCGCAAGGGCGCGGCGCTCAACGCGGTGCAGATCGCCGAGACGCTGGTCGCGATGAAAGCCGGCCGTACCGCCGACGCCGCGGCCTGATGGGGGATCGCCATCACCCGCGGCGCCAAGCACCGAGCGAAATCAAGCGCGGACGATGAAGACGCCGCAAAGGCGAGCCGCGAGCGCCGCTGTGTGGCGACCGGCGAGGTGTTTCCCGAAGATCGCCTAGTGCGCTTTGTGCTCGGCCCCGAAGACCGCATCGTCCCGGACGTCGCCGCCAAGCTTCCGGGCCGGGGCGTGTGGGTATGCGCCTCCCGCGACGCCGTGACACGCGCGATCAAGCGAGGCGGTTTTGCCCGCTCCCTGAAGCAGCCCGTGCAGGTCGCGCCCGGGCTCGCGGACCAGATCGAATCGCTGCTGGCGCGCCGCTGTCTCGATCTGCTGGGCCTGATGCGGCGCGCCGGCGCGATCACGACCGGATTCGATCAGGTGGAGGCGGCGATTCGGCGCGCGCGCCCCCATGCGATGATCGAGGCGTCGGATGGCGCAGAAGACGGTCGCGAAAAGCTTTTCAAGCTGGCGCTTGGTCTATGGGGCGCGCTTCCCCATCTCTCTGCTGCGTTCACCGCGTCGGAAATGGGCGTGGCGCTCGGCCGCGATCATGTGGTACATGCCGTCGTGCTCGATGAGCGTATGGCGCAGCGCTGGGCGGCCGAGACGGGCCGCCTCTCCGGATTTCGCGCCATCGTTCCCGCCTCTTGGCCCGATTCATGGCGCTCCTCCCAGGGGGGCCGCCCCGACGCGGGCCAGGATGTGGATCGCGCCGCCCCCGCGTCTGGCGACGGGGAGGGCGGGCGCGAGGACAGGGGGCGCGAGGACAGTGAATGAGCGCGGCGCAAGCCGTTGCGCACTCGAACGTGACAGACGCGTGATTGAAGGATGCTTTTTTGAGCGACGGGACTGAACAGGAAAAGCCGGCCTCCGGGCGCAAGCCTCTGACGCTGACCCGCACCCACCAGACCGGGACGGTGCGGCAGAGCTTTTCTCACGGCCGCACCAAGGCGGTCGCGGTTGAGGTGAAGGAGAAGCGCGCCCTGCGGACGCCGGGCGCCGCGCCAGCCAAGCCGGAGCCGGGCAAGCCCGCCGCACCGGGCCCCGGCGTGCCCGCCGATCTCGCCGGCGGCGCCCGCCGGTCCGCGCCCCCGCCCGCCCCGGAAGCGGAGCGTCCCGCCCCAGCCGATCCTCGCGGCCAGATTTCCGATGAGGAGGCGCGCCGCCGCGCCGAAGCCGTCCGCCGCGCCGTGGGCGACCGTCAGGAGCGCGCCGCGCGCACGGCCGAGGAAGAATCCCAGCGCCGCGCCTTGGAAGACGCCCAGCGCCGCCGCCACGAACAAGAGGAGGCGATCGCCGCCGAGGCCGAAGCACGCCGGCGCGCCGAACAGGAAGAAGAGGAGCGCGCTGCCGCAGCTGTCGCCGCCCGCGATGCGCTGGCTGCGCGCTCCGCCGCCAATCTCGCCGCCCGCGACAACGCCGCCCCCGCCGAGCAGCGCCCCGCCGCAGGCGGCGGCGGCGATATCCTCTCCGAGCTGGGCGGCCGGGTGAAATCGGCGCGCAAGCCGCTGGCGCCCGCGCCGGTCAAGCCGACCAAGAAGGGCGAACCAAAACGCCGCGAAGGCAAGCTGACGCTGGACATGGTCGAGCGGATCACCGAGGGCGACGACGATCGCGTCCGCTCCCTCGCCGCCTATCGGCGCGCCCAGCAGAAGGAGAAGGAGCGCCGCGCCAAAATGTTCGGCGGCGGCGAACGCGAATCCGTCAAGCGCGAAGTCGTGATCCCGGAGACGATCACGGTTCAGGAACTGGCGAACCGTATGGCCACTCGTGCGGCCGACATCATCAAGTTCATGATGCGCCAGGGCCAGATGGTGAAGCTCACCGATGTGCTCGACGCCGACACCGCCGAACTGATCGCCACCGATTACGGCCACGCCGTGAAGCGCGTCGCGGAATCCGACATCGAAACCGGCCTCGCCGGCGAAGAGGACGCGCCCGACAATCTCACCGCGCGACCGCCCGTCGTCGCGGTCATGGGCCACGTCGATCACGGCAAGACATCCCTGCTGGATGCACTGCGCCAGACCGACGTCGCAGCCGGCGAAGCCGGCGGCATCACCCAGCACATCGGCGATTATCAGGTGCGCCTGCCGGACGGCCAGCGCGTCACCTTCCTCGATACGCCCGGCCACGCCGCGTTCTCCTCGATGCGTGCGCGCGGCGCCCAGATCACCGACGTCGTCATTCTCGTTGTTGCGGCCGATGACGGCGTGATGCCCCAGACCGTCGAGGCGATCAGCCACGCAAGGGCTGCCGGCGTCCCGATCATCGTCGCCGTCAACAAGATCGATAAGCCCGAGGCCAACCCCGAGCGTGTGCTGCAGGAATTGCTGCAGCATGAAGTGATCACCGAGAATTTCGGCGGCGACACGCTGCACGTCGAGGTGTCGGCCACCGAGAAGCGCGGGCTGGAAAAGCTGGTGGAGACGATCCTGCTGCAGGCCGAAGTGCTCGATCTGCGCGCCAACGCCGATCGCCTCGCCGAAGCGGTTGTCATTGAATCAAAGCTCGATCGCGGCCGCGGCGCGGTGGCGACGGTGCTGGTGAAGCGCGGCACGCTCAATCGCGGCGACATTGTCGTCGTCGGCGGCGTGTGGGGCAGGGTGCGCGCGTTGATGGACGAACGCGGCGCTCAATTGAAGGAGGCCGGCCCCTCGCAGCCCGTGGAGATCATGGGGCTCGAAGGCGTGCCCGATCCCGGCGACGTGCTGAACGTCGTCGAAAGCGAAAACCGCGCCCGCGAGGTCGCCGATTACCGCCAGCGCGCCAAGCGTCAGAAGGCGGCCGCGGGCCCGGGAAGCCGCACGACGCTCGAAACCATGATGGCGCGGATCAAGGAGAACGACATCTCCGAGCTCGCCGTGCTGATTAAGGCGGACGTGCAAGGCTCGGCGGAGGCGATCTCCAACGCGCTAGAGAAGCTGGGCAATGAGGAAGTGCGCGCGCGCATCGTCCATTCCGGCGTCGGCGCCATCAATGAATCCGATATCCAGCTCGCCAAGGCATCGAACTCGCCGGTAATCGGCTTCAACGTCCGCGCCTCGAAGGAAGCGCGCGACCTCGCCGAGCGTGAAGGCGTGGAGATCCGCTATTACGCGATCATCTACGACCTGATCGACGACATGAAGGGCGTGATGTCAGGCATGCTCGCGCCGACCATGCGCGAGACCTTCCTCGGCAACGCCGAGATCCTGGAGGTGTTCAACATCTCCAAGGTCGGCAAAGTGGCCGGGTGCCGGGTCACCGAGGGCGTTGTGCGCAAGGGCGCCAAAGTGCGCGTCATCCGCGACAACGTGGTGATCCAGGAGATGGGCGTTCTGAGCACGCTCAAACGCTTCAAGGATGAGGTGAACGAGGTCACGGCCGGCCAAGAATGCGGCATGAGCTTCGGCCCGTTCCAGGATATCAAGCAGGGCGACATCATTGAGTGCTTCAATGTCGAAGTGGTCCAGCGCTCGCTCTAGGGTTTGCGCCGCGCTTCTGATCGCTGCGCTCGCTGCGGCCGCCTGCACCGACCGCTCCGGCGCGCGCAACGGCGAAACCGACCGGCGCTCCGCCACGGTCACCGAAGTGGATCTGGACGTCGAGCCGGTGCCGCAGGAGGAGCCGGGCTGGGCGCGCTCCCGCTGGGAGACGGCGAACGCCGGCGCCCGCGACGTCACCGGCAATCTCACTGTCAGCCTGGAGGAGGGGCGCGGCGGCCCGCTCGCGCTCGCCTTCGCCAGCGGCGTCACGGTGCGCGCAGAAGAGCTCGCGGTGCATGAGGCCAACACCCGCGTCGGGGCGGCCGACGCCACCTTCCGCGCCGTGTTGGGCGTCCCGCCCGAGGTTCGCGCCCGGGTCTATCGCGTGATCGATGAGCGCACCGCCGCAAGCGCGCCCGCCGGCGGCCTTTGCGGTCGCGATGCGCGCACCACGGCGATCGCCGCCGCAGAATTCGTGGACGAAGAGGGCGATTGGGCGCTGCGCATCGCCGCGTTCAAGGGCCGCCGCCCGCCCGGCGAGCGCGGCGGCGATCCCGAAATCTGCGGGCTTTTCGCATTCAAGCAGCCGGGCTGATCGCGCTGCGCGATTCTGTAGAATCAGAGACCATCGTGAGTCGTCGTCGTTCTTCTCGTTCACAGGCCGCAGGGCCGAGCCAGCGTCAATTGCGCGCCGGCGAGCTTGTGCGTCATGCGCTGGTTGAGGTCCTGGCGCGTGAGGATCTGCGCGACCCTGATCTCAAGGGCGTGTCCGTGACGGTCGGCGAAGTGCGCGCCTCGCCCGATCTCAAGCACATGACGGCCTTCGTCGCCGCGCTCGGCGAACACGATCCCAAGAAGATCGCCGCCGCGCTCACGCGCGTGTCCGGCTTCCTGCGCAGTCGTCTCGCGCGCAGCGTTGATCTCAAGTTCACGCCCGAATTGCACTTCGTCGCCGACGTTTCATACGACGAGGCCAGCCACATCGACGAAGTCCTTCGCCGCCCCGAAGTCGCCCGCGACCTCGACAAATTGGGCGAGGATTCCTGATGGGGCGCCGCAAGAAGGGGGTGGATGTCGACGGCTGGATCGTGCTCGACAAGCCCGACAATCTCACCTCCACCGACGCCGTCGCGCGCGTGCGCCGCATCTTCAACGCCAATAAGGCCGGCCATGCCGGCACGCTCGATCCGCTGGCGTCCGGCGTGCTGCCGATCGCCCTTGGCGAGGCCACCAAGACCATCCCGTTCCTGATGGAGGCGGACAAAGCCTATCGCTTCACGATCCGCTGGGGCGTCTCCACCGCCACCCAGGACCGCGAAGGCGTAATCATCGCCGAAAGCGATGCGCGGCCCACAGAAGCCGCCATCGTCGCTGCGCTGCCGGCTTTCGTCGGCGAGATTGCACAGATCCCGCCTGCCTTCAGCGCCATCAAGGTGGATGGCGAGCGCGCCTATGATCTCGCCCGGGCGGGCGAGGAGGTGACGTTGAAGGCACGTCCCGTGACGGTCCACGAGGCGGCGTTGATTGAGGCCGCACCGGATCAAGCGACCTTCCTGCTGCGCTGCGGCAAGGGCTTTTACGTCCGCGCCTTCGCGCGCGACCTCTCGGATCAACTTGGGTGCGCCGGCCACGTGGCCAGCCTGCGGCGACTGGCCGTCGGCCCGTTCGAGGAAGGCCGCGCCGTCACCCTCGACCTTTTGGAGGATTTGAGCCATAAGGGCGCCGCGTCCGAACGCCTCGAACCCGTTGAGACCGCGCTGGCCGACATCCCGGCGCTGGCCGTCAGCGGCGAGGACGCGTTCAAGCTCAGACAAGGACGGGCCATCGTGCTGTTGCCCCACGTGGTGGAGCAGCTGCGCGCCAAGTTCAAACCGCGCAAAGCGGCAGGCCAAGACGCCTCCCGCGCGGCTTTGGCGCTCTGCGATGGCCGGCCCGTGGCTCTGGGCGACGTGCGGGCCGGGCAATTCCAGCCCACCCGCGTGTTCCATCTCGCTTAGAGGAGACCACGATGTCGATTTCGACCGAGCGCAAATCCGCGCTCATCCAAGAATATGGCGCCGGCAAGCAAGACACCGGCTCGCCCGAAGTTCAGGTGGCGATCCTCTCCGAGCGGATCGCCAACCTCACCGAACGCTTCAAGACCCACAAAAAGGACAATCACTCGCGCAGCGGTCTGCTGAAGATGGTGTCTCAGCGCCGTCGGCTTCTGGACTATCTGAAGGACCGCGACGTCGCGCGTTATCAGTCCTTGATCGAGAAACTGGGCCTGCGCCGCTAAGCGCATACACAAGGGCGCCCGCCGCCACCCTTCCCCGGATGGCCGCGCAAGCGGACACGCCGGAGCTCATAACCACAGTCGACTGAGTTTGTGGGCCCCGGACTTCGCCTGTGGCGAATCCGGGGAGTAGGAGAAAAAGTCGAGCGCCATACCGCTACCCGCCGCGCAGCCTGCGCGCCGGGGCGGGATGTCAAACCAAGGAAACGACATCCCGCAAACACGGCCGCGCATGGGGCGCGAGCCGCACGCGCCTCTTCACCGGAAGAGGCTTTGAAGGCGACGGGCAGGGGCCCGCTCGCCTGGAGATGACCGCAATGTTCAACACCCATTCCGTTTCGCTTGATTGGGCCGGGCGCAAGCTCACGCTCGAAACCGGCAAGGTCGCCCGCCAGGCGGACGGCGCCGTCTACGCCAGCTGGGGCGAAACCGCGCTTCTTGCGACCGTCGTGTTCGCAAAGGAAGCCAAGCCCGGCCAAGATTTCTTCCCGCTCACGGTGAACTATCAGGAAAAGTACTTCGCCTCGGGCCGCATCCCGGGCGGTTTCTTCAAGCGCGAAGGCCGCCCCACGGAGCGCGAAACGCTGCTCTCGCGCCTGATCGACCGGCCGATCCGCCCGCTCTTCGTCGAAGGCTTCAAGAACGAAGTGCAGGTGATCATCACCGTGCTCTCGTGGGACAATGAGAACGAGAGCGACATCCTCGCCATGGTCGCGGCCTCTGCGGCGCTGACGATCTCCGGCGTGCCGTTCCGCGGCCCCATCGGTTGCTCGCGCGTCGGCTGGATCAGCGATAAGCCCGTCCTCAACCCCACCATCGCGCAGATGGCGGAGTCCAAGCTCGACCTCGTCGTCGCCGGCACCCACGACGCGCTGATGATGGTCGAATCCGAGGTGAAGGAGCTCACCGAAGCCGAGATGCTGCAGGCGCTGAGCCTCGCGCACAAAGGCATGCAGCCGGTTATCGACGCGATCATGGAGCTGGCGGAGAAGGCCGGCAAAGAGCCCTTCGAATTCGAGCCGGTGGATCTGAAGCCGCTCAAGAGCAAGATCGTCGGCCTCGTCGAAGCCGACCTCCGCAGCGCCTATCAGATCGTCAAGAAGGACGAGCGCTACGCCGCCGTCGGGCAAGCGCGCGACAAGGCCAAGGCCGCCCTCGTGAAATCCGACGCCAATCCAGACGGCGCCGATCCGAACCAGTTCAAGGAGGCGTTCAAGGACGTCGAGAGCGACATCGTCCGCTCACGGATCATCAAGGAGAAAGCCCGCATCGACGGCCGCCCGGTGGACAAAGTCCGCCCGATCGTGTCGGAAGTCGGCTTCCTGCCACGCACCCACGGCTCGGCGCTCTTCACCCGCGGCGAGACCCAGGCGATCGTTGTCGCCACGCTCGGCACCGCCGACGATGAGCAATTTATCGATGCGCTTTCCGGCACTTCGAAGCAGCGCTTCATGCTGCACTACAATTTCCCCCCCTACAGCGTCGGCGAGACCGGCCGCATGGGCGGGGCGGGGCGCCGCGAGATCGGTCACGGCAAGCTCGCGTGGCGCGCGCTGCAGGCTGTGCTGCCGACGCCTGAGCAATTCCCCTACACGATCCGCCTCGTCTCCGAGATCACCGAGTCCAACGGCTCGTCTTCGATGGCCACGGTGTGCGGCTCTTCGCTTGCCCTGATGGACGCGGGCGCGCCGACTTCCGCGCCGGTCGCGGGCGTCGCGATGGGCCTGGTGCTTGAGGACTACGGCTACGAAGTCCTCACCGACATCCTCGGTGACGAGGATCACCTCGGCGACATGGACTTCAAGGTCGCCGGCACCGAGAAGGGGATCACCTCCCTGCAGATGGACATCAAGGTCGCCGGCATCACCGAGGAGATCATGAAGGTGGCGCTCGAACGCGCGCACGCGGGCCGCATGCACATCCTCGCCGAGATGAACAAGGCGTTGACCGCGCCGCGCGAAAGCGTCGGCGCCAACGCTCCGCGCATCGTCCAGATCAACATCCCGGTCGACAAGATCCGCGACGTGATCGGCACCGGCGGCAAGGTGATCCGCGAAATCGTGGAAAAGACCGGCGCCAAGATCAATGTCGAGGACGATGGCACCGTGAAGGTCGCCTCGCCGGACGCGGACTCGATCGAGGCCGCGGTGAAGTGGATCAAGACGCTGACCAGCGAGCCCGAGATCGGCCAGATCTACGAAGGCAAGGTCGTGAAGGTCATGGAGTTCGGCGCGTTCGTGAACTTCTTCGGCGCCAAGGACGGCCTCGTGCACGTGAGCCAATTGGCGCGCGAGCGCGTGAAGGCGCCCTCCGATGTCGTCAAGGAAGGCGACATGGTGAAGGTGAAGCTCTTGGGCTTCGACGATCGCGGCAAGGTGCGCCTCTCGATGAAGGTCGTCGACCAGGAGACCGGCGCCGATCTCTCCGCCGAGCTCGGCGACGAAGCCCGCGACGACGGCCCCCCGCCGCGCCGCGACCGAGGCGACCGGGGCCCCAGAGGCGACAGGGGCCGCGACCGCGATCGGGACCGCGAGGCGGGCTGATCTAAGCATTGCGAAGCCGGAGACGGCGGGCCCTGCGGCCCGCCGTTTTCATTTGCAGCCAATCAAACTACATCTTCGGGATGGCTGACTTGGTCGCTGTCACGCATGTGCTTGATCGAACCGAAGCATTGATCCTCCGCGATCTGCTCGAAGGCGCGGGCATCAAGGCTTCTCTACCGGACCTCGGCTACATTGACGTTCAGCCCTTTCAAGCTTTTGCAGTCGGAGGGTACCGGATATTGGTGCGCAGCGATCAGAGCGCCGAAGCGACAGAGATTATCGCGGCCGCGAGAGCCTCCGCAGCTGAAAAACCGCAAACCATGGCGCAGCGAACGAACTGGCTTTCGACCCTAGTCTTGTCGTTGCTGTCCGCGGCGCCGCTGCCGGTGAAGAAGACGACTTGGCGCGCTGACTCGAGCGAGAGGCGCGAATGACAGATCTCGTCGTCATCGCCCGGTTCCGCGACGCGCCGGAGGCGCACATCGCGCGCTCCTTGCTCGAGAGCGAAGGCCTGCTTGCGTTCGTCGCCGAAAGCGAAGCGCTCGGCGCGCTGCCGCATTTGATCTTCGGCCAGGGGGGCTATCGCCTGCAGGTGCCTGAAGAAGACGCGCAGCAGGCGCTCGACATCCTCCGCGACGCGCAGCTTGCACCGCCGGCGGAGGAGTAACGCAAGCGGGCCAGTGCGTCAGACGTCGGCCCAGCCTTCGCCGTAGGTCTCCCGCCAGCCCGCATCGTCCGGGAAGCCGCGCTTCAGGCAGCGGTCGTAGAGGATCACGTTGATCGCCGCGCCGAGATTGAGGCAATGCCGCGTCGGCACGATCACGAAGCGATGGCAGCGCGCGAGCACGCCTGGCGGGATCGAGCCGTCCTCCGGCCCGAACACATAGACCGCGTTCTCCGGATGCTCGAAGTCCGGCAGCCGCTCGGAATTGGGCCGCACCTCGACCGCGACTGGGGTGGCCTTCGCCAGCACATCGAGCGGCGCGTCATACTGGAAGAGGTCCACGTCGCGATAGCCGCGCATGCGCTCCTCGCGCGGCAGCCGGTATCCTGCGTGCGCGTCAAGCGCGACGCGTTCGCCCGTGTACCAGATCTGCCTGACGCCCCAGCATGACGCCGCCCGCACCGCGGCGCCCACATTGTGCGGATATTTCGGGTCGATCATCACCACCGCCGGCGTCGCCGGCCGCACGCCCTCCGGGCGGGTCACCCGCGCGCGCCGCCCGGAGCGGAAGGTGTCGAGATTATCGTGCATCGCTTGCGTCTGCCGCGACACCTGTATCCCGCGACGGCCGCACGAACCAGAGCGCCGTCCAGGTCACGCCCGGATCGCGGCGCGAGTCCCGCGTTTCGTTCACCACGCAGGAAAAAGCCCTCAGCCGCAGCGAGCGCGATCGTTTCCTCAGCGCTGACAGGAAACATGCGCCGCCCGGCAGGCACGGGTCCGTGTCGAAGCGTGATCATCATCGCGCTCGTGTCGTTCGCCAGCGCGCCGATCGTCTGCATCGCTGCGCCGCGCTCCTCAGCGTCGAGATGCATCCACACCGCCGACATCCAAATGAGGTCGTAGCGCGCGCCGCGCGCGCGGACATGCGGCAGCGACGGCAGCATGTCGTCGAGCCACGTGATTTCAGGGGAGGGGGTGGAGCGCCATCGCGCCCGCCCGCATCGCGGCCGTCGGCTCCACCGCGAGCACTCCATCCCCGCGCGCCGCGAACCAGGCCGTATCGCGCCCCGTGCCTGCGCCGATGTCCAGCACGCGTAGGGGCCCCGCGGGGATCAGTTCGAGGACGCCGCCGGCGACGTCATCGAACGCAGCCTCCTCATAACGCCTGAGCAAGACCGGCGCTTCTTCCGCGTAGCCCTGGTTGCTCGCACCGCTTGTCATTCGCCCTTCGGCGGATCGCCGTTCTTCTTCTTGCCGCCGGCCTCAAGCGCGGCGCCGATGGCGGCGCCGACCGCCAGACCCAGCGCCAGGCCGGTCGCCATGTCGTCAAGGGCCGCGCCGAAAGCTGCGCCGAGCGCGACGCCGACGCTGATCCCCAACGCCATCTTACGCCTCCACGCCGTCCGGTACGCCGACGACGTGGAAGCCGCCGTCGACATGGATGCACTCGCCGGCCACCGATCGTCCGAGATCGGACAATAGCCAGAGCGCGCAGCCCGCCACGCCTTCCATGGTCGTGTCTTCCTTGAGCAGGCTCCAATCCCGCGCCGCGGTCATCAGCTGCTTGCCGCCGGAGATGCCGGCCATCGCCAGCGTCCGCATCGGGCCGGGCGAGACGGCGTTCACACGGATTCCCTTGGGACCGAGGTCACGCGCGATGTAGCGCGTCGCCGCTTCCAGCGCCGCTTTCGCCACGCCCATCATATTGTAGTTCGGCACGACGCGTTCGCTGCCTTGATAGGTGAGCGTGATCATCGCCCCGCCGTTCGGCATCAACGCCGCCGCGCGCCGCGCCGCGTCGACGAACGAATAGGCCGAAATATCCATCGCCCCGCGGAAGATCTCCCGCGTCGTATGCTCCACGAATGAGCCCTTGAGCGCGGATTTGTCGGCGAAGGCGATGGCGTGGACGAGAAAGTCCATGCCGCCCCACGCGTCCTTGATCGCCGCGAACGCGCCATCCATCGACGCGTCGTCGGTGACGTCGGCGGGCACCAGGAGCTTGGCGCCGACGCTCTCGGCCAGCGGCCGCACCCGCCGTTCCAGCGCCTCGCCCTGATACGTGAACGCAAGCTCTGCGCCCTGCAGCGCCAGCTGCTTGGCGATGCCCCACGCGATAGAATGGTCGTTGGCGACGCCCATCACGAGCCCGCGCTTGCCCTTCATCAGCTCGCCCTTGGGCAACGTCCATTCGTCCGCCACGCGCGCCTCCATCTTCGGGACCGGAAAGATGCCCGGCAGATGGCGCGTCGCATACAGGCTGGTCAAGGCCAGGCGGAGCCTTGACAAGAGCCTGTTTAGATATATCTAAGTCATGTCTAAGCCCAACCAGAGAAGGTTCATGCACGCACACCATGAAGGCGGCTGCGGCCGCCGCGCCCATCGCTTCGCCCATCGCGCCTATGGCGGCCGCCACGGCCGCGGCTGGGGCAGGGGCGGCCGCCGCATCCTCGACCAGGGAGACCTGCGCACCGTCATCCTCAGCCTGATCGCGGAGAAGCCGCGCCACGGCTACGACATCATCAAAGCCATTGGCGACAGTCTCGGCGGCGCGTATGCGCCCAGTCCCGGCGTCGTCTATCCCACGTTGCAGATGCTGGAGGAGCAGGGCCTCGTTGCGCTGTCGGCGGAGGAGGGCGCCAAGAAGCTCTACGCGTTGACGCCGGAGGGTAGTGCGCATCTCGACGAGAATGCAGACGCCGTCGCCGCCACGATGAAGCGGATGGATTTCGCGCGAGAGCGCTATGCCGGGGGCCCGCCGCCCCAGCTCGTCCGCGCGATGGAGAACCTGCGTCTTGCGCTGCGCCTTCGGCTGGAGCGCGGCGCCGTTCCGCCCGATCGCATCGCGGCGATCGCCGCCGCCATCGATGCAGCCGCGAGAGAAGCGGAATCCTGATCGCTGCATGCCGCACGGAACCCCGCACGCTCCACCTCGTTGCCTTGAAAACAGCAACGGGGTGGAAGCGATGCGGGATGATAAAGACGACGCGCAAAACGCGGAGCAGACGAAAGCGCCGAGAAAGCTCGGTCTGGGCTATGGCCTGGGCCTGTTGTTGACGCTCGTGGTCGTGATCGCAGCGATCCTGGCCTTCGCGTATGGCGCAGCGCCGCGAGCTTGAACGTTACGCCGCGACGTTCGTGAACGCGAGCGTCGCGTTCGTGCCTCCGAAGCCGAACGAATTGGACAGCGCGCAATTGATCTCGCTGTTGCGCCGCTCACGCACGATCGGCAGGCCGTCGAACGCCGGATCGAGCTCCTCGATGTGCGCGCTCTCGCACACGAAGCCCTCTTTCATCATCAGCAGCGTATAGATGGCTTCGTGGACGCCGGCCGCGCCGAGCGAATGGCCCGTAAGGCTCTTTGTCGCCGAGATCAGCGGGACGTCGTCGCCGAAGACGTTGCGCACCGCCTCCATCTCCTTGAGGTCGCCGATCGGCGTGGAAGTGGCGTGCGGATTGAGATAATCGACCGGCCGGTCGAGCGTCTTCATCGCCAGCTGCATGCAGCGCGCCGCGCCTTCGCCCGAAGGCTGGACCATGTCCACGCCGTCGCTGGTCGCGCCGTAGCCGGCGACCTCGGCGTAGATGTTGGCCCCGCGCGCCTTTGCGCGCTCATATTCTTCAAGCACCAGGACGCCTGCGCCGCCGGCGATCACGAACCCGTCGCGCTTGGCGTCGAACGCACGCGAGGCGCGCTCCGGGGTGTCGTTGTAATTGCTCGACATCGCGCCCATCGCGTCGAACAGCACCGAGAGCGTCCAGTCGAGCTCTTCGGAGCCGCCGGCGAACATCACGTCCTGCTTGCCCCATTGGATCATCTCATAGGCGTTGCCGATGCAGTGCGAACTCGTCGCGCACGCCGAGCTGATCGAATAGTTCACGCCTTTGATCTCGAACGGCGTAGCGAGCGTCGCGCTCGCGGTGGAGCTCATCGCCTTAGGCACCACGAACGGCCCGACGCGGCGCGGGCCTTTTTCCCGCGTGGTGTCCGCCGCCGCGACGATCGCGCGCGTCGACGGCCCGCCCGACCCCATGATGAGCCCGGTGCGATCATTGGAGATATCAGTCTTCTCAAGGCCCGCGTCGCGGATCGCTTCGTTCATCGCGATGTAATTCCAGCCCGAGCCGTCGCCCATGAACCGCATCACGCGTTTGTCGACGACCTGCGCGGGGTCGATCTGCGGCGCGCCATGAACCTGGCAGCGGAACCCGCGCTCGACATAGTCCATCGCGCGCTTGATGCCGGAGCGGGCGTCGCGAAGGCTTGCGAGCACCTCCTGCAGATTGTTGCCGATCGAGGAGACGATCCCCATCCCGGTGACGACCACGCGACGCATCTGCTTCTCCCTAAATCTGTTCTTGTTTCCGGTGGCCTCTAGCCGCCGAGGCCCGCGGCCATCTGGTCGCTCGTGAACAGCCCGACTTTCAGGTCCTTGGCCGAATAGATGGGCTTCCCGTCGGCCAGCACAATTCCATCGCCGATTCCCAGCACCAGCTTACGCAAGATGACACGCTTCATGTCAATTTCGTAACGTACGAGCTTGGTGTTGGGCGTGATCTGGCCGCGGAACGCCAATTCGCCCACGCCGAGCGCGCGGCCGCGGCCCTGGCCGCCGTTCCATGCCAGGAAAAACCCGATCAGCTGCCATAGCGCGTCCAGCCCGAGACAACCCGGCATCACCGGATCGCCGATGAAGTGGCAATCGAAGAACCAGCGATCGGCGCGGATGTCGAATTCTGCTTCGATGCGTCCTTTGCCGACGGCGCCGCCGTCTGCGGTGATCGTTGTGATGCGGTCGAACATCAGCATGGGAGGGAGCGGCAATTGCGCGTTTCCCGGGCCGAACATTGCGCCCTCGCCGCAAGCGATGAGATCATCATAGGCGAAGCGCGATGGACGCTGTGTCGTCGTTGTGCTCATGGGCGTGCGCTACACGCGCTTGGGGCCGCTTACAAGGCGGGAGCCGCCACTTCCCGCGACGGGTGAAAACGACGGTCGCGGGCGGGGCGCGCCGTGACAGCGGCGCTGGTCCGTCCTACCTTCGCCCAGCCGCGGGGGAAGCGGCCCCAGACTGATTGGGAAAAAGAACGCTGATTGGGAAACTGACCGGGGAGGGGACATGTTCATCCTGCGTTGGCCGCTGGTGCTCATCCTCTTCGGCTATTGCGTGCTGTTTGTCGCGGCCGCCGCCGGAATCGCCGCCGATCGCCTCGGCCTCGGGCTGGAGAGCGCGGTCTGGGATTCCTTCATCATGCGCGCCAGCGGCGTCACCTGGCTGGAGACGGCGCTCTGGGCGGCGTCGGGGATCTTCCTGTTTATCGCTGCAGTGCGCCTCATCCGCCGCACGCAAGGCTTCTGGGCCTGGCTCCTGGGCTTTGCCTGCTACGGCGTCCGCTGGGGCCTGACGACCGTGAAGAGCGATGACAACATTATCGCCGACGCGGCGTCCGTCCGCTCCGCCGAACAGGCGTTGGAGACGGCCGTCGAAGCGACCGCCAATTATCCGCTGCTTGCGCTTGCGGTGTTGCTGGTCGTCGGGCTGCTCATCCTGATCGTCGACACAGCCGACAAGCGCTGGTCTCGCCGCGCCTGACGCCGCGCGCCCGACGCAGCGCGCCTGACGCAGCGCGATTGACCGGCGCCGCACGAGCTTCCATAGACCCGCGGCGCGCGCACATGGCGCGCAACGACGCGCACGCCTACTTATCGCAGCGCACGCGGCGCAAGAACGCGCCTTCTGGATTGAACGAAAGGCGAAGTTCCCATGGCGGATGCTTTTGACGTCGTCATCATCGGCGGCGGCCCCGGCGGCTATAACGCCGCCATCCGCGCCGGCCAGCTCGGCCTCAAGACCGCGATCATCGAGAGCCGCGCCGCGCTGGGCGGCACATGCTTGAACGTCGGCTGCATCCCGTCCAAGGCGCTGCTGCATGCGTCCGATCTCTATGAGGCCGCGCAGACGCGGTTCAAATCGCTCGGCATCGAAGTGTCGGGCGTGTCGCTCGATCTGCCGCAGATGATGCGCCAGAAGGACGAGGCGGTCGACGGCCTCACCAAGGGCGTCGCGTTTCTGATGAAAAAGAACAAGGTCGAGGTCGTGAACGGCCGCGCTCGCATCGCGGCGCCGGGAAAGGTCGATGTCGCCGGCGCTGTGCTTGAGGCCCGCAACATCATCATCGCTACGGGCTCCGAGCCCACGCCGCTGCCCGGCGTCGAGATCGATGAGGAACGCATCGTCTCCTCCACCGGCGCCTTGGCGCTGAAGCAGGTCCCGAAGCGTCTCGCCGTCATTGGCGGCGGCGTGATCGGCTTGGAGCTGGGTTCGGTCTGGCGCCGCCTCGGCGCCGAGGTCACGGTCGTCGAATTCCTGGATCGCATTCTGCCGGGAATGGATTCCGAGATCAGTTCGGGCTTTCTCCGCATCCTGAAGAAGCAGGGGATGCGCTTCGAACTCGGCGCGAAGGTCGTGGCGGCGGAGAAGGCGTCCAGCGCAATCAAGCTGGCGCTTGAGCCGGCGGCCAAGGGCGGATCGAAGACGGCCTCCGCGCTCGATGTCGATGCCGTGCTCGTCGCCATCGGCCGGCGCCCCGTCACCGCCGATCTTGGCCTGGAAGCGGTGGGCGTGAAGACCGATCAGCGCGGCTTCGTCGAAACCGATCAAGGCAAGACCAACGTCGATGGGATCTGGGCGATCGGCGATTGCACGCACGGCCCGATGCTCGCCCACAAGGCCGAGGAGGAGGGGATCGCCGTCATCCAGCGCATCGCCGGTCTCTGGGGCCACGTCAATCACGCCTTGGTGCCGAGCGTCGTCTACACCACGCCCGAAGTCGCGAGCGTCGGCGCCACCGAAGACGAACTGAAGGCCGCCGGCCGCGCCTACAAGGCGGGCAAGTTTCCGTTCATGGCTAACTCGCGCGCACGCACCAATCACGAGACCGACGGTTTCGTGAAAGTGATCGAGGATGAAGCGACCAAGCGCATCGTCGGCGTGCACATGATCGGCGTCGGCGTCGGCGAGATGATCGGGGAGATGTGCGTGGCGATGGAGTTCGCGGCCAGCGCCGAGGATATCGCGCGTACTTGCCATGCGCACCCCACTCTCAGCGAAGCCATGCGCGAAGCCGCCAAGGGCGTCGACGGCTGGGTGATGCAGGCCTGATCGATTCGCCGTGCTCGCGCCCGCTTCTCCGCCCCCGACGCGTATACTGCATGCCGCACGGCTCGAACTCGTCGCCGTCGATCACGCGCTTGCGGTTGCGCAGATCGAGGACCGCATGGCGTTCTTCGCCGCGCTCGACGTGCGCGCGAACGCCGCCTGGCCGCCGCCGCTGCTGGATATGGACGCGATGTGCTTCACCCGCGATCGCCTCGCGAACTTCCCCGATGAAGTCGGGTGGCAGGCGTGGGTGTGGATTGATCCCGATGTCGCGACGGGCGCGCCGCGCGAACTCGTCGGCTTCGGCGGGTTCACCGCGTCGCCTGACGCCGACGGCTGGGTTGAGATCGGCTACAGCGTCCTGCCCGCGCGCCAGGGCGCAGGCTATGCCTCGGAGGCTGTGGCGGCGCTCATCGATTGGGCGCGGCCTGATGCGCGCCTGAAAGGCGTCGTGGCGCATACGATGATCGACGGCTTCGCCTCGCAGAATGTGCTGCGCAAGCGCGGCTTTGCGCAGGCGGCGGAGGGGCCGTATCCCAACGTGATGCGTTGGGAGCTGCGTCTCGGATAGTCCGGCTCAAGGACGCGCGCCGTCGAGCGTCTCGTGAGCCGAATTCGAGCGCCGCCCGGAGCTGACGATGAAGACAACGTCGCGGAGGAGGGGAGAAGACGCGCCTGTTCCGCCATGCAATCGCTCTGCCCCAAGGCCAAGTATTCAAGTATAGATCGAGCGAAGTCTTGGGTCTTTTTTGGCCGTCCATTGGGCCGCCGCATGTGAAGACTTTGTGACAAACCGGCAAGACAAGCCGACAATCAAACCCGCCTCTGCCGACATCTGCGGCGGACAACAAAAAAGCCCGTCTCCGGGCCTCGGGACGCGCAGGCGGCGTCCGGAAAGGCGATGGGGGGAGCCAGCCGTCTCCCCCCATCCCTCGCAGCTTTAGCGGTTTAGGCCGCCGGCGCCGCCTTCTTCGTGCGACGCACGGCGCGACGCGGCTTCGCAGCGCGGACAGACGTCTTCGCCATCGCCGGCATCGCAGCCTTGCGGCCGCGCTTCGCGGTCTTGCGGCGGACGGTCTTCTTCGCGGCCTTGCGAACGGTCTTGCGCGTCATCTTGCGCGCGACCTTCTTCTTCGCAGCCGACTTCCGCTTCGGGGCCTTGCGGGCCTTCTTGGCGGCCTTACGGGCCGGGGCCTTGCGGACCATCTTCTTCGCGGTCTTGCGGACCGCTTTCTTGGCGACCTTGCGCGCCTTCTTTACCTTCTTTGCCATCTTCGTTACTCCGTTCTTACTAGTCTAAGTACTGGTTGGGTGGGAGTTTTTTTGGCTCTCCGAGAGCGTTTCTACGCTGTTATTGGTTTTCGATTGGTTTCTACAAACACGAAGACTGTCTTTTTCTTGGAGTGCCTCACACACCTGGAAAACGTGCTCCCGAGTCCTTTCATCACGTTGATTTTCCAGGGTTTTTCTCGGCTAAGCCCGCGGATGCGCACTGCGATACGAAGCAAGCAGCCGAGAAAAATCGACATCCGCGTAGCGCTGTGTCGTCGCCAGCGAATCATGTCCGAGCAATTCTTGGATCGCGCGCAGATCGGCGCCGTGCGCGAGCAAATGCGTTGCGAACGCGTGCCGCAGCGCATGCGGCGTTGCGCTGTTCGGCAATCCCAAACGCGCGCGCACATGCGCCATCAACGTCTGCACGATGCGCGGTGAGAGCGCGCCGCCGCGCACGCCGCGAAACAGCGGACCGTCCGCATCCAGCGCAAACGGACACACGCTCGCGTAGCGCTCCACCGCCTCGCGCACGATCGGCAACGCCGGCACGATGCGTTCCTTGCCGCCCTTGCCGACAACGCGCAGCGCTTCGCCGATCGGCCGGTCGCCGCCGCGCAAGCCGAGCGCTTCTGAAATCCGCAGGCCCGCGCCGTAGAGCAACGTCAGCACCGCTTCGTCACGGGCCGCCACCCACGGCGCTATCGCCTGCGCGCCGGCGATCGCGAGCGCCTCATGTGCGCTGTCTTCACTGACCGGCCGCGGCAACAGAGCCTTAAGGCGCGGTCCGCGCACCAGTTTGAGCCGTGCGTTGGCGACGCCGCAGCGTTCTTCGAGGAAGCGGAAGAACGAGCGGATCGCCGCCAGCGCGCGCGCCAGGGACCGATCAGAGAGCGCGCCGTCGCCCGCGCGCCGGTAGGCGAGATAGGCGCGCAAATCCTGTGGCTGCAGCGTCTGGAGCGCGCCCAGCCGCGGCGCTTCGCCAAGGTGCATCGTCAGAAAGTCGAGGAAGCGCGCCACGTCGCGGCCGTACGCCTCCACCGTCAGCGCACTGAGCCGGCGTTCGTCGCGCAGGCTTGCGAGCCATGCTGCATGTGCGTTCTCCGCATCTGTTGCACTGGCCAAGGACTGCATCGGCGCGCTGATAATTGTTCCGACCTCGACTCAACATAACGCATGATTTCGCACTTGACGAATCTGCGAGTCATCACGGTGCTTTTCTCGACTCTGCAACGCGCTTAACTTCGCGTTCAATGTCTTGCACCGTCCCTCCTTCGACGAACCTTGCATGAGCGCTGCGATGCGCCGCCGCCTGCGCCGAACGCGCGCGTCCGCTGCGCCGGATTTTGGCCTGTTCGACGCGTCGGGCGCCGCGGGGCGTGCGCCGGTTCAACGTGTCCGCGTACTCTTGCCGCTGCCGCTGCCGGAGCCGTTCGACTATCGCGCGCCGGCCTCGATGCGGCTTGCGCCGGGCGATCACGTGATCGCCCCGGTCGGCCCGCGCGAACTGCTCGGCGTGGTTTGGTCTGTGGAGGAGGGCGAGGACGCCGCGCGCGGCGCAGACAATCTGAAACCGATCACAGAGCGCTTGCCCGGGCCGCCGCTCGATGACACGGCCAGGCGCTTCATCGAATGGACGGCGCGTTACGTCATCGCCTCGCCCGGCGCGATCATGCGCATGGTGGTGCGTGCGCCCGAAGCGTTGCGCGATCCCCCGGTTGTGCACGTGTATGCGCCGACGCCGGGCTTTGACGGCAAGCTCACCGAAACCCGCTTGCGCGTGCAGGCGGAAGCCGCGCGTGAACCGGAAACCGCGGCCGAACTCGCGCGCCGGGCCGGCGTGTCGCCCGGCGTGGTGAAGGCGATGATTGATCAGGGCGCACTCACGCGCAGCGCCCGCAGCGAAGACCCTCCTTTTGCTGAGCCAGATCTCTCCCGCGCCGGACATCCGCTCTCGCCGGCGCAGGCGAACGCCGCAGAAGACCTGCAGACGTTGGTGCGCCAGGGCGGCTTCGCAGCCGCGTTGCTCGACGGCGTCACCGGATCGGGCAAGACGGAAGTCTATCTCGAAGCGGTCGCTGAAGCGCTCGCCGCCGATCCCGCTGCACAGGTGTTGGTGCTGCTGCCGGAGATCGCGCTGACGCAGGCGGTGCTGGCGCGCTTCGAAGCGCGCTTTGGCGCGAGTCCCGTCGAGTGGCATTCCGCCATCAAGCCGGCGCATCGGCGCCGCGCCTGGCGCGAGATCGCCGCAGGCCGCGCGCGTCTGGTGGTGGGGGCGCGCTCCGCGCTGTTCCTGCCGTTTGCGAATCTGCGTCTGATCGTCATCGATGAAGAGCATGACCCGAGCTACAAGCAGGACGAGGGCGTCGCCTATCAGGCCCGTGATCTCGCTGTGGCGCGGGCGAAATTGGGCGAGTGCGCCATTGTGCTGGCGAGCGCGACGCCGTCTCTAGAAACCTTGGTCAACGCGCAATCGGGCCGCTACGCGCACGTGAAGCTGCCGGCGCGCCACGGCGCCGCGGTGCTGCCGGATGTCGAGCTGATCGATCTCCGCCTCGATCCGCCGGAGAAGGGCAAGTGGCTCTCGCCCGCGCTCGTCGCCGCGACCGCGGACTCGCTCGCGCGCGGCGAACAGGCGCTCCTCTATATGAATCGCCGCGGCTACGCGCCGCTCACGCTATGCCGTGCGTGCGGCCATCGCATGCAATCGCCCGAAACCGAATCCTGGCTCGTCGAGCACCGCTACAGCGGCCGGCTCGTCTGCCACTTAACCGGCTTCTCGATGCCGAAGCCGAAGGCCTGCCCGAAATGCCTGACGCCGGACTCGTTCGTCTCGATCGGTCCGGGCGTCGAGCGCATTCATGAAGAAGTGCTGGAGCGCTTCCCCGAGGCGCGCATCGAGATCTTCTCATCTGACACCGCGCCCAACGGCGAGGCGGTGCGTGCGTTGATCGACCGCATGGAGAGAGGCGACATCGACATCCTGATCGGCACGCAGATCGTCGCCAAGGGCCGCGACTTCCCGCTGCTCACCCTCGTCGGCGTCATCGATGCGGACCTGGGCCTCAAGGGCGGGGACCTGCGCGCCGGCGAACGGACGTTTCAATTGCTGAGCCAAGTCGCCGGCCGCGCCGGCCGCGCCGAACTGAAGGGGAGGGCGCTCATCCAGACCTACGCGCCAGATGAAGCGGTGATGCAGGCGCTCGCGGCGATGGATCGCGACGGCTTTCTTGCCGCCGAGGCGCAGGCGCGCGAACTCGTCGGCATGCCGCCCTACGGCCGCCTCGCCGCGATCGTGGTCTCAAGCCCAAGCGAAGAGCAGGCCCACGCCGCCGCTAATGAACTCGGCGCCGCGGCGCCGAACACGGACGGCGTCGACGTGTGGGGCCCCGCGCCGGCGCCGTTGGCGGTGGTGCGCGGCCGCCACCGTCGTCGCTTTCTCATTCGCGCCGATCGCGGCGTCGATCTCTCCGCCTACATGGCCGCGTGGATGACGCGCGTGAAGCTGACGAGCGCGGTCCGCATCCAGATCGACATCGATCCCTACTCGTTCCTTTAGCAGGACGCATTCTCCCACTCGGGCGGACAAGCGCATCAGCAAGCGCGGGTGCAACCGCGCCCGCTGGCGCACGGTCGGCTGCTCATCACGGCGCGCCCCCGCGACGGGTTCCTGTAGCGGCGCCGACGCACCGAACTAATGCGCCGGCGGCTCGCCGCCCGCCTTCACCGCCGCCTGCTTCCGCTTGTTGGCGTTGCGCGCCAGCATGTTGAGCGCCTCCACCCCGGCGGAGAACGCCATCGCCGCGTAGATGTAGCCCTTGGGCACATGGAAGCCGAAGCCCTCCGCGATCAGCGTCATGCCGATCATCAGGAGGAACCCCAGCGCCAGCATCACAACGGTCGGGTTCTTGTGGATGAACGCCGCGAGCGGCGCGGACGCGAGCAGCATCACCGCCACCGCAATGATCACCGCCGCGACCATGATCGGCACGTGCTCGGTCATGCCGACCGCTGTCAGGATTGAATCGACCGAGAACACGAGGTCGAGAACCAGAATCTGGCCGATCGCCGCGGAAAACCCGATGCTCGCCGCCTTGCCGCCGCTGAACACGTCCGGCGCGGGCTCTGGATCGACGCTGTGGTGGATTTCGCTCGTCGCTTTCCAGACGAGGAACAGCCCGCCGGCGATCAGGATGAGATCGCGCCACGAGAAGCCTTGGCCGAACAGCGTGATGAAGTCCGTATCAAGCTGGACGATGACGAAGATCAGCGACAAGAGCGCCAACCGCAGCACCAGCGCGAGCGAAATGCCGATGCGCCGCGCGCGCGGGCGATCCGCTTCCGGCAGCTTGTTCGTCAGGATCGAGATGAACAGCAGGTTGTCGATCCCGAGCACCACCTCCATCGCCACGAGTGTGACGAACGCGGCCCACGCTGCCGGGCTCTGCAGCAACCCGATAAGATACTCCATGCAACTCCCCGGTCGCCGGCCCGCGGGAAGGAGGAGGGGCGGCGGGCGTCACATAGGGCGCGGAGCCGGAAACGTCCATCCGTCCCCGGCCGGAGGCCGAACGCAGCTTAACTGTCGTTTTACTTGGGATGACTTGGCGGCCTAGCCGCAGGCCTCCGCGCCCCAGAACGCCTCGGCGGGGGCCCAGCCGGAATAACCAGCCGTCGCCACCCGCCGCCACCCGCCCCGGCATGCCTCGAGCGCGGCGACAACCCCGCGTTCCAGATGAACCACGGCGCGCCCGTCGGCCTGCGCGGTCCGCCGCAGCGTGACGCTGCCGAGGCGGCCGCCAGTGACGAAGACGGTGCGTCGCTCCTCCAGCCCGGTCTGATGGATCCAGCTCTGGGCGCCGCCGGGATCCTCCACCCGAAGCCAGGCGCCGTCGCGCCCGAGGACGCGCATCGGCAGCCCCTGGCGGCGGTAAATCCACTCCACGGCGTGCGCCTGGTCGGGGCCGCTGCGCGCCTCGACCCGCTCAGCCCGGATCGCCATGTAATGCGGCGCAGGCGCGGGCTGAGCCGCCGCGCTGAGCGTCAGCCCCGCGATCGACGCAAAAATAAGCGCGGCGCCTTTTGCGCGGCGTTTCATGCTCGCTCCTTTCGGGAAGAGGGTTGGACCCTAGCACCCGCGCAGTGAAAGCCTGATTAAGAACTTGGCGCTGGATGCTGCTATGCTGCGCGCGCGGGCGCTTTCCTGGCGCCGCCGCCCGGGCTAAAGGGGGCGCCGCGCTGCGCAGAGCACAACAACAACCCGGAAACGCCTGGGACAACGGATGCCCATGTCAAAATTGAAGATCGTCGTCACCCGCAAGCTTCCCGACCCGGTCGAGACGCGCATGCGCGAATTGTTCGACGCTGAGCTCAATCTTGATGACTCGCAGATGGGCGCCGACGACTTGGTCGGCGCCATGAACCGCGCCGATGTTCTGGTCTCCACAGTCACCGATCGGCTCGATTCCCGTGTCCTGAGCCGCGCCGGCGATCGTCTGAAGCTGATCGCCCAGTTCGGCGCCGGCGTGGACAATATCGACGTCCAGACCGCCGTGCAGCGCGGCGTCACCGTCACCAACACGCCCGGCGTGCTCACCGAAGACACCGCCGACATGACCATGGCGCTCATCCTCGCGGTCCCGCGCCGGATCGTGGAGGGGGTGAAGGTGGTCGAAGCGGATGAGTTCTTGGGCTGGAGCCCCACCTGGATGCTTGGTCGCCGTATCTGGGGCAAGCGGCTTGGGATCATCGGCATGGGCCGCATCGGCCAGGCCGTCGCGCGCCGCGCCCGCGCGTTCGGCCTGCAGATCCACTACCACAACCGCCGCCCCGTTTCGGCCGCCATCGAGCAGGAGCTCGCCGCGACCTATTGGGAGAGCCTCGATCAGATGCTGTCGCGGATGGACATCATCTCGGTCAATTGCCCGCACACGCCGGCGACGTACCACCTCTTGTCGGCGCGTCGCCTCGCGCTGCTGAAGCCGCACGCCTACATCGTCAACACGGCCCGCGGCGAGGTGATCGATGAGGCCGCTCTGGCGCGGATGCTGGAGAAGAAGGAGCTCGCGGGCGCGGGTCTTGACGTGTTCGAGCACGAGCCCGCCATCAATCCGAAGCTCAAGAAGCTGCCCAGCGTCGTGCTGCTGCCGCACATGGGATCGGCCACGATGGAAGGCCGCATCGACATGGGCGAGAAGGTCATCATCAACATCAAGACCTTCGCCGACGGCCACAAGCCGCCCGATCGCGTCATCCCCGCGATGCTTTGAGCGCCGCGCCCACCGGAGCGGACGCCTCGCGCCCGCTCCGCAACGGCCAGCGCTACCAGGTGAAGCTCACCCGCCCGTAGACATACCGTCCCGACCGCCCGAACGGCGAATAGTTCGAGAACGGCGTGTTGGACGTGGTGTTGAGGCTCGGCGGCGTTTGCGTCGGGTACTCGTCCGTGACGTTGTCGGCGCCGATGGAAAGCCGGAGGCTCTCGGTGATGTTGAACCGGCCCTCCAGATCGATCAGCGTCCGCGGCTCCAGCACCAGATCGTTCGCAGCGCTCGTGCCAGGCGCAAGCGCTTCGCCATACCGGGTGGCCCGGAACGTGGCGCCGAAGGCGTTCAAGCTCCAATTCACGCCGAGCGAGAATTTGTCCTTCGGCGCGCCTTCCTCGAAGGTCAGCACGTTCACGCGATCGAACAGAACCGGCGCTGGATTGAGAGCCGCAAGCGGCGCTGTCGTCGGAACGCGGGTCACGTCGGTTTCGTTGAAATTGGCGCCGAACGTGAAGTCAAAACGGCCTGCGGCGTCCGTGTTCATGCGGTAGTTCGCGACGATATCGACGCCCTGCGTCTCCGTATCGACGCCATTGATGAAGAAGCGTCCGCCCCCGATCCCGATAAAGCCCTGCGACGTGAGATAATCGCGAACCGCGGCCGAGGTGAGATTTTCCGAAAGCACGATGCGATTGTCGACGTCGATCCGATAGGCGTCGATCGTGACGTCGATATCGCCCAGCTGCACGACAGCGCCGATCGCATAATTAACCGAGTTCTCAGCCTCGAGAGGCCGCGCGCCCAGCGCCGCCGCGACCGGATCGGTTGCGGGGAAGGTGGTGATGTCGAACGGCACCCCGTTGATGAAATTGGTCGATGTTGCGGTGAAGAATTGCTGCTGCAGCGATGGCGCGCGGAAGCCGTTCTGCACCGAAGCGCGCACGGCGAAAGCGTCGTTGAAGTCGTACCGTGCGGCAAGCTTGCCAGTCAGGGTCTCGCCGAAGTCGGAATAATGCTCCGCCCGCACTGCGGCCGACAGCAGCAATTGCTCGGTCGGATTCACTTCAAGGTCGACATAGACGCCGATCGATGTGCGATCCTCGTCAACCTCGTTCTGAGGCTGGAAGCCAGGGAACACTTGCGCGCCAGATGCTGTCGGCGCGCCGTTTAGAAGCACCCCGCCATTGCGATAGGAATCGGGCTCGCCCGCCTCGATTGAATAGCTTTCGCGCCGCGCTTCAAGCCCGATCGCGAGGTTGATCGGCTGGGCGAGACCGGCCTCGAACTGACGGACGCCGTCGAGATTGAAGCTGAGCTGATCGTAGTCGAAGCCGCCCGCGTCGAACACGGTCTGGCTCGCCGGTCCGAGCGACCGGTTCAGCGTATCGCGGATGGTGAAGTCCATCGAGTTGAACCCGTACACGAGCGATGTGTCCATCGCCCACGGGCCGAGGTTCCAGCGCACGCCGCCCGCGGCGGAATAATCGATCACCTCAGGATTGATCAAAGGCAGGAAGCCGTCGGGATAGATCTCGATCACGTTGCGATCGTCCAGCGCCCGTCGGAAGAACCCGGCGGACGTGGAGTCGCGGTTTTGATAGGAGGCCCAGCCGTAGAGCTCAGCGCCCCCGCTCAGATCGTAGCCGGCGTTCGCGAACAGCGAATACTGCACGATTTCCGGTTCGCCGTACCACGCATTGAGCCGATTGATCGTCAGCTCGCGGGGATCGAATGCGCCCCCGACCAGCGGGTATTGCTGGCGCCAGTCCGGCGCCGTGCGCACGGTCTTTTCCTGATCGAGATACTCGCCCGTGATCGTCAGGAAGCCGTTCTCGCCCAGCGGCAGCCCGAACCAACCCGACAGCGTTATCGTTTCGCCGTCCGTCACGTCCCGCGACGCCTGGTCAGCGACGCTCCAGGTCGCGCCCGCCGGCGGTGCTCCTGTCAGCGTGTCGACGGTGGTGATGCGCTGGCCGTACGTCGCGGTCAGACCGCCGCCCGAGCGGTCTTCGCGCAGCAGCACGTTGATGACCCCGGCGATAGCGTCCGAGCCGTATTGCGCCGAGGCGCCGTCGCGCAGCACCTGGACGCTGCGCACGGCCGCCGTGGGGACGGTGTTCAGGTCGACCGCCGCGGCGCCGCGCCCGATCGTGCCGTTCACATTGACCAACGAGGCCGCGTGCCGGCGTTTGGAGTTGAGCAGCACCAGCGTTTGGTCCGGCGCGAGCCCGCGCAAGGTCGCGGGGCGGATGGTGTCCGTCCCGTCGGCAAGTCCGGGCCGGGGAAAGTTGAACGAGGGCAGGGCGACGGAAAGCGCCTGGTTCACTTCCGTGACGCCAAGCTGATTGAGCGTGTCGGCGCCGATCACGTCGACCGGCGCGGCGGTGTCGAGGGCGGAGCGGTTGGCGGCGCGCGTACCGGTGATGACGATCTCATCTTCCGCTTCTTGGGCGAACGCTGGCGCGGCGAACGCCGCAAGCGCGCTGCCGACGAGCAGCGCCGCCTTGAACCGAGCAAATACGCGATGTGCCGAACCTGCCATGACCGCTTCCCTCGCTATGCATGCCCCCATGCGGAAAAGTGAGGTCGGGCGGACGGCTGCGCCAGCGCCGCCAAGCGCGCCGGGCGCAGTGCATCGCATCGCGTTGCACAATTGACACAAAATTGCGCGCAAGCGGGGCGCCGCGAACGGCGCGTACCCAAACAAGGCGTTCTGCGCCTCGCGGGGCGTGCGCGTCAGCCCGCCGCCCAGTCGCTCGGGCCGGCGTCGCTCGCGTCGGATGTCAGCGCTGTCACGATCACGTTGCTCACAGTCTCCTGGCGGACGTTCTCGAACGCCACCCATTCCGCCGCACAGCGCCCGCGGGTGAGCGTGACGGCGCCATAGCCGCGGTGCGTGACGTCGCACCACGCCATTCCGGGATTGCCGCTGCGCATCACGCTCTCGCGTTCGCCAGGCTGGGCGTTGGTCAGCGCGCTTTCGAAGCCGAAGCTCGAAACGCTCCCGCCGGCAAACTCGATCGCGGCGTTCCGCCCGCCGCCGGCGGCCGGGAGGTTGTTCACCCAGCAATTGTGGCTGTCTCCCGAGAGCACGATGGCGTTCGTCCCACGCGCGGTCAGGGTGTCGAGGAGTTTGGCGCGCGCGGCGGGATAGCCGCCCCAGGAATCCAGATTCCAGGGCAGCCCGAGCGCCCCGATCTGCTCCCCGCCCGCCACGTAGCGCCGCGTGCCGGGGGAGGCCTCTTCTCCCAGAAGCCGTGAGAGGCCCGCAGGCGCGATCTGCTCGCCCATCACCACCTGCTGGGCGATCACTTGCCACGCATGGCCGCGCGCAGCTGAGCCGGCGACTGCAGCGTCAAACCATGACTCCTGCGCGGCGCCGAGCCGGCTGAGCGCGGGATCATGGAGCTGCGCGCGAAACGCCTGCGCCGCTGCCATGGCCGCCTCAGGCCCCTCCGCCGCCGCGGCGGCGAGCGCGTCATAGGAGAATTCCTGCGGCCGCCCGATGAGGCGCGTGTCGAGCAGGATGATCCGCGCGAGATCGCCCCAATCGAGGCTGCGATAGATGCGCACGCTCGCAGGATCAGGGCGCCGGATCGGCATCCAGTCGAAGAACGCCTTGGACGCGGCCGCCACCCGGTCCGCCCACAGCCCTTCGCTCTCCTGGTGGTTCTGCGCGCCGGTCATGTAGGCGTTGTTGGCGAGTTCGTGATCGTCCCAGATCACGCTCATCGGTTTCAGCCGCCGCAGCTCCAATAGATCGGCGTCCTCGTGGTAGGAGCCATAGCGCGCGCAATACTCCGCATACGTTACGATTTCGCCGGCCGGCTCGATGACGCGATCGGCCATCGCCACGTCGGCGGCCGGGTAAACGCCGCGCGCGTACTCGTAGATGTAGTCGCCGAGGTGCAGCGCGATGTCGATGTCGGCGCGCGCCGCGGCGTGCCCATAGGCGTGAAAGCGTCCAAACGGCTTGTTGGAGCAAGAGAAGAAGGCGAAGGACAGCCGTTCTGCATTCCCGCGCGGGGCCGTGCGCGTCATCCCCGTGGGGGAGGGCCCGCTGCTGCTGAGGAAGCGATAATAATAGGCTCGGCCCGGCTGCAGCCCGCGCGCGTCAACCTTGGCGCAATAATCGTTCGCCGCGCGCGCGACCGCGCGCCCGCGCCGCGCCACCCGCGAGAAATCCTCGCGCTCGGAGACTTCCCAGCGCAGCGATGCATCGCCGCCGTCGGCGGGCGCGAACCGCGTCCACAGGATCACGCTCGTGTCCAGCGGATCGCCGGAGGCGACGCCGTGGGTGAAACGCCCTTGCGCGAGCGACTGCGCGAGCGCTGGCGCCGGCGCCGCAGCGAGGGACGCAGCGATCAGAAGGCTGCGGCGAGAGAGCGTCATGGGTGGTCCTCCCTGGCGCCGCGACCGGGCGCATTGCGAACGTCGCGCCTGTCTTGGCGCGCTTTTGTTATGGCGTTGTGACGGTCTCAGGCGCGGCCTCGGGCGTCGCCGGCGCGCGCGGCGCATGGATGCGCGCGAGAAAGTCGCCGATCGCGTCGGCTGTTCCGGCCGGATTTTCCTCCTGCGGGATGTGCCCGAGATTGGTCCACGTCACGAGGTCCGCCCCCGGGATTGCCGCAGCGAACCGCTGCGCGTTGGCGGCGGAGATCAGATTGTCGTCTTCGCCCCAGAGGATGAGCGTCGGCGTTCGGATCGCGCCGAGCCGCTCGGCCGTCGCTTCCGTGCGCGTGCCGGGCGAGAACAGATCCATCAGAATTTTGCGATGCCCGGGCGCCCGCGCCAGGTCCGAGTAGCGCGCCACCATGGCGTCGTCCACGAACGCGGGATTCGAGAACGAATTCTCCAGCCCGCCGCGGATCAGCGCCGAGTTGTCGAGATCGCGCAGCACCATGCGCGCGAACGGGTTCGCCAACAGCCGGAACACCAGCGGCTGGTTCGCGGGATCTTCGCGCGCGTCGCGCCAGCCCGCGGCGTCGACGAGGATGAGCCCCTCGAGCCTGTCCGGATGCGTCAGCGCATATTCCCACGCTGCGTGCCCGCCCATCGATGAGCCGGCCAGCGTGAAGCGGGCAAGCTGCTTGGCCTCCGCGAACGCCTCCAAGAGCTCCACATACGCGGCGATCGACGCGTCGTAATCGGGTGGCGCCTGCGTCAGCCCATGCCCGGGCAAATCCAGCGTCACGATGCGGTAGCGGTCGCCGAGGAGCGGTACGAGCGATGCCCACGTATGCAGCGACGCGGAATAGCCGTGCACCATCACCAGCGTCGGCCCGTCGGCCTTGCCCTCGTCGCGAAAATGCATGCGAACGCCGCCAGCCAGGTCGACATACTCCGATTCCGGATTGGCGTATTTCTGTTCGAGCGTCGCGTAGGGGATGTCGCCGCGCCGCAGCATGAAATAACCGATGCCCGCCAGCACAGCGACGATCACCACAAGCGTGATCAGGAGTCGGAAAAGCGTGCGCATGATGTCCCTCCGCCGGCGCTTGTCCGCCCAAAAGGGCTGTGGATCAAGGCCGCCTGCCGACCTTTCGCAACGCGCGCCGCTGGGCTTCCACCTGGGGGTTGTATCCGCCGTGCTGCTTATCAGCCGCAGACCGGGCAGGCCGGATCGCGCGACAGCCGCACCGTGCGCGCCTCACCGCCCAGCGCGTCGAACAGCATGAGCCGCCCCGCCAGCGTCTCTCCGGCCTGCGCGATCTCCTTGATCGCCTCCAGCGCCATCATCGATCCTATCACGCCCGTCAGCGCCCCAACGATGCCGACCTCCGCGCACGTCTCCGCATTGGGCGGCGCCGCCGGCACGAAACAGCGATAGCAGGGCAGGCGCTCCGCATCCGGACGATCTCGCGTGGGTCCGGACTTGAATGCGCCGATCTGCCCGTCCCACCGCCCCACCGCGCCGGAGACGAGCGGGAGGCGCAAGGCGTGGCACGCCGCATTCACCGCAAACCGCGTTTCGAACGAATCCGTGCCGTCCAGGACGATGCTTGCGCCGGCAAGCAGCGCCTCGGCGTTCTCCGCATCCAGCCGCGCCGCATACGGCTGGATCGTCACGTTGGGATTGAGCGTCTTGAGCGCTTCAGCGGCCCGCGCGACCTTCGGCGCGCCGACATCGTCGCTGCGATAGAGCACCTGCCGCTGCAGATTGGAGAGGGAGACGGCGTCGTCGTCGATCAGTGTGAGCCGCCCCACGCCCGCCGCCGCAAGATAGAGCGCCGCCGGCGCCCCCAGTCCGCCCGCGCCCACGAGCGCGACATGCGCCGCCTTCAGCCGCTGCTGCCCCGCCCCGCCGATCTCCTTCAGCAGGATGTGCCGCGCGTACCGCTCAAGTTCGTCAGGCGTGAAAGTGGAAGACATGGTGCAGGACAGACATAGTGGCATCCGAGATCATGTCTGCACCTTTCTGGAGGCGGACATGCCAGTTGCTTGCGATCCGTGCGTTCTGCATAATCAAGTATGTTTCAGGTGGAGCCAGGGAGCATCGATCATCACTTTCTGATCGGCTTGGCGATCCTCGCCGTCACGGCCTTGTCCGCCGCGCTCCTAATGATCAGATTTGGCTGGCGTAGTTGGTGGGCGATCCTACTTGCGGGCCTGTTGCTCCCGACGTTTATAGCAATTGCCGCGGGCGGCTCCGGCCCCGGCGGGGCTTGGCCGATCAACGACTACTTCAGCGACGTTGTGTTGCCTCTTGCAGCCTTCGGGCTTCCCGTTGCAGCAAGCGGAGCCTTTATCGGCCTCCTGACTCGAACGCCATCCCGACCTAGAACTCACTAGGCGGTTCGCACCTGGCCACACCCCCGCTCACAGCCCTTCGAACAGCGCCGTCGAGAGATACCGCTCCGCGAACGACGGAATGATCGCGACGATGCGCTTGTCCCGCGCCTCCGGCCGCGCGGCGATCTTCAGCGCCGCCGCGAGCGCCGCGCCGGATGAGATCCCGCCCGGCAGCCCTTCAAGCCGCGCCGCCTCGCGCGCCGTCGCGAACGCCTCGTCGTTGGAGACCGAAATTACCTCGTCGATCACGCTGCGATCGACATTGTCCGGCACAAAGCCTGCGCCAATGCCTTGGATCTTGTGCGGCCCCGGCGGCCCGCCCGAGAGCACCGGCGACGCCTCCGGCTCCACAGCGACGATTTTCAGATTCGGCAGCCGCGGCTTCAGCACTTGGCCGACGCCCGTGATCGTCCCGCCGGTGCCCACGCCGGCGATGAAATAATCGAGCTTCCCGCCCGTGTCGGTCCAGATTTCCTCCGCCGTCGTCACGCGATGGATTTCCGGATTGGCGGGGTTGGCGAATTGCTGCGGCATCACCGCCTTCGGGTTCTGCGCCGCGATCTCGTTCGCGCGCGCAACAGCGCCCTTCATCCCTTCCGCGCCCGGCGTCAGCACCAGCTCCGCGCCGAACAGCGCCAGCATCTTGCGCCGCTCCACGCTCATCGTCTCGGGCATCACCAGGATCAGACGATAGCCCTTCTGCGCCGCCACGAACGCCAGCGCGATGCCGGTGTTGCCGCTCGTCGGCTCCACGATCACGCTGTCCTTGCCGAGCTTGCCGTCACGTTCCATCGCCTCGATCATGGCGACGCCGATGCGGTCCTTCACCGAGGCGATCGGGTTGAAGAATTCGAGCTTGCCGAGAATCTCCGCCCGGACGCCGTGCGCGGCCGCGAGCTTCTTCAGCCGGACGAGCGGCGTGTCGCCGATCGTCTTCGTAATGTCGTCATAGATGCGGCCCCTGCCGGGTGGGCGCTCTGCGTGGTCGGTCATGAAACTCTCCTGCGCGACTCTATAGGCGTCCGCTTCCCGCGCTGCAAAGCCGCGCTCCTGCAGTTCGTCTCTCGCCGCCTTAAGCATCCCTCAAGCCGTGGAACAGCGCCCCGCCGCCCGCGTTGGGATAGCCGAGGAGTGCAGCCCATGGCGCAATATGTCGATAAATCCCTGGCCGCCGACGAAACCATCGTCATGCGCGGCCGCTGGCCGTGGATCTATTGGTTCTGGGCGTGGGCGGCGTTGGTCGTGCTCGGCGTCTTCATCATCGGGATCGTGATTTTTGCAGTCGCCGCCGTGCGCATGACGACGACGGAATTCGTCGTCACCGATCAGCGCGTCATCCTGAAACGGGGCTTCATTCGGAGGCAGACGAACGAGATCGCTGTTCGCAGTGTCGAGGGCGCCAACCTGATGCAGAGCTTCTGGGGCCGGATCCTCGGCTATGGCCGATTGATCGTGACCGGCACCGGCGACGCGCGCATCGAGTTTCCGCCGATGGCGGATCCCGTCGGGTTCCGCCGCGCGATCGAGAACGGCCGCACGAACGATCGCGAAGTGCATCTCGCGCGCGAAGATCGCGAAGCGATCCGCGAAGCCGCGGCGGACGAAGACGCCCCGCCGGGGCGCCGTCGCGCTTAAGCGTGCGCCAAGGCGCTCTTCCGCACGCCGTAAAGGAAGTAGACCACGAGCCCAACGCCCATCCAGCAGAAGAACGCAACGATCGTCGAGCTCTTGAGGCTCGTGAAGAGATAGAGGCAGCCGATCACGGCGAGCGGCCCCACCACCCATGCCATGGGCGTCCTGAATGGCCGCTCTGCGCGCGGCGCCTTCACCCGCATCACCATCATGGCGACTGCGACCGCTGTGAACGCCGCCAGCGTCCCGGCGTTGGCAAGATAGGCGATCTCCGCGAGCGGCAGGAATCCGGCCAGCACCGAACACGCGATTGCGGTGACGATCGTCATCCCCACCGGTGTGCCGAAGCGGCCGTGCACCCGCCCCACGCTCTGCGGCAAGAGCCCGTCGCGGCTCATCACGAAAAAGATCCGGCTCTGCCCGTACATCAACGCGAGGATCACCGACGGCACCGCGACGATCACGGCCGCCGAAATGATCCGCGCCGCGTCGGCGCGCCCGATATGCTCAAGGATGAACGCCAGCGGCGCCGCGGCGTCCTTGAAGCCTTCATGGCGCATCGCGCCGAGCGCCGCCGCCGCAACCGCCATGTAAAGAGCCGCACACACCACCATCGACCCGACGATGCCGATCACCATGTTGCGGCCGGGATTCTTGGTCTCTTCAGCCGCGGTCGAAACGGCGTCGAATCCGTAGAACGCGAAGAAGATGAGCGCCGCCGCGGCCATCATCCCCACCTTGCCGCCGCCTTGCTCCACCGAGCCCCAGCCATACGGCGCGAGCGGTTCGAAATGCGCCGCATTGAACACCGGCAGCGCCAACACGATGAAGGCGATCAGCGCGATCAGCTTGATCGCGACCAGGACGTTGTTGACGTTGGCGCTCTCGCGCGCGCCGATGATGAGCAGCCCCGCCACGACGAAAATGATCACGATCGCCGGCAGGTTCACGATGCCGCTCGCGGCTTCTCCAGCGTCATAAGCTGGATTGGGGATTGGCAGTCCCATTCCCTGGAAGAAGCCGATCATGTCGGCATGGTTTGGGCCGCTCGTCAGCGCCGCCGGTAGATCGAGCCCGATGCTCTGCAGGAACGAGTTGACGTATCCGGACCAGCCGACCGCGACCGCGCTCGCCGCGACCGAATATTCCAGGATCAGCGCCCAGCCGATGATCCACGCCGCCAGTTCGCCGAGCGCGGCGTAGGAATAGGAATAGGCGCCGCCGGACACCGGCATCATCGTCGCCAGCTCAGAATAGGCGAGCGCGACGCAGGCGCAGACAGCCGCCACCACCGCGAACGAAATCATCACCGCCGGCCCGGCCATCCCCGCCGCTTCGCCGATGAGGACATAGATGCCCATCCCGACGATCGCGCCGACGCCGAGCGCGACCAGGTGCGGCCAGCTCAGCGTGCGTTTCAGCGTGTGATGCGCCGCGAGTTCGCCCCCGCCCAGCGGCTTCGTCCTGCTCCAGAACGCCATGCGCCCGCCCCCAAATCTGATGTTCCGCGCGATCTTGCCGGGCCGGCGGAGGAGGGCAAGAGCCGATTAGGCGCCCGGCGGCTCTGTCTCGCAGACCCCGAGCGCGTCGGGCGTGTTCACCAGGAAGCGTTCCACGCGCACTGAAGAGAGCGTCTCCAGCGTGTCGATGTCGATCTCTTCCGTGATGAACGGGATGCGCACGCCTGAAACGTCACGATAGTCCGAGACCAGCGTTTCGATCCGCCGCGCCGACGGATTGGCGTCCAGGTGGGCGGGCGCGCGCTCGCGCATGCGCTCCACCAGCGCATCGCCGCGCGACAGGTAGAACTCGGCCGTGTATCCGTCCGTATACGTCACATCGAGGCGATAATAATTGCGCGCATCGATCGTCACGGGCTCGCCTGACGACAATCGATGACCGCGCCGCGGATATTCGTGGAGCCCGTAGAGCCGGAACGGGCTCTCCATCCCGTGCCGCAGCGCCGCTGCGCCGCTTGCGCTGTTCGCCTGCACCTCGCTCGCGACGGCGCCCACATTCCAGCCGCCCTCCGACGTCATCGCCTCGGTGAACACCCGCGCGTTGCGCTCATAGACGTCGATCCGCACGCAGCCCTCGCGGTTGGCGAGATAATGGCCGCGCACGCGCGTATCGCCGTCGCGCATGTCAAGCCATAGCTCCACGGCGCGGATGCGCTCGATTGCGGCTGCGCCGCCGCGCGCTTCGCTGTTGCGGCGCGCGAGCTCCAGAGGCTCCGGCGGCGTCATCGTCTCGCACGCCGCTGACGCCAGCGTCATCGTTGCGATTACAACCGTGTGAGAAAGTGTCCGGGCCCACATGGCGCTATGCTACGCGGCCTCTGTGACGGCGCAAACCAAGTCGTGCGGTCTTTTGCGGCGAACGCGGCGTCAGCGACCCGTAGAGCCGAAGCCGCCCGCGCCACGCTGCGTTTCCGGCAGAGACGCGCACACGTCCCACGATGCGCGGGTAACCGGCGCGATCACCATTTGCGCGATCCGCTCGCCGCGCTGAATGACGAACGCGGTCTCGCCGAGATTGATGAGGATCACTTTGACCTCGCCGCGATAGTCCGCATCGATGGTGCCCGGCGTGTTGAGGCAGGTGACGCCGTGCTTGATCGCAAGCCCGGAACGCGGCCGCACTTGCGCTTCGTATCCTTCCGGCAGCGCCATCCTCAAGCCGGTCGGCACGAGATGGCGTGCGCCGGGGGCGAGCGTGATCGGGGAATCTTCCGCAACCGCGGCGCGCAGATCCATGCCCGCCGCGTGCGCAGTTTCGTAGGCGGGGAGGGGCAGCCCCTCGAAATGGGGCAGGGGCGCAACCAGAACCGGGATCTCGGACGTAGACATGCGGCATGCTTTAGCGGATTCGATCCGCCGGGACCTAAGAGAGACCGCATGACGCAGCTGGAAGCGCCCGCCAAGTTCGCCGACCCGGACCGCACGGCGAAGGGCGAGCCCCGGGCCGCAGTGGCGCTGCGGGCGCTTGAAACGCTTTGGTTCAACACCGGCACCCTCTGCAACATCACCTGCGCGCACTGCTATATTGAGAGTTCCCCGCGCAACGATCGCCTCGCCTACCTCTCGCTCGAGGATGTGCGGGCCTATCTGGACGAGATCGAGCGCGATCGCCTGCCGGTGCGCCTGATCGGCTTCACCGGCGGCGAGCCGTTCATGAACCCTCTGATGATTCCGATACTGGAGGAAACGCTGGCGCGGGGCTTCCAGACGCTCGTATTGACCAACGCGATGCGTCCGATGATGCGCCGCAAGGCGGCGTTGTTGGCGCTCAACGCCCGTTACGGCGTCCGGCTGCGCCTGCGCATCTCGCTCGATGATCCGCGCCCGGAGGTTCACGACGCCGAGCGCGGCGAGGGCGGTTATGCGAAGACGCTCGCCGGTCTGCGCTGGCTGGCGGAGAGCGGCTTTGCGATCGATGTCGCCGGCCGGCATTTCGTCGACGAGGACGAGGACGCGCTGCGCGAGGCCTTCCGCAGACTGTTCACCAACCAGCGCCTCCCCGTCGACGCCGACGATCCCGCCGCTTTGGTGATCTTCCCGGAAATGGCGCCGCACGCCGATCCCCCCGAGATCACCGAGGCGTGCTGGGGCCTTTTGAACAAAAGCCCCGACGACGTCATGTGCGCAACCGCGCGCATGGTGGTGAGGCGCAAGAACGCGGCCGCGCCCGTCGTGCTTGCGTGCACGCTCCTGCCGTACGAGGCGCAATTCGAACTCGGCGCGACCTTGGCCGAGGCGTCCCGCGCCGTGCCGCTCAATCACAAATATTGTGCAAGCTTCTGCGTTCTCGGCGGCGCCAGCTGCGGCGCAGCAAAGGACTAGAGCAACATCCGACCATTCGATCGCAGGGGCGATCGCGTATGGTGGGAAGAGGCTCTAGTCGCGCGCCCGCAGCGCGTCCGCGATCGCTGTCGCCAGGCGCGCGCCCACAGCGTCCTTCCCCATCCGCGGCCAGCGCTCTTCGCCGTCACGTCGGATCAAAACCACTTCATTCTCCGCGCCGCCCATCACGTCGCCCGAGACGTCGTTCGCCACGATCCAGTCGCAGCCTTTCTGCGCGATCTTCGCGCGCGCGTGCGCTTCAAGCTTCTCCGTTTCCGCGGCAAAGCCGATCACCAGGCGCGGCCGCTTCGGGCCAGGCTTCGCGAGCGTTGCGAGAATGTCGGGGTTCTCGGTCAGAGCGATCACGCGCGCCGCCTGGCCTTTCTTGATCTTTTCAGCTGCGGACGTTTCAGGACGCCAGTCCGCCACGGCCGCGACGCTCACGAACACGTCCGCCGGCAGCGCCGCCTGGCAAGCCGCGAGCATCTCGTGCGCCGTTTCGACATGCACCGCGTCGACGCTCGAGGGCGCCGCCAGCGCGACCGGACCGCTCACCAGCGTGACCCGCGCCCCCGCCGCCGCGAGCGCGCGCGCGATCGCATAGCCCTGCTTCCCGGAAGAGCGATTTGAAAGAAAGCGCACCGGATCGATCGGTTCGACCGTCGGGCCGGCGGTCACCAGCGCGTGCGCGCCTGCGAGCGGCCCTGCCGCGTTGCTCAGCAGACGGATGATCGCGTCTCGGATTTGTGCAGGCTCCGCCATCCGCCCCGGACCGAACTCGCCGCACGCCATGGCGCCCTCGTCCGGCCCGACGATCGTAACGCCGTCGGCCTCGAGCCGCCGGAGATTGCGCTGGGTCGCAGGATGGGCCCACATCCGCACGTTCATTGCCGGCGCCATGAGCACCCGCTTGTCGGTGGCGAGGAGGGCGGTGGAGGCGAGGTCGTTGGCGATGCCGTTCGCGGCCTTCGCCATCAGGTCCGCCGTGGCCGGCGCCACAACCACGAGATCGGCCGAGCGCGACAGCTCAATGTGCCCCATCTCGGCCTCGTCCGTGAGGTCGAAGAGATCGCCATAGACCTTGTCCTCGCTCAGCGCGCCGACCGAGAGAGGCGTCACGAAGTGCGCCCCTGCCGGGGTGAGAATCGCGCGCACGGCGATCCCGGATTTTTTCAGAAGCCGGATCAGTTCCAGGCTCTTATAGGCGGCGATGCCGCCGCCGATGATCAAAAGAACCCGAAGCGCCCCGGCCGGCTGCGCGATATGGCCGGCGTACTCGACACGCCCTGTCGGCGCCGGATGCGTGATTTCCGCCTCGCCCTCCGCTTGGACGACGACGCGCCGGCCGCGCCGTGTGACCCGCTGCGGGCCTTCCTCCAGCGCCTTGGTGATCAACTCGGAGAACCGGTTCTTCGCGTCCGCGACAGCCCAGTCCCGCATGGCGCCCTCCTTTTTGTCCAGAATGGACAAAATAAGCGCTCATGCAACATTCCGCTAGGGCGGGGTGGGGAATTGAGGCGTCGGCTGCGGGGCGGGAGGCGCCGCGCTTGGGGCCGCCTCGCCCGGCCCGGCGTCGGTTGGCTCGGTTTCCGGAGGCGGGCTCGGCGTTGCAGGCGTCGGCGGAGCAGGCGCCGGATCAACGGATTCTGCGGGCTGCGGCTTGATCGCGCCCGCGGGCGGGACCTTCCACACCTTCGCATCGCCGGCCGCTGACGGCATCAGGGCCGGCATGGTCGGCGTCCGCGTCTGCAGCCCGGAGGCGGCCAGCGCCAGCATCAGGACGGCGCCGACCCCAAACCCCACCCAGGCGCTGTACCACTGGAACCTGGCGCGCTCGGCCGGCGTCGGTTCGGCGCTGAGCTTCTTCGCCGCCTCTTCAATCGCGGTGAGCGTCTGCGGCAGGCGCCGTAGCGTCTGCAGCGCCGCGCCGGCCTCCTGCAGCCCGCGCCGCGTCACGCCTTCGGGGCCGAGCTCCCGCTTCACCCAGCGCTCCACGATCGGCCGCGCTGCGTTCCACATGTCGTGTTTAGGATCGAGCGCGCGCGCCACGCCCTCGGTCTGCACCATCGTTTTTTGCAGCAGCACGAGTTCGGGTCGCAGATGCATGCCGAAGAGGTGCGTCACGTCGAACAGTTGCAGTAGCAGCCGGCTCATCGAAATGCCGTCCGCCGTCTTGCCGAAGATCGGCTCCCCGATCGCGCGCAGCGCCTGCGCGAACTCCTCAACGGTGAAGCGGTCGTTTACGTAACCGGCCTCGGCATGCACCTGCGCGACGCGTTTATAATCCCGCTGCAGGAAACCGTAGAGGATCTCGGCGAGGTAGCGCCGCTCATTGTGCCCGATCCGGCCCATGATGCCGAAATCGACGACCCAGACCTTTCCGTCGCGCCCATAGATGAGGTTGCCCTCATGCATGTCGGCGTGAAAAAAGCCGTGGTCGAGTGCTGCAGCCAAGAAGCCGCGCGTGACCGCGATCGCCAGCGACGGCATGTCCGCGCCCGCGCGCCGCAGGGCGGCGTGATCGGTGAACGCCACGCCCTCGATCCAGTCGAGCGTCATCACTCTCTTGGAGGAGCGCGACCAGTCGATATTCGGCACGGTGAGATAGCCGTCGGCCTCAGCCACATCGCGAAATTCCGCCGCCGCGCCGGCTTCGAGGCGAAGGTCAAGCTCTCGCTCCAGCGCGCTTGACACAGTGTCGATAAATTGCGTCGGCTCCAGCCGCCGCGAACGCGCGGAAAAAAACTCGATCGTTTGCGCCAGGAAGCGCAGCGCTGCCATATCCCGGGCCAGCCGCCGTTCGATCCGTGGGCGGAGCACTTTGACGGCCTTCACCACGCCGTTCGGCAACAGCGCCTGGTGCACCTGCGCGATCGACGCCGCCGCCAGCGGATCGCTGACCGTGCCGAAAAGCGCCTCTGTGGACCCGAGTTCCGCGTTGATCGTGTCGAGCGCGGTGTTGCGCGAGAACGGCGGCAGCCTGTCCTTGAGCCGCCCGAGCTCCTGCGCCGCCGTCACCCCGATCATGTCCGGCCGCGTCGCCAGGAACTGGCCGACCTTCACATAGGCCGGCCCCAGCCGCTCCAGCGCCGCCGCCAGCCGCGCGCCCGCCGTTCGTGGTTTCCGCCGCTTGGCGAACACCCGCATGATGTCGCCGACGATCCGGTACCGGAGCGGCATCCGGTCGCGGTATTCCCCGGGCAGAAGCGCGTCGTAGCGCGCCAGCGTAAGGCCGACGCGCGAAAGCCGCAGGATGTGCCCGATCGTGGAAAACATGCCGTCCCGTCTCAGCGCGCCTAGAGCGCCCATCCCCAATGCAGAGCGACCACGCCGCCCGCGAGATTGCGATAATTGACGCGGGCGAACCCCGCCGCCCTCATCATCCCTGCAAAATCTTCCTGTTCCGGAAACCGCCGGATCGATTCCACCAGATAGCGGTATGACTCCTCATCTTGAGCCACCGCCTTGCCGATCAGGGGGATGATCCGGAAGGAATAGAAATCGTAAACCGGCGAGAGGCCGCCGATCGCCAGCCGCGAGAATTCAAGGCACACGAAGCGCCCGCCGGGCCGCAGCGTGCGCCGCGCCTCGCGCAACACCGCGTCGATGTCGGTGCAGTTTCGGATGCCGAACGCGATCGTGTATCCGTCCGCCGCCGCATTCGAGAACGGCAGCTTTTCAGCGTCAGCGCACACCCAGGAGAGGGCGTCCGCGCCGCGCGCGCGCCCCGCGCGCAACATGCCTTCGTTGATGTCGACGATGGCGATCCGCGCCGCCGCGCCGCCGCGCCGCCGCCGCAGGCGTTCCGTGCGCCCCGCGATCCGCCGCGCGATATCGCCCGTGCCCCCCGCGACGTCGAGAAAGAATTCCCCCGGCTGGGGATTGAGCTTCGCGACCGCCTCATCCTTCCACAGCCGATGCAGCCCGCCGCTCATGGCGTCATTCATGAGATCGTAGCGTCGGGCGACGCGCGCGAATACGCCGTGGACGCGCTGGGCTTTCTCCGCCCGCGGAACATCCTCGAAGCCGAACGAGGCTGTCTCGTGCGCTCCCTCAGGGCTGTCAGCAATCATCGCTGCACCATAGCCGCCCGCCCCCGACGTCGCTATATCGCGCCCCAGGCGCGGGCCGTTCGGCGCGCAAGGACCCTTCGCCGCATGGCCCCGTTTTCATCGTTTTTCTGCACCGATGCCTGAGCTGCCCGAAGTCGAGACCGTGCGGAGGGGCCTTGCGCCGGTTCTGGTCGGGCGTCGGCTGCGCCGCGCCGCTGCACGCCGTCCCGACCTGCGCTTTCCCCTGCCGCCGCGCTTCGCCGAGCGGCTCACCGGCGCCCGCGTGGAGCGCCTCGAGCGGCGCGCCAAATACCTCCTCGCCGCGCTCGACACCGGCGAGAGTCTGATCGCGCATCTGGGCATGAGCGGGCGCTTTCTGATTCACCCCGCACAATCCAAGGCCCGCGCCCCGGGGGAATTCCACTACGCCCACGCGCCCGATCCCGGCCACACGCACATCGTGCTCGAGACCGATCGCGGCGATCGCATCGAGTTCAACGATCCGCGCCGCTTTGGTTACATGGATCTTGTGCCGCACGCCGCGCTGGCCGCGCACCCGTACTTCCGCGATCTTGGTCCTGAACCATTGGAAGGAGGGTTCAACGGGGCGCACCTCGCGGCCCGGTTCGCAGGCAAGAAAACCAGCGTGAAAGCGGCGCTGCTCGATCAGCGCGTCGTCGCCGGGCTCGGCAACATCTACGTCTGCGAAGCGCTCTTCCGTACACGGATCGATCCGCGGCGCGCCGCCGGCCGCATCGCGCGCCCGCGCCTCGATCGCCTGGCGGAGGAGGTGCGCGCCGTGCTCTTCGCAGCGATCGAGGCCGGCGGCTCCAGCCTCAAGGATTTTGCGCAGGCGTCCGGGGAACTTGGTTACTTCCAGCACCGCTTTCAGGTCTACGATAGAGAAGGCGCGCCGTGCCTCGCCTGTAAGCGCCCAGTCTCCCGCCTCGTCCAGTCCGGCCGCTCCACTTTCTTCTGCCGCGCCTGCCAGCGCTGAGCTGAGACCGCGCAGCCTTGGCCGATCGCGCTCCACCCGCTATGCGGAGCGCAAGAACCACGAGGCGCTTCCATGACCTATGAAACCATCCTCCTGGAGAGGGATGACTCCGTCGCGATCATCCGGCTCAACCGCCCCCAAGCGCTGAACGCGCTCAATCGCCAGGTGCTCGCCGACATCACCGCGGCGCTTGATGAACTCGAGGCCGACGCTGCGATCCGCTGCATCCTGATCACGGGGTCCGAGAAGGCGTTCGCCGCCGGCGCCGACATCAAGGAGATGGCCGACAAATCCTACGCCGACGTTATGCGCGAGAATCTCTTCGCCGGCTGGGACCGTCTTGGCCAATGCCGCAAGCCGATCATCGCCGCCGTAGGGGGCTACGCGCTCGGCGGCGGCTGCGAACTCGCGATGATGTGCGACATGATCTTCGCCGCCGACACCGCGAAATTCGGCCAGCCCGAAATCAAGCTCGGCGTCATGCCCGGCATGGGCGGCACCCAGCGTTTCACCCGCGCCGTCGGCAAGGCCAAGGCGATGGACATGTGCCTCACCGGCCGGATGATGGACGCCGCAGAGGCCGAACGCGCCGGCCTCGTCGCGCGCGTGGTTCCGGCCGACAAACTCATGGAAGAAGCGATCGCCGCCGCGAAGACCATTGCAGGATACGGCATGCCGTCGATCATGGCCTGCAAGGAGGCGATCAACCGCGCCTTCGAAGTTCCATTGTCCGAAGGCGTCCTGTTTGAGCGGCGCACGTTTCACGCGCTCTTCGCCACAGAAGATCAGAAGGAGGGCATGGCCGCCTTCATCGCCAAGCGCCCCGCCGATTTCACCCATCGCTGAGCGCATCACGCGACGATGGCCGATCGTCGCAGGACGCTGGCCCCCGTCAACGCCGCCCGATACGCTGCCGCGAAACGGAGTTCCTCGATGCGCAGAATGCTCGCCGCCATCCTCGCTGTGTTCTTGCCCGCGCTGCTTGGCGCGTGCGCCTCCGCGCCCGAAGGCGAAACCGCGGAGGGCGCGCTTCAGGTCGCGCCGCTTGAATACACGGTGCGCGAGCTGCCCAACGGCCTGCGCGTTTACGCCATGCCCGACGCCAACACCGCCAACGTCTCCGTGCAGGTCTGGTACGCCGTGGGCTCCAAGGACGATCCGCTCGGCCGTTCCGGCTTCGCGCACCTCTTCGAACACATCATGTTCAAGTCGACCGAGAACATGCCGGCGGAATTCTTCGATCGGCTGACGGAGGATGTCGGCGGCTTCAACAACGCCTCCACCTATGACGACTTCACCAATTACTACGAAGTCGTCCCCGCAAACCATTTGCAGCGCATCCTGTGGGCGGAAGCCGAGCGCATGGGTTCGCTCGTGATCGACGAGGCGACGTTCGATTCCGAGCGCGACGTCGTGAAGGAGGAGCTGCGCCAGCGCGTGCTCGCTTCGCCCTATGGCCGTCTGTTCTATCTCTATCTGCCGCAGGCCAATTACACGGTGCATCCCTACGGCCGCCCGGGCATTGGGTCGATCGAGGATCTCGACGCCGCGACTGTTGAGGACGTGCGCGCTTTCCACGCCGCCTACTATCGCCCGGACAACGCGGTGCTCGTTGTCGCCGGTAATTTCAATCAGGCCGAGCTTGATCGCTGGGTCGACGAATACTTCGCGCCCATCGCGCGTCCCGATCGCCCGATCCCGCGCGTCACCGCGCAGGAGCCCGTACGCGCCGCGCCCCGCGACCTTACGGTCTATGAGCCGAATACGCCGCTGCCGGCGGTGATGATCACCTATCCCGGCCCCGACGCCCGCCACCCCGATCTCGCCGCGCTCACTGTACTCGATGCGATCCTGTCCAAGGGCGAGAGTTCCAGGCTCTATCAATCCCTCGTCTACGAGCAGCAGATCGCCGCCCAGGCCTTTACCTTCTTCGAGCCGACGCAGGATCCCTCCGCTTATGCCATCGCAGCAATCCTGAGCGACGGGCAGGGCGCCGCAGAAGGCGTCGCTGCGCTCTCCGCCGAGATCGCGCGCCTGCGCGACGGCGAGGTCACGGCAGCCGAACTGGATGAAGCCAAGAACGAGATCGTCACCGAGACGATCGAAGGCCGGGAAACCGCGTTCGGCCGCGCCACGGAACTCGCCAATTCCGTGATCCGCTTCGGCGATCCAGCCTACGCCGATCGGCTGCTCGCCGGGATCCAGGCCGTCACCGCCGCCGATGTTCAGCGGGTCGCGCGCACGTGGTTCAACGACAGCCGCCGCGTTGTCATCCGCTACCTCCCCGAAGAGTCTCAGAACGGCGCGCCGGAAGACGCCATCCAGGTCTCGCCAACCATCGCCGCGCAAAACATCCAGATCGCGCAGAGCGAAATCCCGATCTACACGCTGGCGCCCGAAGCCACGCGCGCGCGCCCGCCAGAACCCGCAGCGCCGGTCGCCGCGCGTCTGCCCAATCCGGTCGAGCGCACGCTCGCCAACGGTCTGCGCGTCATCGTCGCCGAACGCCGCGACCTGCCGCTGATCAGCGCCGACCTGCGCGTGCTTTCCGGCGAAAGCGCAGATGCAGCAGGCCGCGCCGGGCAGGCGAGCCTCGCCGCCGACGTGCTGACCAAGGGCACGAGCACACGCTCCGCCACCGAGATCGCGCGTCAGGTTGAATCGCTCGGCGCCTCGCTCACGGCCGGGGCAGGCCGCGATTCCTCCAGCGTCTCCCTGCAAACGCGCAGCGATCGCGTCGATGACGCGTTCGCGATCTTCGCCGATGTCGCGCAAAACCCGACATTCGCCGCCGATGAAGTCGAGCGCCAGCGCCAGCAGAATCTTGATGGTCTGTCAGTTGCGTTGCGCCAGCCCGGCTCGATCGCGCAATTCGCGATGCGTCGCGCCTTGTTCGGCGATGCGCCCTATGGCGCCATCGCGTCGCCCGCCAGCCTGCAGGCGATCACGCAGGCCGACGTGCAGGGCTTCCATGCAGCGCATTATCGCCCCGACAACGCCGTCCTCGTCATCGCGGGCGACGTGAGCGCCAGCGAGGGCTTCGCCCTTGCAGAGCGCTTCTTCGGTCGCTGGGCCAAACCGGCGGCCCCGCTGCCGGCCGAACCGAACGCCGACGCCTGGGCGGCGGACCCGCGTGCGATCCTGATCAACCTGCCCGACAGCGGCCAGGCCGCCGTGGCGTTCGGTTTCCGTGGGCCTGCACGCACGGACGCCGGCTATTTTCCCGCGCTCGTCGCGACGAACGTGCTCGGCGGCGGCTATTCGGCGCGCCTCAACATGGAAATCCGCATTCGCCGCGGTCTCTCTTATGGCGTCGGCGCAAGCCTCGCGCCGTCGATGGCGCCGGGTCCGATCGTGGCCAGCGGCCAGACGCGCAATGACGCCGCGCCGCAGGTCGTCGATCTCATGAGCGCCGAGTTCGCACGCCTAGGAACGGAAGCTGTGCCGCAAAGCGAACTCGATGCGCGCAAGGCGGTGCTGATCGGTTCGTTCGGCCGCACGGTCGAAACAACGTCCGGCGTGGCCAGCCAGCTGTCCACACTGGCGCTCTTTGGCCTGCCGCTCGACCAGCTCGACACCTACGTCGCCGACGTCGGCGCCGTGACGCAGGATCAGGTCCGCACCGCGGGCGCGCGTCTGTTCGATCCCGCCGCCGCCGACCTCATCGTCGTCGGCGACGCCCAGCACTTCGCGGATGCATTGCGCCAGCGCCGCCCCAACCTGGAGACGATCGAACTCGACGCGCTCGACCTCGACAAACCGGAACTGCGTTGAACCGGGAAATCTCGAAGGGCAGGACCGTGGGGCCGTCAGGCCCGTCTAAGAAGCGCGTCTGAAGCCGCGCGATCCGCATTGACACTGCGCCGCGGGTGGCCTTGCCTGTGCAAAAGACACAGAGGGAACGCCATGTCCGCTGCACTGCGCAACGAGCCTTATCGCCATTTCGACGCCCGTCCGCTCTCGCCGACCATCGGCGCTGAGCTGATCGGCATCGATCTCGCCGATCCGCCAGCCGAAGCCGTCGCCGAAGTGAAACGCGCGCTGCTTGACTACAAGGTGGTTTTCTTTCGCGATCAGCAGATCACACGCGCCCAGCACATCGCGTTCGCCCGCCAGTTCGGCGCGCTGGAGATTCACCCCGCCACGCCGAAAGATCAGCCCGACCGGGAGGTCCTCCGCATCGAGCACGGGCCCGACAATCGCGGCAAGGAGAACGCGTGGCACTCCGACGTCACCTGGCGCGAGCAGCCGTCCCTTGGATCGATCCTGCGCGCAATCGAGGTCCTGATGTGGGCGGCGATACGCTCTTCTCCGACATGGTCGACGCTTACGGAGGCCTGTCCCCGGAAATGAAGCGCTTCGTCAGCGGCCTCACCGCCGTGCACGACATCGCCCGCGTGTTCGCCGATCGCCTCGGCAAGAGCGCGGACGATCTCCGCGCCAAATACCCGATGCAGGAGCATCCGGTCGTGCGCACCCACCCGGAAACGGGCCGCAACCTGATTTACGTGAACACCGCCTTCACCAGCCATATCCTCGGCTTGTCCAAGAAAGAGAGCGATTGGCTGCTGGCGCATCTCTATGAGCAGGCCGCCGTCCCCGAGCGCCAATGCCGCTTCCGCTGGGCGCCGGGCTCCATCGCCTTCTGGGACAACCGCGCCTGTCAGCACTACGCTGCGTCGGATTACTTCCCCGCCCGCCGCATCATGGAGCGCGTCACCATTGCCGGCGACAAGCCATTCTTCCGAAATTGAAGCGTCGTTGCTGAGGCGGACAGACAGAGCCGTCTTGGCGCACTGAGAGGAGAACCGCTATGCCGTATGCTGCCGGACGCATTTTCCACGACGCCGACAGCCACATCATGGAGAGCGGCGACTGGCTCGCGTCCTACGCCGACCCCGGCATACGTGATCGTTTGAAGCGGATGCGCTTTGAGGCCGGCGGCGCACTCGCGGAGAAAGCCATCGCCGCCGCTCAGAAAAGACAGGGCGATGCCGCTGCAACCGCAGCCATCTCCGCCAATGTTATCGCTGGGCCGAAGGGGTGGGCCGCTTACGGCGCGATGAATTCCGACGAACGCGTCCGCGCCCTGAATGATCTTGGCTTCGCCAGCCAACTCGTCTTCACCACGTTCGCAGGCTCGCAATTCAGCGGCGCCGACGAAAACGACGTGCGCTATGGCGGCGCGCGCGCCCTTAATCGTGGCATCACCGAGTTCTGCAAGGCGGATAAACGTCTCATCCCGGTGGGCGTCGTGCCGCTTTCCGATCCCGAGCGCGCGCTTATCGAAACGAAAGAAGCGCTGCGGCTCGGCTGCGGCGCGATTTGGGTCGCCGCATCGCCGGCAGGGGATCGCTCTCCGGGCCACCCAGATCTCGATCCTATCTGGCGCTTGCTGGCCGAGACGTCGACGCCCTTTATGTTGCACGTCGGGGCAGCAAGCCGCGTGCATCCGGAGGCCTACTTCAACAACGGACGCCCGAGGACGACCGATTGGCTCGGCGGCGGGGAAAACCTGCGCGGCAAGGACTTCATGACGTTGTCGTTTGCGCCGCAGATGTTTCTCGCGGCAATGGCCTTCGATGGCGTCTTCCAGCGGTTTCCGAGTCTGCGGGGCGGCGTGATCGAATTGGGCGCCGGCTGGGTGGCTGATTTTCTGCGCCGCCTGGATCACGGGTGGCGCTCGTTCAAGAAGACCGATCCTGCACTTGGCGAGCTCGCCGAGCCGCCGTCGCACTTCGTGCGCCGGGCCGTGCGCTTCACACCGTTCGCCAACGAAGACGTCGGAGCAATCATCCGCGAAGGCGGCCCCGACCTGTTCCTGTTCTCCAGCGATTATCCGCACCCGGAGGGAACCAAGAATCCGATCGAACGCTTCGAAGCGAACCTCGCAACGTTTCCTGAGGACGTGAAAGACCAATTCTACCGGCGGAACTTCGAATACATGATGGCGAAGGCCTGAGCCTGGACCCTAGCGCCTGCTTGAGAGCCCGGCCGCGCGGTGGCGGCGTCGTGGCAGGTTCATCGACCCGCTTTCGGGCGCCTCCGCGTGTTGCCGTTCGCGAACGCGCGTCTATCATTCGGCGCCTGTAGGAAAAGTCATGAGCGACCCTGTCGGCCCCGGCGACCTGGTTCTATGCGTCAACGCGGCCCCGAACCACGTCACCGGCGAGCCTGTGCCCCTGGTCGCGGGGGAGACCTATCGCGTCTTGTCGATCTTCGAGTTTGCCTGCCCGTGCGGACGGTCCGATGCGCTGCTCGACGTCGGCGTTGACTTCGCCTGGTGCCAATCCCGTTTTCGGCTCCTGCCCAAGCCAAAGTTCGAGGCCAAACCGCGCCGCGTCTCCGCGCCGAAGGAGAATGAAACGGTCTGATTGCCTCGCGGCAGGCGCAACGCACGGGATCGGCCACGAGGTTGCGCGTATACGCTTTATGTCGATCGGGTCGATCGGCTATACGCCGAAGCATGCTCACCTCGAAAGCCAAGTACGCGCTGCGCGCCATGATCGATCTCGCCGCCCAGCACGGGGAGAGCCCGACATTCATTGGCGACATTTCCGAACGCCAGGACATCCCGCGGCGGTTTCTGGAAAATATTCTCCTAGAGCTGCGCAAACACGGCCTGGTGTCGAGCCAGCGTGGCAAGTTCGGCGGCTACGCTCTGGCGCACGATCCCGAAGAGATCACCTTCGCCGATGTGATCCGCGCCATCGACGGCCCACTCGCTCTCACCCCTTGCACCAGCCGCACGCGCTACCAGCAGTGCGAAGATTGCCACGAGGCGCGCTGCCCGTTGCGCGGCGCGTTGGGTCAAGTCCGCGACGCCAGCGCCGCGATCCTGGAATCGACGTCGCTTGCAAGCGCGCTGAGCCCGCGTCGCCGGGGCGGCAAACGCTGACAGCGCTTGCAGAAGCGCTAACGCATGATTTAAGCGAATCTCTATTGAACCGATCGACAAACAAGAGTTAAAGGGCGCCTGCTATCGAGGGAGCCCTGCATGAGATTGCGTTCGGCATTCGCTCTTGGAACGGCGTTGCTTGGATTAATCGCGCCAAGGGCGCTAGGGCAGGAGGCGGCGCCGACGCGCGCTGCGAGCGAAGACGGCGGCGAAATCGTCGTCACCGCACGACGGCGCGAAGAGCGCTTGCAGGATGTGCCTGTGGCCGTGAGCGTGATCGGAGGCGAGCGCCTGGACGACACAGGCTCTTATTCCATCGGCCAGATCACGCAATTGGCGCCGACGCTGCAATACGTGTCCTCCAATCCGCGCAACACCGCGTTCAATATCCGCGGTCTTGGCTCATCGTTCGGTCTTGCCAATGACGGCTTGGAGCAGGGAGTCGGCCTCTATATCGACCAGGTGTATTATCCACGCCCCGCGGCCGCGAGCTTCGATCTTCTTGATATCGAGCGCATCGAGATTTTGCGCGGGCCGCAGGGGACGCTGTTCGGCAAGAACACCACCGCCGGCGCGCTCAACGTCACCACGCGCGCGCCGCGCTTCACGCCGGAATCGGCGATCGAATTGTCCTATGGGGATTACGGCTTCACCCAGGCAAAAGCCTCGGTCTCGGGTCCGCTCCTGGGCGAAATGCTGGCCGGGCGCCTCTCGATCGCAACCACGCGTCGCGACGGCATGCTTTATAATGTTACGACGCAACGCGATGTGAACGACCAGAACAATGTCGCTGTTCGCGGCCAGCTGCTCTACACGCCGACGCCGGATCTTTCGCTGCGCTTCATTGCCGACTATAACGCGCAGGAACTGGAATGCTGCACGCAAGGCGTTGTCCGCGTCGGCGAGACGCAGCGCGCCCCGTCGCAGCAATACCCGGCGCTCGCCGCCGGCCTCGACTATGCGCCGGCGAGTTTTGACATCTACGATCGCCGCGTCGATGTGAACTCGGACATCCAGGCCGACCAATGGCAGAGCGGTCTCGCCGTTATAGCCGATTGGGACCTTGGGTTCGCAACGATGACGTCGGTTAGCGCGGCGCGCCAATGGGCTTGGCGCCCCCAGAACGATCGCGATTACACTGCGCTCTCGATCCTGACGCGTTCGGCCAACCAGTCCGATCAGCAGCAGCTCTCCCAGGAATTGCGCCTAGCCTCGAACGGCGAGCGGGTCGTGGATTGGACCGTTGGTCTCTATTTCTACCGCCAGGAGATCGACACAGAGGGCGTCTCCGAATGGGGCGCCGACGCCGCGTATTGGCTCATCGGGCCGAGCGCGCCCGCAAATCTCCTGGATGGATACCGCGCCGATTTCACCGTCACTTCCGCAACGGAATCCTACGCGGCCTTCGCGCACGCCGTTTGGAGCATTGCGCCACGATGGCGTCTGTCAGGGGGCGTTCGGTATACGGAAGAAACGAAAGATGCGGTCTACGATCAGCGTGTCTCGGGCGGACTCGCCACAACGGACCCAACGCTGATCAACCGCCAGCTTTCGATCGCGCGGCCGCAGGTCTACGAAGCTGCGGTTGAAGACGGCAGCGCATCGGGCCAGATCAACCTCGCCTGGGACGTCGGCGACGCCGTGCTGGCCTATATTGGGTATGCGCAGGGCTACAAATCCGGCGGCGTGAATCTGGCTGGCATCCCGACGACGGCGTCCGGCGCGCCAGCGCTCGTCAACGCAGTCATAGCCCCGGAGAATTCCCGCACCCTCGAACTTGGCCTGAAGACGCAACTCTTCGATCGTCTCCTCACCGCCAACCTCGCGCTCTTCCGCACTGTCGTGGAGGACTACCAGGCGAATGTCGTCGACACCGGCCCCGGCGCATTGCGCGGCTACCTGGCCAACATCGACGAGGTCGGCGTCGAGGGCGTGGAGCTTGACGTGCAGACCCGGCCATGGCGCGGCTTGATCGCCTACGCCACGCTCGCCTGGACCGATGCGGTCTACGAAAGCTTCGCAAACGGCCCATGTCCGCTTGAGCTGATCGGGCCCTCCACCTCGGCCTGCGATCTGAGCGGCCAGCGCCTTCCCGGCGTCTCGGAATGGGCTTGGTCCGTGGGCGGAGAATATCGCTGGCCTGGCGCGGTCGCCGGCGATCCGGGCGATTATTATGTCGGGGTCGACGCCAGCTACCGGTCCGATTTCTACTCCGACGCCTCGGATTCTCGGTATGCGTTGATCGACGGCTACACTCTCGTCAATCTCCGCGCCGGATTCGAGAGCGAGGGCGGCTGGGAAGCGTTCGCCTGGGTGAAGAACGCTTTCGACGAACCCTATCTCCAGTTCGTCTCCGTCCAGTCCGGCAATTCGGGGCTCATCCTGGGCAACCCTGGCGATCCGCGCACGATCGGGGCGACGCTTCGGGTGCGGCGCTAGGCTTCGACCGCGCCGCCTTGTGGATGATTGACCTTGCCGCCCCCCGCGCTTATACCCGCGCCCTTCTTTTACCGACCCGAAGCCAGAGACCTGCCTCCATGGCGAACACCGCCTCCGCAAAGAAAGCCATCCGCGTCATCGCCCGCCGCACTGCGGTCAATAAGGCGCGACGCTCTCGGATGCGGACGTTTTGGAAGAAGGTCGACGAAGCGATCGCCGCCGGGGACGCCAAGGCTGCAGAGGTCGCTCTCCGCCAGGCCGAGTCGGAAACCATGCGCGCGGTCTCCAGGGGCGTGCTTCACAAGAACGCCGGCGCCCGGAAGGTCTCGCGGCTGACGCAGCGGGTGAAGAAAGTCGCCGCCGGCGTCTGAAACTGCCGCTTCGACCGCCAGGCGGGGCTTGTGAGCCGCTGCGAGTCGCATCGAAATCACGAGCGTGAGCAGGGTGACTGACGCAGCGTCCAGCGGTGATTTTTTCTCGCCTCTCAGGCGAATTTTCCAAAAAAACGGGCGTTCACAAAACGTTGGCAAATTGTGAAAAGCGCGCGCGCGGAGCCCTGCCAGAATCGCCGTTTTCGAGCACGCAACTTATCTTTTTCCTCTTTGTTTTCTTAGACCTAAGCGTTCATTGCGACTCTGCAACCCAAACGCGGCATGAATGACATTGACCTGTCATATGGCCGGCGCCAGTGTTCGCTTCGTTGGCTTGTGAGCTGACCGTTAACTGACCTCCGAAACCTCGTTGGGAAGGGCCGGAAAAGCAAGGGCGATTCTGGCGACGGGATAGCTGTGTCAGGCGGGAGGCCCGTGGGGGGCTGCCGAGAATGGATGGCGTCGGCCAGGGGCGACGCAGGGCTGGGAGCGGCGAAAGCCATGGATCAAGGACAAGGTTCCGCGCACGGCGTGGGCGCGGCGGAGGGGGCGGTCAGAGTCTACGATCGCGTGCGCCGCGAACTGATGAGCGAATTCGGACCGGAGCTGTTTGAGGCCTATTTTGAGCGGCTCGAACTCGCCGGCGAGTACCAGGGCCAGCTGGTGTTCCTGACCGAGTCTGAGGACGCCCGGGCCTGGCTCCGCCGGAATGGCGCGCATCGGCTCGAGGCGCGGATGCGCGCCCACATGATTCTGGACGGCGAGATTCAAATTCACACGGTCGAAAGCGCCCCGGCGCCCGTGCGTGATTTCGCGGCTGAACGCGCCCCGGCGGTGCGCCGCGCCGAGCGTGAAGCGGAAGCGCGCGTGCTGCCGCCGCCGTCCTACCCCGGATTCACCTTCGACACGTTCTGCGTCGATGACAGCAACCACCGCGCCGTTACGCTGCTGCAGCTGGTCGCCTCAGGCGCACCCGTGAACTTTCCGCTGGTGCTGCTGCATTCGCCGCCTGGCTGCGGCAAGACCCATCTGCTGCACGCCTGCGCCTACGCCGCCCAGTGCGCCGCGCCGGACCGCAAGGTTCGCTACATGATGGCTCAGGAATTCATCGAGGAATTCCAATACGCGCTGCACAAGAAGAAGGACTCCAGCGAGTTCAAGCAGCGCGTCCGCGAGCCTGAGATCTTTTTCCTCGACGACGTCCACCGGATCGCCGGGCGCAGGGTCACCGAGGAGGAATTCCTCGATACAGTGATTATGCTGAATTCGCGCGGCCGCCAGGTCGTCATCACGGCGGACCAGGGCCCCGATGGAATCGGCGGCTTTGACGATCGCCTGCGCCACCATCTCTCAGGCGCCGCCGTCTGCGAGATCACGGAGCCTGGCGAAGCCCTTCGCCGGCAGATCCTCGACGCCAAGGTGCGCCACTACCAGACGACGACGCCGGGATTCCGCGTCGCGCCGGCGGCCCTGGAGATGATCGCCAAGCGCATGTCCGGCAGCGGCCGGCTGCTCGACGGCGCCGTAAGCCAATTGGTTGTTGAAGCAAGAGTTTCTGGACTGCAGGAGGTCACTTTGGAAGCGGCAGAGAACGCGTTGCGCGGAAAGCTGAGCGATCGCGGCGAAGTGAAGCCGGTCAGGGTCGCCACGGTCCTCAAGGTCGTAGCCCGCCACAACAACATGACGGTCGATCAATTGCTGACGCGGTCGCGACAGCGCGCGTTCGCGCAGCCCCGCCAGATCGCCGCCTATCTGTGCACGCAGCTGACGCACGCCTCGCTGCCGGATATCGGCCGGCGCTTCGGCGGCTACGACCACTCCACGATTCTCTACTCGCGGAACAAGATCCGCGCCGCGCTGGACACCGACCCGCGCATCCGCAGCGAGGTCGATACCCTGACCCGCCTCATCCACAAGGAGCCGACTGGGGCCGCCTGAGGCGCTGTCGCGAGCGCTCTCCGGCTTGGCCGGAGGGCGTGCGCAAGGGACGCGGAGGGACGCTGCAACGGATCGCGCCGAATCGGCCGATCGGGCCGGTTTCGCCCTCAAAACCGCTTCACACCCCTCTCGAAACCGGCCAGGGTTTGCCCGCGACTCGCAGCATGCGGGCCGGCGCGCCGCGCGAAATCTGTCGATGCGGCCATGGTCGAGGGCAAGAATAGATGCGGCTGAATCTGGAGCGCGCCGCCTTCCTGAAGGCGCTCACGCACGTGCAAAGCGTCGTTGAACGGCGCAACACCATCCCCATTCTGTCCAACGTGCTGCTGACGGCGCAGGGCGACGCGTTGCGCCTCGCCGCAACCGATCTCGACATCGAGATTTCGGAGACGCTGCCTGCGGACATCCAGCGGCCTGGCGCAATTTCCGCCCCGGCGCACAACCTGTACGACTTCGTGCGCAAGCTGCCCGAGAGCGCGCCGGTGTTGCTTGAGCTGAAGCCGGACGACCCGCGTCTGTTCATCGCCGCGGCGCGAACCAGGCTGCATCTGCCGGTGCTGCCGGCGGATGACTTTCCGCTCATGCCCGCCGACGGCTTCGACACCGAGTTCGCGATCGGTCCAGTGGAGCTCGCGCGCCTTATCGACAAGACCCGGTTCGCCATCTCCACCGAAGAGACGCGCTACTACCTGAACGGGATCTACTTCCACACCATCGCCGACGGCGGCGGCGCGCACATGCTGCGTGCTGTCGCGACGGACGGTCACCGCCTTGCACTCGCCGATTATCCCGCCCCGCAAGGGGCCACGAAGATGCCGGGCGTGATCGTGCCCCGCAAGACCATCAATGAGCTGCGCCGCCTGCTCGACGACGCCGCCGACGATGTCCGCGTTTCCGTCAGTGCGCAGAAGATTCGCTTCGCCGTGAACGACGCTGTCCTCACGTCGAAATTGATCGATGGGTCGTTTCCGGAATATGCGCGCGTCATCCCCAAGCAGAATTCGCGCAAGCTGAAACTTGAGAACAAGGCCTTTAAGGAGGCCGTCGATCGGGTCGCCACTGTTTCCGCCGAGCGCACGCGCTCCGTGCGCCTGGCGATCGAGCCGGACAAGGTGACATTGACGGTCAACAATCCCGACGCCGGCCTCGCGACAGAGGATCTGTCGGCGGAATACGGCGACGAGGCGATGGAGATCGGGTTCAACGCCAAGTATCTGCTTGACGTGTCCGGTCAGATCAGCGGCGAGCAGGCGCTGTTCGAACTCGCAGATTCTGGCTCGCCCACGCTCGTGCGCGACGAAAGCGACGATCACGCGCTCTACGTGTTGATGCCGCTCCGCGTGTGAGCGGCGCCATCCGCAGGCCGCGGGAGAACGGGCGTATTGGTCCAACGCGCGCAGGCGCCGCATGAGCTATCGTCTCTCTTGCACGCGCCTCAGTCTCACGGATTTCCGCAATCACGAGTCGCTGGATCTTGAACTCGACGGTCGCCCCGTCTGCCTCTTCGGCGCCAATGGCGCCGGCAAGACCAACATTATTGAAGCGCTGACGATGTTTGCGCCGGGCAGGGGATTGCGCGGCGCCGGCCTCCTGGATCTTGCCCGTGACGGCGAAACTGGCGCCGCTGCGCGCGCACGGCCATGGTCCGTGGCCGCGCGCATAAACGCAGACGGCGAGATGTTGCAGCTTGGCGTCGGCGCTGAGCGGACGCCCGAAGGCGGAACCAAGCGCGTGGCGCGGATGAACGGCGCCGCCGCCGCGCCCGGCGATCTCGCCCGCGCGCTCCGCATGACGTGGGTGATCCCGGCGATGGATCGATTGTTCGCCGGCCCTCCGGCCGATCGGCGTCGCTTCTTCGACCGCATGACGATTGCGCGGTCGCCAGAGCATGGCGCGCAGGCCGCCGCGTATGAGCGCGCGATGCGCGAACGACAGCGCCTGCTGGCGGAGCCCGGGGCCGACGCTCAATGGCTCGCGAGCCTGGAGCGCGAAATGGCGGGACACGGCGCAGCCATGGCCGCGGCGCGCGTGGAGACTCTGGAATTGCTCCGTCGCGCGATCGCGCAACGGCCGGATGGCGCATTCCCGAAAGCCGACATCGCGCTTGAAGGCGCGCTTGAGGCGCAATTTCTGGCGCACGAAAAAAGCTTCGACGTCGAAGATCGCTTCGCTGGCGCGCTCCGCGACGTTCGCCCGCGCGACGCCGCCGTGGGTCGTGCGCTGGACGGCCCCCATCGCAGCGATCTCATTGTCCGCCACGCCGCCAAGAATATCGCCGCCGAGCATTGCTCGACTGGCGAGCAGAAAGCGTTGCTTCTGGGGCTCTTTCTCGCCCATGCGCGTGCGCTCGCCGATGATCCCGGCGCAGGTCCCGCGCTGCTGCTGATCGATGAGGCCGCCGCCCACCTCGACGCCGCGCGCCGCGCCGCCTTGTACGACGAACTTCTCACCAATCCCGGTCAAGCCTGGCTGACGGGGACCGACGCTGAACTGTTCGACGCCTTCGGCGACCGCGGCCAACTGATCCGCGTCGGCGCCTAATCGGGTTGCACGCAGCGCTCCAAGGACCAATGTGACTGGAAACAAGCCAAGGGAGGTCCCGCGATGACCACGCAAACGGAACTCGACATCCGCCGCCAACGCGCCGATCGCCAGATTGCATTGGCGAAAGCCACCGGCGCGAAGGCCCACGCCTCCGCAGATTATAAAGTGGTGTTCATTGAACGCCGCGACGGCACCCAAGAGCGCGTCGCAATCAGCGGAGCGCCGTCAGGCTCGGCTTGAGCCTTCACTGCGCCGGCGCGTCAGCCGGGGCGAGCGCGTCCAGCATGGCGCGCGCAGCATTGGACGTAGAGCCGCCGTGGGGCGCATAGGCGATCGGCCGCAAGACTGCGATCGCCTCATCCCGCCGGCCGTGGCTGAGCAACTGGATACCGGCATTGATGCCGATTTCATCCACCTGCGGCGCGAGATTGGCGGCCTCCACGAGGATGTCGAGCCGTTCCCGCGGCATCGGCGCATCGTTGCGCCAGAAGGTCATAGCGAAGCGGTATAGCGTCGGCGCATGGCGTGGATCGATCTGAAAAGCGCGCACGAAATAGCGGCGGCTCTCGGCGATGAGCGCCTCTGAGTCTCCCGAATTGGCCGCCTGCTGGGCGAAGGCGACGCCCATCAAGTAGAGCGCCTCCACGTCGTCCGGCGCCGCCGTCAAGGCGGTGTTCAGCGCTGCCTGCGCCGCGTCGAAATTCTCCGCCAATATCTCCGCGCGACCGAGCGTACGCAGCGCGAACGGATCAGAGCTGCCCGAAGCGCGCCGCCGAACGGCCTCGATCAGTGCGTCGCGATCGTCCTCCTGCACGCCGCGCCGAAGCCGCAAGTCCCGCGTCAGGAGGTCGTCCGCGCCAGCCGGCAACCGCGTGACAGCGAACGTCGAACGCGACGGCGTACGCGCGCGGGTCACGTACGTCAGTGCAGTGCGGATATAGCGGCGCAATTCATTCTGCATCGCGTCCGGCGTCATCTGGAAATGGTCGGAAAACGCCGCGATCGGCTCGCCGCCTTCGCGCAGCGCACCGAAATAACGCTGCAGCGCTTCAGTGCAGCCGGGCGTGTTGGCGCAATAATGCACCAGCAGCCAGCTCTGTGCGTAGAAATTCTGACGTTCCTCCGCCGAGAGCGCCGACACCGGCGCCGAGAGCAGCCGCGCCATCGGCACCCAGCGCGTGACCTCAAGGGACCGGATGCGCATCGGCTCAAACCGACCGATCGAATAGGTGTCTGGCCCCACCTCCACGGTGGCGACATATTCCGCAAACCCTTCCACATACCAGGCGGGGTAGGCGACCGGAAAATAGCGCAACATAAAGTGGTGCGCGTACTCGTGAAAAAGGATGTGCTCGGCGTCGTCGGGATCGCCGCGGAACTCGGCGAGCGCCGCGATCATGTCCGGCGAGGCGGTGTAGAACCCGACGATGGAGCCCGTCGAGCTCACGCCGCGGACTTCGGCCAGCAAGCCCGCGCCTCGGAAGAGATAGACTTCGAGCTTCACCGGATCGTCATCAGGCGGAACTCGGGTGATCGACCGGAGGAGCGCATCGAACGCCTCCAAGCGCTCCAGGGTCGCGGCGACCCGGGACTCGCTATGGTCGATGACGACGACGAAGTGTGCGCTCTCCACGCGCAGCCAGCGGCCCTGGGCATGCGCAGGCGCGGCGATGCACGCAATCAATAGCCCAAGAAGCGCTGCGAGCCTGATCATGCGGTCCCCCATGCGAGGCGCGCACTTTAGTCTCTGACGCTGCGTGTTGCATCAAGTCTTCGAGGACGCCGCCACGCCGAGGCGCACTCAGGCCGCGATCCGAACCGGCATGTATTCGTAGCCCTTGACGAAGCTCGACATCACCCGGCGCGGCTCGTCGACAACCTCGATGCGATCGAAGCGCTTCAGGATTTCTTCCCAGACGATCCGCAGCTGCATTTCCGCCAGACGGTTTCCCACGCAGCGATGGATGCCGAAGCCGAACGAGAGATGCCGGCGCACGTTCGGCCGATCGATGATGAACTCGTAGGGATTGTCGATCACCTCGTCGTCCCGGTTGCCCGACACGTACCACATCAGCACACGGTCGCCTTCCTTGATCTTTTGCCCGCGAAGCTCGACATCGCGGGTCGCCCGCCGGCGCATATAGGCGAGCGGCGTCTGCCACCGGATGATCTCGCTCACCATCGAGGGGATGAGCGAAGGATTCGCGCGCAGCTTGTCGTACTGTTCGGGAAACTTGTTGAGCGCGTAGAGCCCGCCGGAGATCGAGTTGCGCGTGGTGTCGTTGCCGCCGACGATCAGCAGGATCAGGTTTCCCAGATACTCCATCGGTTGCATGTTCTTCGTAGAGTCGCCGCGCGCCATCATCGAGATGAGGTCGTGCCCGCCATCGCCCTTGGCGCGCGCGTTCCACAAACTGGTGAAATAGCCGAGGCATTCCAGCAACTCGGCGCGGCGCGCATCCTCGCTTTCGACGATGCCGGAATCGGGCGCCGCCGTCGCCACATCCGACCAGCGCGTCAGCTTACGCCGATCTTCCCAGGGGAAGTCGAACAAAGTCGCCAACATCTGCGTCGTAAGTTCGATCGAGATCGCGTCCACCCAGTCGAAAACCTCGCCGCGCGGCATGGCGTCCAAAAGACCGGCCGCGCGCTCTCGGATGATCGGCTCCATGCGCATCAAACTATCCGGCGCGACGATCGGCGAGACCGTCTTGCGCTGCTCGTCGTGCTTTGGCGGATCCATCGCGATGAACATCGGCAGCGTGAAGTCTTCGTCCGGGTCCGGCAGCACGATCGTCGGCTCCGAGGAGAAGTCCTGGTGGTTCGTGTCCACCGCCATGATGTCGTGGTACTTGGTGACGGACCAGTACGGGAACTCCGGATGGGTCGAGCAATAATGCACCGGCGCCTCGGCGCGCAGCCGCTCGAAATACGGCCAGTGCACATCGTCGCGGAAGAGCATGTTGTCCGCCGGATTGAACGCTTCCAGCGGTGTGGCGTAGGCCTTCGCGCGCTCTTCGCGCTGGCGGTCCGTCTCGCGGGCGCCGGAGGCTTCGATGGGACGGGCAGGTGCGGCGCTCATGATATCCTCCAGGTCTGGATTCTGCCTGCCGCGCCTCAGCGCGTGACTGAGGCGTCATTTTTTGCAGAATGGCGCCAATTCCCCGTCCAGAAAAGCGGGTTTGATGTGAAAAAGAGGGGAGACGCCGGATGCGTCGGCGTGACGTTTTGGCTGGCCCGTTGGCGCTCTGCGCCGTCGCCGCGCCAGCCTCAGCGCGCCCGCCAAGCATCAGTGTCGATCCGCTGGTGGAGGAGGCGATGGCGCGGGCGCGCCTGCCGGGCCTCACGCTTGCGGTGTCCCTGCATGGGCGCGGCCTCATCGCGAAGGGCTATGGGCGCGCCGACATTGCGTCTGGCGCGCCGGTGGAGCCCGCTACGCTCTTCCAGATCGGGTCCCTCTGCAAAGCCTTCACCGCGCACGGCGTCCTGCAATTGGTGGAATCCGGCGCGGTCGAGCCGGACGCGCCAATCGGCGGCTATGTTGAAAATCTGCCGCCGGCTTGGCGGTCTGTCACCATTCGCGCGCTCCTCACCCACACCGGTGGGCTTCCTGCCTATGATCTCGACGACGATTTCTGGACCGCGCCCCTGCCGCGCAGCGAACTCCTGCGCCGTGCCGGACCCGACGTATGGTTCGCGCCGGGCGATGCGTTTCTCTACTCCAATACCGGCTATTGCGTGCTTGGCTGGCTGATCGAAGATGTCGCCGGTGCGCCATACGGCGAGTTCGTCCGCACCCGGATTATACAGCCGCTCGCGATGCGCGACGCCCGCCCCGACGACGGCGAAGCGCATATCCCCGATAAGGCCGAACCCTATGTGCTGGCTGAGGGCGGCGGATACGAGCCGGCTGTGCGCATGTCGCGGGAAGTGTCGCAGACCGCCGACGGCGGCCTTCTTCTGTCAGCGCACGACGCGATCGCGTGGCTGAATGAAATGCGCGCCCCGCGGCTGATCGCGCCGGAAACCGCGGCCGCCATGGTTACGCCGGTGCGCCTCAACACCGGCCGGCCCTATCCGTACGCCATGGGCTGGAACGTCGATTCCATCCGCGGCCGCCCGTACTACACCCATTCCGGCGGCGTCCCGGGTTTCACCAGTTTCGCGCGATGGGCGCCGAGCCCTAGCGTGGGGGTCTTCCTTTCCACCAATTGTGCGGGCGGCGGCGTTACGATGGCGCTGCGCCGCCTCGCAGCGCAGATCACCACAATCTTCGCGCCCGCCTCCACGGAATATGCCGAGCGTGTACGCCGCGACACTGCGCCGGCGATCACCGTCGCGGCGCGTGCGATCCTCGCGCGCACAGATCCGACAATCGCTTCTGCGCTGTTGGCGTCGGAAGCGCAAATCGTGTCGACGTCGCCGCAGCCGGAAGAGGTCGGGCCGCGTCTGGACGCGATCACGGAAGTCGCGCCGACCGAAGAATACACGTTAGGGAACGTCCGCGCCCGCCGATATCGGGTGCACTACGGCGACGGCCTCGTCACCCACATCCTCTTCGGCTACGCCTCGGACGGTCGGATCTGTTGGGTCGCCGTACCTTAAAAATGAACCGCCGCCCCTCCACAGGGGGAGGGACGGCGCGAACCACAGCGACGCGATCGGCTCAGAACGCGTAGCGCCCGACGATCTGGAACACCGGACCGGCGGATTCGGTCTCCACTTCGTACTCGTCATAGTCGCGATCGATCTGATCGAGCGCATTGTCGAACTTGTCGAAGGCTTCGTCCTTGGATTCGTCCAGCAAGTTGGAGCCGGTGAGGCGCAACACGAACCGTTCGCCGAAACGTTTCTCGACGAACACCTCAAGGTCCGGGCCGTAGGACGTGCGCACTTCCTCGCCGACCACGCGGCCATAGGCTTCGCCCTGGTCGCGATAGGTCGCGCCGAAAGCGGCCTCAAGCGTCGGCATGTCCTGGATGAAGCCGATATTGAACACCGACTCCGCCTGGCTGTTGAACATCCGCCCGCCGAACTCGTCGCGCACATTGCTGTCAAGCCAGCTGTAGTTCACGAACACGCCGGTGTTTTCCAGGCCAAACGCAGTCAGCGGCGCGGAGAGATCGAACTCGATCCCCCACACGTCGCCATTGCCTGTGTTCCGCGCGGAATAGACGAACGAGTCCGGGTCGAAATCGTCCGCAGCGCCTGGAACGCCATCCGCCACGTCGTCGCACGTGAACCCCGTGTCGTCTTCGAAGTTGCCGCAATAATCGTCCGACGGCGCGCCGGTGTTGAACACTTCGATCAGATTTCGAACGTCACGGTAGAACACGTTGACGCCGAACACGCCCGTGCGCCCCAGCCGGCGTTCGTAGCCGATGTCGAGACCCCACGCGGATTCCGGCTTCAGGAACGGATTGCCGATGAAATCGTTGTCGCCGAGCTCGCCTTCCAACAGCGCCGGCGAGAGGAAAGTGAAGCTCGGATTGCGCACAGTGCGCCCGCCCGAGATCGTAACCCGGTCGTTGTCCGTGAGGTTCAGGCGGAAATGCCCGGACGGCAGTAGGAACTCGTAGGAATTCTCCACCGTCACGCCCTCGGTCCGATCTTCGATCTCGATATCGGTCGTCTCGTAGCGCGCCCCGACTTCAAACGTCACGGTCCCGAGCTGACGCGTCAGCATCACGTAGGGATCGAGACGCGTGCGCTCGATCGTGTTGTCGCCGCCGGCGATCGCCTCGAGGTCCGCACGATCGACAAGCGAGCCGTCGAAGGGGAGGGGCGAGGGGAAGTTGCTGTCAATGCCTTCGTCGGCCGCGAGCACGAGGTTGTCGCGCTCCTTCTGCTCATAGTGAAGGCCCATTTCGAGCGTTGAATTCTCGAGAATCTGACGCTCGTGCTCGAGCTTCAGCTTGAATTCCTCGTCGGTGAGGTCGGTGTCGGCGATCTCGCTCTCATACTCGTCGATCGCCGGGAAGGACCCGTCGTAAGACACTTCGTCCTCGAACTCGAAGGCTTCGTTCGTGAACCGCGCAAAGCCTGCCTTGAACCGCGTTTCGCCGCCGAACATCTCTACGTCGTAGCGCGCATTGAACGCGAAGCTCTGCTGCTCGATATCGACGTTGTTCTGGTTCGCCGTGTCGATGTTGTCGTCGATCTCGACGGCTTCGACGAATTCGATGGAATTCTCCGTCTGCGTGCGGTCCGTATGGACGAAAAAGCCGTCGATCGAGAATGCGCCCGGCCCGACATCGGCTTCGTAGGAGAAGTTCGCCGAATAATCCGTCCCGTCGCGCACGTCGGTCTGCACTTCGCTGTTGTCGATGTCGCCGCCCGGCTCGTCGAAGCGCAGGGAATACTTATCCTTCGGGTTGTGCCGATCCTGCATGTTGAAGCCGACGAGGGCGCGGCCCGGGCCGAGCGCGCCGCCCCAGACGCCGCCGATCGTCTCGCCCCAGGTTTCGTCGTTCTCCCAATAGAGCGCGCCGGCGCGGATATACCCGCCTTCGAGCGTGAACGAATCGCGCAGCACGATATTGATCGCGCCTGCGACCGCGTCGCCCGACCGGTTCGCGGAGCTGGATCGAACGACCTCCACCCGCTCGATCAATTCCGCCGGGATGCGGTCGACGAAGAACGCGCCGTCGGCGCCGTTGCCGAAGGCGCCGGAGCTGTCGCCGGAGCCGGGAACTTGTTCGCCGTTGATCAGGATCTGCGTGTATGCCGGATCAAGCCCGCGCAACCGCACGCCGTCGCTTTCCAGTACGTCGGAAAGAAACGACACGCTCGGCACGCGCTTCAAGGCGTCGCCCACGGTGAGAGGCTCGAAGCGCTGGAAGTAGTCGACGCCGTATTCCAGCACCGGCGCCGTTTCATCGCTGCGGTT
>WGOB01000035.1 GCA_016124255.1 Alphaproteobacteria bacterium | reverse complement strand
TCCGCCATCACGTGGAAGTATCCGTCCTGCATCCTGCGCGGCGACGAGAGCGTCGGCGAGTTCTACTCGATCGCGGTGACCAACGGCCGCCAGCAGGCCGACACCGGCACCAAGATGATCCATCTCGGCAAGAACACCCGCTCGCGGATCATATCCAAGGGGATCTCGGCGGGGAAGAGCTCCAACACCTATCGCGGCCTTGTCTCCGCGCACGCGAAAGCCAAAGGCGCGCGTAATTTCACCCAGTGCGACTCGCTGCTCATTGGCCACGATAGCGCCGCGCACACCGTGCCTTATGTCGAGACCAAAACGCCGCACGCGCAGTTCGAGCACGAAGCCACAACCACGCGCCTCTCCGAGGACCAGATTTTCTACCTCCGCGCCCGCGGCATCCCCGAAGAACAGGCCGTGGCGCTGCTGGTGAACGGCTTCGCGAAGGAGGTGCTGCAGAAGTTGCCGATGGAATTCGCGGTGGAAGCCCAGAAGCTTCTCGAAGTGAGCCTCGAAGGAAGCGTGGGATGAGCGCTGCGCGGAACGAACCGCAGGAGATCTGGTTCGCGCGGCGTTTTCCCGTCGGCCACCCGCGCGCGGGCATGGCGCCAGTGCATTGGAAGGGCTGGATGATGTTCGGCGTCTTCATCGCCTGCATGGCGGTGGGCGCCTTGGGCTTCGGCCTTTCCGCGATCGGCGGGCAATTCCTGTGGGGCGTGGTCGTGTTCGTCGCGCTGACGGCGATGGGCGCCGGTATGCTGCTGATCGCCGTTGCGCAGCACGGCGACCAGCAAAAGACGGTCGCGGAGTATAAAGCGAATGCTTGAGGTGAAGGACCTCCACGTCTCGGTCGGCGACGCCGAAATCATCCGTGGGCTGAGTTTGTCGGTCCCGGCCGGCCAAGTGCATGCGGTCATGGGTCCCAACGGGGCGGGCAAGTCGACGCTCGCTTATGCGCTCTCGGGGCGGGACGGGTACGCGATCACGCAGGGGACAGCGACGCTGGGCGGCGAGGACCTGCTTGCGCTGGCGCCGGAAGAGCGCGCGGCCAAGGGCCTCTTCCAATCGTTCCAATATCCGGTGGAAATCCCCGGCGTCCCGGCGCTCACCTTCCTGCGCACGGCGATGAACGCCCAGCGCAAGGCGCGGGGCGAGCCGGAGATCACGGCGCCGGATTTCCTCAAACGCGTGCGGGAGAAGGCCGACGCGCTCAAGATCCCGCAGGACATGCTGAAGCGCGGGCTGAACGTCGGCTTCTCGGGCGGGGAGAAGAAGCGGCTGGAAGCGTTGCAGATGGCGATGCTCGAACCGCGTTTCGCCGTCCTCGACGAAACCGATTCCGGGCTCGACATCGATGCGCTGCGCATCGTCGCAGACAGCGTGAACGCGCTGCGGTCGCCCGAACGCGCGATGCTGGTGATCACGCACTATCAGCGGCTTCTGGACTACATCAAGCCGGATCGCGTGCATGTGCTCGCGAAGGGGCGGATCGTCCATTCCGGCGGTCCCGACCTCGCGCTCGATCTCGAGCGCGAAGGTTATGACAAATACCTGGAGGCCGCATGATCGCGGCCGATCTCCCCAATCGCCGCGTCGAGGCGTGGAAATATTCCGACCTGCGCGCCGCGCTCGCGGAGACGCCGCTGCCGGAGGCGGCGCCGCGTCCAAAGCATGCGTGGGGCGCGCTGGACGGCGTCATTGATCGCCTCGCGCTCGGCCAGGGCCGCCACGCGATTACAAAGGTGCGCGCGGGCGAGGAGGAGGTCCTGGTCGAACGCGTCGGCGGCGAGGGCCTCGACGCCAGCGTGCGCGAGATCCAAGTGCTGCCCGGGGGCGCGTTGACGCGTGTTGTGCTGCAGACGGGCGGCGGTGTCGTGCTGAACGCCGCGCACGTCACGATTGAGGCCGGCGGCGCGTTCCGTCAGTTTATCCTTGCCGAGGGCGCCAAGCTCGCGCGGATCGAGACGCATGTGAGCGTCGAAGGCGAAGGCGCCGAAATTGAGCTGAACGGCGTCTATATGTGCGCCGACGGCCGCCACGCCGACCTCACTTCGGTGGTGTCGCACAACGTTCCAGGCGCGGCCACGCGCCAGCTGATAAAGGGCGCCGCGCGCGCCGGCGGGTGCGGGGTGTTCCAGGGCAAGATCCTCGTCGCGCATGGCGCCCAGCAGACCGACGCGCGCCAGCATCACGCTGCGTTGATGCTGGAGGAGGGCGCCGAGATCGACGCCAAGCCGGAGCTCGAAATCTACGCCGACGACGTCCAATGCGCGCACGGCAACGCGATCGGCGCGCTCGATGATCAGCAATTGTTCTACGCCCGCGCCCGCGGCATCCCCGAAACGGAGGCGCGCGCGCTGCTTGTGGAGGCGTTCCTGGGCGAGGCCGTGCCGGAGCATCTGCCAGGGGATCTGCGTGCGGAGATTCTCGCGCGTATCGCGGGATGGCTGCGATGAGCTTCTTGCACACTCCGCTTCGCATTCTCCCCCTGCAAGGGGGAGTGAGAGCGGGTCGGCGCGACGTCTGCGGGCGCTTGCGCGCCTTTGACCCCCTCCTGACCTCCCCCTTGCAGGGGGAGGAAAAGGGAGAAACGCCATGAACGCGCCGATCCGCCGTCCGTTCGACGCGCACGCCGTGCGTGCGCACTTCCCGATCCTGTCACGCCAAGTGCACGGCAAGCCGCTGGTCTATCTCGACAGCGCAGCGTCTGCGCAAAAGCCGGAGGCGGTGATCGACGCGATGGCGGGCGCGATGCGGACGTCCTACGCGAACGTGCACCGCGGCATCCACGCGCTGGCCAACGAGACGACGCAAGCTTACGAGGCGGCGCGCGCGAAGGCGGCGCGGCTGATCAATGCGCCGAGCCCTGAAACGATCGTCTTCACCAAGGGCGGCACGCAGGCGATCAACATCGTCGCCAACGGGATCGACGTGCACGACGGCGACGAGATCGTCGTTTCGGTGATGGAGCATCATTCCAACATCGTGCCGTGGCATTTCCTGCGCGAACGCCGTGGCGCGGCGCTGAAGTGGCTGGACATCGACAACGACGGCCGCCTCGATCCGGCCGCGCTCGACGCGCTGATCACGCCGCGCACGAAGATGGTCGCGCTCACGCATTGCTCGAACGTGCTGGGCGTGGGCGCCGGGAAAGCGCTGATCGAGAGCGCGCACGCGCGCGGCGTCCCCGTGCTGCTCGATGGGTGCCAGGCGGTCGTGCACGGGCCGGTGGATGTGGAGGCGCTCGGCGTCGATTATTACGCCTTCACGGGCCACAAGCTCTACGGCCCCACCGGGATCGGGGTGCTTTACGGGAAGCCGGACCGGCTCGCCGCGCTCAAGCCGTTCGAGGGCGGCGGCGAGATGATCGACGTCGTCGAGCGGGAACGCATCACCTACAACGACCCGCCACATCGCTTCGAAGCGGGCACGCCGCCGATCCTGGCAGCGATCGGGCTTGGCGCCGCGATCGACTGGCTCAGCGCGCAGGATCGCGCCGCGATCGCCGCGCACGAAGCGCAGCTGCGCGACGCGGCGATGGAGCGGCTGCGCGCGCTCAATTGGGTGACGCTGCACGGGCGTGCGCCGGAGAAGGCGGCGATCGTTGCGTTCAGCGTGGAGGGCGCCCATCCTCATGACGTGGCCCAACTTCTCGATCAGCAGGGCGTCGCGATCCGCGCAGGCCATCATTGCGCGCAACCGCTGATGCAGCGCCTCGGCGTCAGCGCGACCGCGCGCGCCTCGTTCGGGCTCTACAACACCCTCGACGACGTGGATTCATTCATCGACGCGCTGGAGAAGGCGCGCAGGCTCTTGGCATGACCATGGACGGCGCAACCAATTCCCCCTCGAAGATCCCGCAGGCGGAGCTTGATCGGATCACCGATGATCTCGTCGCTGAGCTGAAGTCGGTCTACGACCCGGAGATCCCGGTCGACATCTACGAGCTCGGGCTCATCTACAAGGTCGACATCGACGACGATTATCATGTCGATATCGAGATGACGCTCACCGCGCCCGGCTGCCCCGTGGCCGGCGAAATGCCGGGCTGGGTGGAGGAAGCGGCGCTGCGGGTGAAGGGCGTGAAGAGCGCCAAAGTGAACCTCGTCTTCGAGCCGCCCTGGAGCCCGGCGCGTATGAGCGATGAAGCCAAACTCGAACTCAACATGCTTTGACCCCATATTGATCCGATGGCGAGACCGAGACCCAAAGTCGTGACGCTGACCGACGCCGCCGCTGCACGGGTGCAGGCGCTGCAGGCCGCCGGTGAGAAGCCCTATCTGCGCGTTGGCGTGAAGAACGGCGGCTGCGCTGGAATGGAGTACGTGCTGGCGTACGCCGAGGCGCCGGAGGCGCTGGACGAGGTCGTCGAAGAGAAGGGCGTGAAAATCCTGATCGCGGCGGACTCGATCCTGTTCCTGCTCGGCTCGGAGATCGATCACGAGACGACGCGGCTCTCCTCCAAGTTCGTGTTCCGCAATCCGAACCAGACCGACGCGTGCGGCTGCGGCGAGAGCGTGACCATCGCGCCGGCGAAGCTTGACGGGTAGGCGCCGTGGCCGAGCCGTTCCATGACTTCGTCTCCGAATTGCTCGAGGGCATGGGGCCAATCACAATTCGCAGGATGTTCGGCGGTGCGGGCGTTTACGCTGACGGGCTGATGTTCGGCTTGATCGCGGGCGAAGTGCTGCACCTCAAGGTCGACGACGCGCTGAAAGCGGCGTTGGCGGAGGCGGGCTCTGGTCCGTTCATCTGGGAACCGCAGAACGGCCCGCGCAAAGGCGAGAAGGTCGACATGGGCTATTGGCGTTTGCCGGAGCGCGCGCTCGACGATCCTGACGAAGCGGTGCGGTGGGCGAGAAAAGCGCTCGCCGTCGCCCGCGCCAAGGCGGCGGCAAAGGCGCCGAAACGCAAAGCCAAGCGCTAAGACCGCCGGTTCAGTCAGGCAACCCGTCGCCGTCTATGTCGGGGCGGCGCTTCCAAGCGTATTCATCATCCTCCACGCCGAACCAGCGTCCCAGCGGCGTGTCATGAAACGCGTCGTCGCTCATGCCCATGAAGATGAGCGATGGCGGGACGAGCACCGCGGCCAGCAGCATCAGCGCCCAGAAGCTGGGCGACATCTGCAGCGCCTCCCAGCCGCCGTCGGCGAACGCGCGCACGCTATCGATGAGCCAGATAAGCTCCTGCATGCGCGTGATTGTACGCGCGCAAGGTTAGCAAACCGGCAAGTTGCGGGCTGGAAGCCCGCGGTCCAAAGACGGCGCGCCAGGAGGGACTTACTTGCCCTTGAACTGCGCCTGGCGCTTGCCGACGAACGCGCTGACGCCCTCGACAAAATCCTCGGTGCGCCCCGCGACCTGCTGGTTCATGCGCTCGTTGTGCAGCTGGTCTTTCCAATGCGCATCGAGCGCGTCCCAGGCCTGCCTCCGGATGATGCCGAGGGAGGCGGGCCCATCGGCCAATTGCTTGGCGAAGGCAAGCGCCGTCGCCATCAGCTCCCCATCCGGCACGCAGCGATTGATCATGCCCCAGTCGAGCGCAGTCTTGGCGGGCACCTTCTCGCCAAGAAGCATCATCTCCATCGCGCGGGCGCGGCCGATCATGCGGGGAAGGAGGTACGAAGAGCCGCCGTCGGGGACCAGGCCGATGCGGCGGAACGCCTGCAGGAAGTAGGCGCTCTCGCCGGCGACGATGATGTCGCCCAAGAGCGCGAGCGAGCAGCCGACGCCGGCGGCGGGACCGTTCACGGCCGTCACCACCGGCACGGGCAGATCGCGCACGGCGGTGACGAGCGGGTTGTAGACGGTCTCAAGCGCCGAGCCCGCGTCGCGCGGGTCGGGGCCGCCTTGCTGCGCATCCGTTGCGCGGGGCGCGGAGAGATTTGCGCCCGAGGAGAAGCCGCGGCCTTCGCCCGTGATCACCACCGCGCGCGCTTCCTTGCCGGCGCGGTCGATCGCGGCGCGCAGTTCGGCCGCCATATCGACGCCGAGCGCGTTGAGCGTCCCGGGATCGGCGAGCGTGATGATCGCAACGCCGTCCTCTAGGGCATATTTGACTTTCGTTTGGGCTTGCGGCGCTGCGGACATGCGGATCTCCCTGGTCGGGGACACCCTACGCCGCGCGCGTTATGCGTCCAAGCCGTCTCGCCGCGGAAGCCGCGATCACGCAACGGAAAGTGCGGGCGCGCTGTCGGTGGTGGTCTGGTTGCGCCCGGCGCGCTTGGATTCGTAGAGGCACGCGTCGGCGCGTTCGATCAGCGCCTCCATCGTTTCGCCCGCGCGCAACCGCGCAACCCCGATCGACACCGTCACCTGGCCGAGCTCTTCATTGGTCGAACGGCGGCGCAAGCGCTTGTTCTGGATCGCCATGCGCAACGCTTCTGCAATGGAGCGCGCCGCCGAGGCGCCGGTGCGGGGCATGATGACGCCGAATTCCTCGCCGCCATAGCGGGCGACGACGTGGTCGGGCAGCACGTGCTGGCAAAGCGTGGCGGCGACGAAGCGCAAGATCTGGTCGCCGGTCAGGTGGCCCCAGGTGTCGTTGAAGCGCTTGAAGAAGTCGATGTCGCACAGCATCAGGCAGAGATCGGCGCTGTGCGCGCGCGCCTCGCCGACGCGGGCGCGGAGGGTTTCATCGAACATCCGGCGGTTGGCCAAGCCGGTGAGCCCGTCGGTCATGGATTCGGCGCGCACCGAGGCGAGACTGGCGCGCAGGCCCTCGATCTCGCGGGTCGAGCGCTGGAGGTTCTCCGTCAGCGAGCGGTTGTGCGCGGCCATGTCGATCGTCGAGGCCGCAAGCGAGGAAATGATCTCGCGCAGGCGTTCGCTGTCGAGCCCGTGCTCAAGCTTGATCGCGGCTACTTCGAGCGTCTTGCCGAAGGCGCTGGTCTTCTCCGCGGTGCCCTGCATCGCGCCGACCATCGCATGAAGATCGCGGGCGATGCGTTCGGTGGCGCTCATGATCGCCGCGGCGGCGCGGGAATTGTCGAAGAAGCGCTGGTAAAGTTCGCGATTGACCTCGTCGTTGAAGCCCAGTCCCGCGCGGATGCGGCTGTCGATCGCCTGTTTGAGGTCGGCGTTGAGCGACAGGCGGTACGCCAGCCAGACCTCATAATTCTCGCCGCAGGCGGGCACGCCATGCCCGCTCATCAATTCGATGGTCTCATGAGCCAGCGCCATGCCTGCTGGCCCCACCATCATGGCCTCGGTTGAATCCACAGCCCCCGCCCCGATCAATCCAGTGCTGCGTCAAAGGTTAGGCTGCGTTCGTGGACGAGTGGTAAACGCCGGGAAAGGGTCGCGGATTTCCGCGGGCCCTTGATTTCGGGGGAAGGGGCTGATCCTTAGTGACGCACGCGTCACCCGCGAACCCAACGAGGAGGCATCATGAGCGCGGCCCCGTCCTTGCCCCATCCGGCCAGCCCCGAAACGATCGCCCGCATGGGCCAGATCCTGGCGGCGCAGAAGCAGGCCAATCTGCGCGAAGGGCCTCCCAGCGCAGCCAAGCGCAAGGATTGGCTCAACCGCTGCATCAGCCTGCTCATCGATCATCAGGACGACATCGTCGCCGCGTTGAATGCGGATTTCGGCGCGCGGTCGAAGGAAATGAGCGCGCTGACCGACATCGCCGGTTCGATCGGGCCGCTCAAGCACGCGCGCGACAATCTCGATCGGTGGATGCGGCCGGAAAAGCGCAAGGTTGATCCAGCGCCGCTGGCGCTGTTCGGCGCCAAAGCCGAGGTCCGGTTCCAGCCCAAGGGCGTGGTGGGGATCATCAGCCCATGGAATTTCCCGGTGAACCTGACGTTCGCACCGCTGGCAGGCGTGATCGCCGCGGGCAACCGCGCGATGATCAAGCCCTCAGAGTTCACGCCCGAGACGTCGACGTTGCTGGCCCGGCTGATCGATCTTGTGTTCGAAGAGGATGAGATCGCGGTGATCGCCGGCGGGCCCGACGTGGGCGGCGCGTTCGCTGGCCTGGCGTTCGACCACCTGGTGTTCACTGGCGGCACGTCGATCGCCTATCATGTGATGCGTGCGGCGGCGGAAAATCTCACGCCGCTGACGCTTGAGCTTGGCGGCAAGAGCCCGGTGATCGTTGGCCGCAGCGCCGACATCCAGAAAACCGCGGCGCGGGTGATGGCGGGCAAGACGATGAACGCCGGTCAGATCTGCCTGGCGCCGGACTACGCCATCCTGCCGAAGGAGAAGCGTGACGATTTCGTCGCCGCCGCGCAGGCGGCCGCGACCAAGATGTACCCCACGATCAAGGACAACCCCGACTACACCGCGATCATCAACCAGCGCCATTTCGACCGCATCCAGGGCCTCGTCGCGGACGCCAAGGCGAAGGGCGCCCGCGTGGTCGAAGTGAACCCGGCGAACGAGGATTTCTCGCAGCAAGAGCACCGGCGGATGCCGCCCACGCTGGTCCTCGATCCCACCGACGACATGAAGATCATGCAGGAGGAGATTTTCGGTCCGGTCCTGCCGATCAAGACGTACACGGACGTCGCCGAGGCGGTCGATTATGTGAACGCCAATCCGCGCCCGCTCGGGCTCTATTATTTCGGCGAGGATTCCGCGGAGGCGGATACCGTGCTGACGCGGACGACGTCCGGCGGCGCCACGGTGAACGACGTCATCTTTCATGTGTCGATGGAGGACCTCCCGTTCGGCGGCGTCGGGCCCGCCGGCATGGGCGCCTATCACGGGCGGGACGGGTTCCTCGAATTCTCCCACCGCAAGGCGATCTACAAGCAGATCGGCTCGGAAGTCCTGGCGATGATGCGCCCGCCGTACGGCGATGCGTTCCGCAAGCAGATCGCGGGACGCATCAAGCCCTAGCTGTTCCGTGAGCGGACGCAGGCAGGGTTCCATTTTTCGCCGGCTAGACGAAAGCGTCGGCGCGCCCTTGGGAACAGCGCTTGCACGCGGTGCGCGCATCGGCGTCGCATTGATGCAGAGCCGGACGCCTTGTCCGTTTGACGCGATGTGTTGATGCTTTAATCTGCGCTGAGGAGAGCGCGATGTCCGGGGGGCGCTACGCCGCGTTTCTGAGTTACAGCCAGAGCGATGAGGCGCTGGCGTCGTGGCTGCAGCGCAGCCTCGAGGGCTTTCGCGTCCCCGACGCTCTGGTCGGCTATGAAGGGCCGAACGGCCCGATCGGCAAGAAGCTGGGCGAGGTCTATCTCCACAATGTCGAACATGGGCTCGGCGCGGAAGCGCGGGCGGCGTTGGAACGCAGCGATGCGCTTGTCGTGCTGCGTCCCGCCGAAGCCGCGCGGCTCGATGCGCGCGATGAAGTTCGCCATTTCGCGAGCCTCGGGCGGCGCAGGATCGTCAGCGCGCTTGTCGGCGAGGCGCCACGCGGGGCGCAGCCGTTCGTCTGGCGCAAGCTGGTGGATGACGGCGCGCCGCGCGCTCCAGAGGAGGAGGGCGCCGCGGTCGATTTTCGCGCCGACACCAAGGCCCAGCGCGAGGGCGCAAAACTCAAGCTGATCGCGACGCTCTACGATCTCGACATTGAGGAATTGGAGGAGAAACCGGCGCCGGCGCTCACGCTGCCGAAGCTGCCCAAGCCGCCGAAATTGCCGCGGCCGGACCTGCCGAAATTGCCCGCGGTGAGGCTGCCGTCGGTTTCGGCGCATTCGGCCGGGGTGGCGGCTGGGGCCATGCTGGTGCTGGTCGTTGTCGGCGGCGCCGCCTGGGTGGTTTCCAACCTGCCGCAAAGCGCGCCGACACAGAGCGTCACGGCGGCGGCCCCCGACACGCAGATCGCCGCGCTCGACCCCCCGCTCGCGCCGCCGCAGCCCGCCGCGCCCGCTGCGCCGGATGTGATCGCCGATCAGGCGATTGAAGAGGAAGCGCCGCTGGTGGCCGCACCTGCGCCAGAACCGCCGGAGGCGCGCACGCCGGCGGCGACGCCCGCCCAGCCCCCGCCATCGCGGGCGCCGGTTCAAGTCGCCGCCGCGCCGCCGGTGAGCGCGCCCGCGCCTGCGCCGGTTCAGATCGCGCAACAGCCGCCGACGCCGACGGTGATGCCGGCGGTCGAGATCGCGAGTTTGGCCAATCAGCTGCGCGATCTGGGCGCTGCGCATTCGGTGGCGGTCCGATGCACGGGGCGAAGCGCGCAGGAAAGCCGCCTGCGTGCGCGCCACCTGATTGCGTCCAGTCCCGAGCCGCGCCGCGCCGATCTGATCCGCGCGTTCAATGAGGGCTTCACCGCGGCCGAGCAGCGTGATGACGATTGCGCCGGCGTTCGCCCCACGTCCGGGTGACGGCGCCGCCTGCGCGGCGGCTCAGCTCTTGGTGCGGAGGAACGCGGGCAGGTCGTCGCCGAAGCCCTGCACCTGGCCGTTCTTCTCGCCGCGCTCGCTGCGCTGCTTCTCCGGGCGCTGGCGATCGCGATCGCGCCGGGGTTCGGGATTGCGCTCTTCGCGTGGCGCAACAGGCGCGGTCGCCGCTGTCGGACGATCAGGATCGCGCTGCTTGTAACGGGATTTGTCGCGCCCACCGCGCCCGCGCCGGCGCTCTTCCTTCAGCTCTTCGGCGCGGCGTCCGCGCCCGCCGCTGTCGCGCGCGTCGCCGAGCGCGCTCGCGGGCAGTTCGGGAACGTCGGCGGCGTCGATCGTGCGGCCCATCAATTTCTCGATGCCGTCGATCGATTTCTGATCATGGGGCGATACGAGGGTATAGCTCTGGCCGGAAAGCCCGGCGCGGCCGGTGCGGCCGATGCGGTGGACGTAGTCTTCGGCGTGGCGCGGAGGCTCGTAGTTGAAGACGTGGCTTACGGCGGGAATGTCGAGGCCGCGGGCCGCGACGTCGGACGCGATCAGGAGTTGCAGGTCGCCGGTCTTGGACCGATCCCGCGTCTGCATGCGCTGGCGCTGATCGAGATCGCCGTGGAGCGGAGCTGCATTGAAGCCATGGCGGCGCAGCGATTGGGCGACGACATCGACATCGGTCTTTCGGTTGCAGAACACGATGCCGTTCTTCACATCGCCATGGCGCATAACGGCGCGCAGCGCGGCGCGGCGCGTGCGCGGATCGCCGCCTGGAATGGCGACGACGCGCTGGTCGATCGTGGCGGCGGCGGTCGCGGGGCGGGCGGCTTCGATGCGTTTGGGATTGGAGAGGAATTGATCCGTCAGCCGCGTGATCTCGGGCGGCATGGTGGCGGAGAAGAAGAGCGTCTGGCGGGTGAACGGGGTCAGTTTGAAGATGCGCTCGATGTCCGGGATGAAGCCCATGTCGAGCATGCGGTCGGCTTCGTCGACGACCATCACCTGCACGCCGGAGAGCAGCAGCTTGCCGCGCTCGAAGTGATCGAGCAGGCGTCCTGGCGTGGCGATCAGAACGTCGACGCCCTGGTTCAGCAGCGCTTCCTGATCCCCGAACGAGACGCCGCCGATCAGCAGCGCCTTGGTCAGTTTGTGGTTCTTGCCGTACTTGTCGAAGCTCTCGGCCACTTGTGCAGCAAGTTCGCGCGTCGGCTCCAGGATCAGCGTGCGCGGCATGCGCGCCTTGGCGCGGCCGGCGGAGAGGATCTCGATCATCGGCAACGTGAACGAGGCGGTCTTGCCGGTGCCGGTCTGGGCGATGCCGAGCACGTCGCGGCCCTGGAGCACGATCGGGATGGCCTTCGCCTGGATCGGCGTCGGAATCGTGTAGCCGGACTCGGAAATGGCCTGGAGGAGGGGCTCGGAAAGCCCGAGGTCTGTGAAGGTTTGCGCGTCTTGCGCGGCGTCGTCAGCGGACATTCATGGTCTCGAGGGTGGGCCGCATGGTCGTCAGGATGCGGCGCGTCACATGGTTGGCGCTTTCCCGCCGGCGTCGTCTCCGAGTGAGACGGGGGCGGTCAGCAAAGGGCGCACGCCCTTCGGCGCGCACAACGGACGCTGTGGACATGGTGGAACTTGACGGGGTTGTCAACGCGAGGCGGCGTCGCAGTCGCGCATAGCGCAACGACGCGGGCGGCTTCATTGGCACAACTCGTCAGCGCCTGCCGAGTCTTCCGCCCACACCCGCCGCACCGTTTGCGGCGCCGGGCGCCCCGCGTACAGCGTCCCGCGAGGGCCTTTGAAATACGCGACGCAAGTCTCGACCGGCGGGTGTCCGAACTGCAGGCAGATCTGGTTCCGGCTCGAACGCCAAGTCCCGTGCACGGGAACGATGCCGCCAAGGGCGAACGCCCTCCCGTCCGGGCAATAGAGTTGCGTCAGCCGATGACCGTGCGAGGGAGCATGGAAGGAGCTCACTTTTCCGACCAAGGCGTCGCGAACTTCTGTTTCGCTCATTGCGCTTACCGCCTCGACAGGGAGCAGTTCGTCCGCTGCGCCGGCAACGCAAGCGCAAAGCAAAGCGGCAACGACGAGCGCGACAATGTTGGACCGCATCACCCTCAGACGTCCACCTCCTCCACAAACCGGGCGTTCTGCTGGATATAGTGGAAGCGCAGTTCGGGCTTGCGGCCCATCAGCGTCTCGACGAGGCCGTCGAAATCGGCGAGTTCGTCCTCTTCCAGAACCACGCGCGCAAGCGTGCGCGTCTTCGGGTTCATGGTCGTTTCCTTGAGGTCGCCCGGCATCATTTCGCCAAGGCCCTTGAAGCGGGAGACATCGACCTTCTTGCCTTTGAACGTCGTCGCCAGAAGTTCGTCCCGGTGGGCGTCGTCGCGGGCGTAGACGCTGAGCTTGCCGGCGGTGATCCGATAGAGCGGCGGCATCGCGAGATAGAGCCGGCCCGAGCGGATGAGGCCCGGCATCTGGCGATGGAAGAACGTGATCAGCAGCGCGGCGATATGGGCGCCGTCGACGTCGGCGTCGGTCATGATCACCACGCGCTCGTAGCGCAGATCGTCGAGCCTGAAGCGCGCGCCGATGCCGCTGCCCAGCGCCAGCGCCAAGTCTGAGAGCTCGGCGTTGCTGGCGAGCTTGTCGCCGCCGGCGGAGGCGACGTTGAGGATTTTGCCGCGCAGCGGCAGGATCGCCTGGGTGTCGCGGTCGCGCGCAGATTTCGCGGAGCCGCCGGCGGAATCGCCTTCCACGATGAAGATCTCGGTCCCTTGCGCCGCTTGCCGCGCGCAATCGGTGAGCTTGCCGGGCAAGCGCAGTTTGCGCGTGGCGTTCTGGCGGGAGACTTCTTTCTCTTTGCGCCGGCGCAGCCGATCCTCGGCCTGGCCGATCGCCCATTCGAGCAGGCGCTTGGCTTCCGCGGGGCTGGCCGCAAGCCAATGATCGAAGGGATCACGCACGGCCTGTTCGACGATCTTGGCGGCTTCGGTGGTGACGAGACGGCCTTTGGTCTGCCCTTCGAATTGCGGGTCGTGGATGAAGACCGACACCATCGCGGCGGACGTGCCCATGACGTCGTCGGGCGTGATGATCGCGGCTTTCTTGTCGCCGATCAGTTCGCCATAGGCTTTGAGCCCCTTGGACAGCGCGGCGCGCATGCCCTGCTCGTGAAAGCCGCCGTCGGGCGTTGGGATGGTGTTGCAATAGGAGCGGAGGAAGCCGTCGGCCTCGCCGAAGCCGTCGCTGATCCAGGCGGCCGCCCATTCGACGCGGCCATGGCCCTTCTCGCGATCAACCTTGCCGTGGAAGATGTCGGCGACGACCGCCTTCTTGTCCTTGATCAGCTCTTCGAGGAAATCGCGCAGGCCGCCGGGGAATTTGAAGACGGCCTCCGCCGGCGTCGCGTCATTTTCCTTCAGCCGCTCCGGCGCGCAACGCCAGCGGATCTCCACGCCGCGGTGCAGATACGCCTTCGAGCGTGCGAGTTGGAAGAGCCGCGAGGGCTTGAACGCGACGTTGGCGCCGAAAATCTCCGGGTCGGGATGAAAGCGAACCGTGGTGCCGCGCCGGTTGGGCGCGGGCCCGAGCTTCTTCAGCGGCCCCTGCGGCGCGCCGCGGGCGAAGCTCTGACCATAGAGCGTGCGGTCGCGCGCGACCTCGACGTCGAGGCGATCGGAAAGTGCGTTGACCACCGAGACGCCGACGCCATGGAGACCGCCGGAGGTGTGGTAGACCTTGTCGGAAAATTTCCCGCCCGCGTGCAGGGTGGTGAGGATCACTTCGAGCGCCGACTTCTTGGGAAACTTCGGGTGCGGATCAATCGGGATGCCGCGCCCGTTGTCGGTCACGACCAACGTTCCGTCCGCGCAATATTCGACTTCGATCCGGTCGGCGTGGCCGGCGACGGCCTCGTCCATGGAATTGTCGAGCACTTCGGCGAAGAGGTGGTGCAGCGCGCGCTCGTCGACGCCGCCGATATACATGCCCGGCCGGCGGCGCACGGGCTCCAGCCCCTCCAAGACCTCGATGTCCTTGGCGGTGTATTCGCCGTTCGACGGTGCGCGTTCGACTTTGGCGGCGGTCTTCGCCGGTTTGCGCGCGGGCGCATCCGGCGGGAAGAGGCTCGCCTCGATCTTCTCTCGCGCGGCGGCCGGCGACGGCTTGGGGGGCGCCGCGGCCGTTTGGACCGGGGGCGGCTCAGCCGGCGCGGGCGGAGGCGGCGGCGCCTTGTCTTTCTTCTTTCCAAACAAGTCCCAAAGACCCTTCTGGGCTGGAGGACGCGGCTTTGGCTGCGGGCGCGCCATAGGAGGCTTTCCTAAGAGGAGTCTAGCCCCCCACCGCAACAGGCTTCGGTTGCCTTCGAGTTAAGGACGGCGCCTTGCCCCCCGCGCGCAAGCCCGCGAGCGCTCCGGGGGAGGGGGCTAGGAGCTCTTGTCGCCAAGCAGATAACGCGGGCCCGCGCCCAGGCGTTGCGCCCGATCCTGCGGGTTATAGAGCCGGCACTTCTTCAGCGACAGGCAGCCGCACCCGATGCAGCCGTCGAGATTGTCGCGCATCCGGGTGAGGGCGGCGATGCGCACGTCGAGCGCGGCGCGGAAGCGTCGGCTGATGGCGGTCCAGTCCTTGAGCGTCGGCGTGCGGCCTTCGGGGAGGGCGGAGAGGAGCGCCGCGATCTCCTCGATGGTGAAGCCGAGTCGCTGGGCGATCAGCACGAAGGAAAGGCGTCGGATGTCGGAGCGCGGGAATCGGCGCTGGCCGCCGGCGTTTCGGATCGGCGCGACGAGGCCGCGCGTCTCATAGAAGCGGATGGCGGAGACAGAGAGGCCTGTGCGGCGCGCAAGCGCGCCGATGGTCAGCAGGTCTCCGGGTCTTGGGGGAGCGGGGGCCATAAAGAAGCTTGACCTCAAGTTAGGTTGAGGAATTAGCGTCGTTGGCGTGGAGGCGCAACCGCGCTGCTTGGAGGAGGCCAAGACGATGCCCGCACGGCTCGAACATGTGAATCTCACCGTCACAGACCCTGAACGTACGGCGCGCATGCTGTGCGATCTCTTCGGTTGGCGCGTGCGCTGGCGCGGCCGTTCGCGCAATGGCGGGACGACCTATCATGTCGGCGACGAGACGATGTATCTCGCGGTCTATTCCTATGACGGCGCACCCGCGGATGCGCCCTCCGCGAGCTATGAAATGAAGGGCGGGCTCAACCACATCGGCGTGGTCGTCGGCGATCTCGACGCGGCAGAGCGCGCGGTGCGCGCGGCGGGCTTTGCGCCCTACGGCCACGATGACTACGACCCTGGCAAGCGCTTCTATTTCCGCGACCGAGACGCCGTCGAGTTCGAGGTGGTGAGCTACCCCGCGTAAGCGCTGCGCCCGGCTGCGATCGGCGGCTTGGCGCCGCAGCAGGGGGCGCTATGTCTCGCGCATGCGCTTCTCCCTGATCCCTCTCGCCGCGGCCGTCGCAATGGCGTGCGCCGTGTTTGCGCCCGCCGCTTGGGCCCAGGACGCCGGCCGCGCGCTCGTGCGCGGCGACGCCCGCGCCGCCGCCGCCGCCGTCGTGCGCGACCTCGGGCGCGCGCTCGACCGTTCAGAGGAGCGCCTCGTCGTCAGCGATCTGGAGGTGCTGGAGGCGCAGCTTGGCGAGGATTTCGCTGACGCAGCAGCGCTCGCGCAGGATTCGCGGCTGCGCTGGCGGGCGGATCTCGACATCGCCTGGCGCCGCGAAACCGCGCCGGAGGACGGCCGCGCCTGCGGCGGCTATGTCGACATTGGAGAAGCGCGCGTCACGGCGACGTCAACGTCCCGCGCAGCGACCCATGGCCTGGTTCGGCTGTCCTGCACCTTAGCGACGCAGGCGGAGAATGAATTCGGGTGGATCGGTTTCTCCGCCATCTCGCCTGGCGAGGGTGCGGTCATGCTGCGCTTCAGCGTCGAAAGCGAGGACGCGGCGGTCCGCCAAGCGGCGGCGGCGCCGATCGGGCGCGCGCTGCAGCGGATTGCAGCGGCGGTGCGTCCGGCCGGGCAAGAGGCGCCGAGGCGGCGTCAGACCCGACCCGTCCCGGGGACCGAGACCTAGGTCTGTTCACGCCTTGGCGGTGCGCGTCACCAGCGGAGCGAAGCCGCCGAAGATCATGCGCTTGGAATCGAACGGCGGGGCGGCGTCCATCTTGAGCCGGGGATCGGCCATCACCTTGGCGTTCACGCGATCCCGGTGCGCGCGCGACTTGTAGACGATGTAGGCGAACACCACGGTTTCACTCGGTTTGAGCTTCACGCTTTGCGGGAACGAGGTGAGCTTGCCGGGTTGCACGTCATCGGCGATCCACTCGCGGTAATCGAGCGCGCCGTGCTCGATCCAGATCTTGGCCGCCAAGGTCGAGAGCCTCTTGTAGGCGGCGACGTTCGCCTTGGGCAAAGGCACGATGAATCCGTCTGCATAGGCCACGACATCCTCCTCAACTGACCATCCGTTGGAGAAGCGCCAGCGCGACCTCGACGCTCCGCAATCGCACTTCGCTGCGGCCGATGTCGCCGAAGCGGCAGGCTTCGTGAAGGATCGAGCGGTTTTCGCGCGCGGCGGCTATGTGCACGAGGCCCACCGGCTTGAGCGGCGTGCCCCCGCCTGGCCCCGCAACGCCGGTGATCGCGACCGCGAGGTTGGCGTTGCTCTCGCGCAGCGCGCCTTCCGCCATCGCGCGCGCGACCGGCTCGCTCACCGCGCCGTGATCGGCGATCAGGTCTCCGGGCACGCCGAGCATCTCCTCCTTGGCGCGGTTCGAATAGGTGACGAAGCCGCGCTCAACGACTTTGGATGAGCCGGCGACCTCGGTCAGCAGCGCCGCCACGAGCCCGCCGGTGCAGCTCTCCGCAGTCGCGATCTTCAAGCGCCGCTCCTCGCAATCGGCGAGCAGCAGGCGGGCGGACATCATCAGCGCGTCTGGGAACATGGCGGCCTCGGTTGCGAACAAGTGGGGGCGAACAAGTGGGGGCGAACAAGTGGGGGCGAACAAGTCGGGGCGATCAGGATTGCGACGATTAATCAGCGTCCCGGCTGGATTGTCCATTTCCCCTTTGGGGGAGGGCGTGGCAGAAGGCCCGCCGAACGCACGGGCGCGGGAAAGCGGGGGAGGGGCATCGATGCAGGCTGTCGCCAGAGGGCTCGCGGCGCCCGCCTTCGCGTTGGCGATGTTCACGAGCGCGGCGCTTATCTTTGCGCTGCAGCCGATGTTCTCGCGGCTGACGACGCCGCTCCTGGGGGGATCGCCGTCGGTCTGGAACACGTCGATGGTGTTCTTCCAGGCGGCGCTGCTGGCGGGCTATCTTTATGCGCATCTGCTGCAGCGCGTGCGCGACATGCGGCTGCAGACTTTGATCCATGCGGGCGTGCTCGCGGCTTCGTTCGTCGCGCTCTTGCCGGCGGTGCAGGTGACGACGCTGCTTGGGCCGCCGAATTCATCGTTTCCGATCCCGTGGCTGCTGGGCGTGCTGACGGTCTCGATCGGCGCGCCGTTCGCGGCGGCGAGCGCGACCGCGCCGCTGCTGCAGGCGTGGTATTCGCGCACCGGGCGCGCCGATGCGCACGATCCCTATTATCTCTACGCCGCCAGCAATCTCGGGTCGTTCCTCGGGCTCTTGCTCTATCCGATCTGGGTGGAGCCGACATTCGGCGCGGCGGAGCAGAGCGCTTATTGGACGTGGGGCTTTGCGGCTGCGGCGCTGGCGATCATCGGATGCGGCGCGCTGGCGGTCACCGCGCACGGACCGCGCGATCCAAATCCCGTGATGGCGCCGACCGGCGCGGCGGCAAGCGCCGAAAGCGGCGCGGCGCGGCCGACCTGGCGCAACCGATTGTTCTGGATGGGCGCGGCGGCGGCCCCGTCGGGCCTGCTCCTGGGCGTGACGCAGCACCTCTCAACGGATGTCGCCTCGGCGCCGTTCCTGTGGGTGGCGCCGCTCGCGCTCTATCTTGTCACGTTCATCGTCGCATTCATGCGCGGGTCTGAAAAGATCGCGCCGGCCGTGCTCGTCATCCATCCGCTGACGCTCGTGCTGATGGCGGTGACGTTCATGGCGAACGATTGGGCGCCGGCGCTCCTGGCGCACCTCATCTGCTTCTTCCTCAGCGCGCTCATCTGCCATCTGGCGCTCGCACGAACGCGCCCAGACGCGCAGCACCTGACGGAATTCTATCTGTTCGTCTCGCTCGGCGGCGTGCTCGGCGGGGCGCTGACGGCGCTCGTTGCGCCGGTGATCTTCAACGGCGTCTATGAATATCCGCTGGCGCTCGCCGCCGTGGCGCTCCTGCGCCCGCGCGAGCCGATCCGGGACAAGCTGTTGGATCAGGGCGTCGCGCTGGCGCTTGGATTGTGCACCATTGCGCTCATGGCGCCGTTGTTTGCGCCAAACCTCTTTCCGGATGCGTCGACCCTGCAGGGCGTCGATCAGCAATCGATCGCGGTGACCATCGCGCTTGTGCTGGCGGTGATGGTGGTGAGCCTGATCGGCGTCTTCCCAGCACTCGTCGGCAAGTTCGCGACGATGTGCGCGGCGGCCGGCGGCGCAATGGTCGTGGTGATGGGGGCGCTCCTCGTGCGCGACGCGGTCGGCACGGCGCTGGCGGCGGGGGCGATCGGGGCGGCGTTGGCGCTCTTGGGCGCGGCGCTGCCGCGCTCGCCGAGCCAGACTCTTATCCACCGCGCGGCGTTTCTGATCTGTGCGGTCGTGTTTGCGGGGCTCAGCGCCTGGATTTCCCTGGCGTCCGACGCATTCATCACCCGCACGATCGTCGACGGGCGCCTCGACCTCACGGTTGCGCCGACGATCCGCCTCGTCGTGATGGGCGCAGCGCTTCTGATGCTCGGCTTCGTCATCCATGCAGCGCTGCAGAAGGAGCAGGCGCCACAGCCGTACGCGAACATCGCGCTTGGCGCGTCGCTGCCGCTCATCTTCACGTCGATGGTGTTCATGGCGCTTGAACAGCGCTTCAGCAACGAGGTGATCTTCCTCATCGGGCTCGGCGTGATGGCGCTTGCGCTCTTCCTCAACCGCAACCGGCCCTACCTGATGGCGGGGCTGATCGTGGGCCTCTTCGTCATGCTCTATCTTGAGGACGAGCAAGGCTCGCGCGTCATTCGCCAGGACCGCAGCTTCTTCGGCGTGCTGCGCGTGCAGGAGGCGCCGATCACGGACACGGCCGGCCTGCGCATCCTCATGCACGGCACGACCATCCACGGCGCGCAGGTCACGCACAGCGCCGCCGAGACGCGGCCGCTGACCTACTACAATCCTGAGACCGCGCTCGGACAATCCACGCTGCATGGCCTCGGGATGAAGGAAAACTCCCGCGTCGCGCTCATCGGCCTCGGCACGGGCACGACGGCGTGCCTGCTGCGCCCCACCGACGAACTCGTGATCTTTGAGATCGATCCGCTGGTCGTGCGTTATTCGGGGCCGCAGGGCCATACGTTCACCTATGTCCAACGGTGCGCGCCGAGCGCCCGCGTCGAGCTTGGCGATGCGCGGCTGCAGCTCGCGGAGGAGCCGGACGGGCATTACGATGTGATCGTGGTCGACGCGTTCTCGTCGGACGCCATCCCAGCGCACCTGCTCACACAGGAAGCGGTGGCGATGTACATGCGCAAGCTCTCGCCGACTGGGACGCTGGTGCTGCACCTTTCCAACCGCAACCTCGATCTTGTCGGGGAATCCGCGCGCGTGGCGCATGCGCTGGGCGTGCCGTATGTCTGGCGCGTCAGCGATTATGTGCGCGATCCGATTGCGGGCCGTTTCGGCGGGCTGCCGGCGAGCGCGATGGCGCTCACCCATCCGGAAAACGAAGCGTGGCTGCGCGCGATGGAAGGCGGGTGGACGCAAATCCCGGCGCCGCCAGGCCGTCCGTGGACGGACGACTACATCAATCTCCCGCGCGCGCTCTGGGCCAACCTCACAGGCGGCAGCGCGGACGAGTGACCTCGGGCCGCGGGCTTCCAGCCTGACCTTTTCGCGACCGCGTGGTGGTCATGCGGGCTGGAAGCCCGCGGTCCTCAGCGCGGCACTTCAACGGTCGCGGTCGCCTGCGCGGCGAGCCCCTCGCCGCGGCCGGTGAAACCCATCCGCTCTGTCGTCGTGGCTTTCACGCTGACGCGGTCCAGCGGCAGCTGCAGAACCTCGGCGGTTCGTACGCGCATCGCTTCGCGATGCGGGCCGATCTTCGGGCGCTCGCAGATCAGCGTGACGTCGACGTGCACGATGCGCCCGCCGGCCTCACGAACGAGGCGCGCGGCGTGGGCGAGGAAGATTTCAGACTTGGCGCCGCGCCATTGCGGATCGCTTGGCGGGAAATGGGCCCCGATGTCGCCGGCGCCGATCGCGCCCAGCAGCGCGTCCGTCATCGCGTGCCAGCCGACGTCAGCGTCGGAATGCCCGATCATGCCGCGGTCATGCGCAATCCGTACGCCGCACAGCGTGACGTGATCGCCGTCGCCAAAGCGGTGGGCGTCGAACCCGGCGCCCGTCACGCTGATCATGCCGCCGCCCAGAAACGCCTCCATCGCCGCGAAATCCTCCGGATAGGTCAGTTTGGTGAGCCGCAAGTCGCCGGGGATCAGCGTCGCGCGCCCGCCGGCGGCGCGCAGCACTGCGAGATCATCATCGAAAGCCGCCCCCGCCGGCGCCTGGTCATAGGCCGCCGCGATTGCGGCGAACCGGAACGCCTGCGGCGTCTGCACGCGCATCAAGCCATCACGCTGCGCCTCCCCGGTCACGCCCCCCTGCCCATCGGTGCGCTTGAGCGCGTCGGAGAGGGGGAGGGCGGGGGCGGCGCCATCCGCGTGCGCGAGCGCTGCGGTGAGCGCATCGATGTGCGCGGCGGTCAGACCAGGCCGCGCCGCGTCATGGATCAAGACCGTGTCGACGCCCGCGATGGCGGCCAGGCCGGCGCGGATCGATGCGGTCCGGGTGGCGCCGCCGGGGACCCACCGAACATAAGCCGTGTCCGCAGCCGCGCCCGCCATTTCGGCGTGCGCGGGATCGGCGACGACGACGATGGTTTCGGCGCGCCGCGCCAGCGCCTCGAGCGACCAGCGGATCACCGGCCGTCCGGCAAGCAATCGATATTGCTTCGGCGGGCCCTCGCCCGCGCGCTCGCCGCGGCCCGCCGCCGCCAGTATCGCCCCGATCCGCATGCGGCTTGTTCCTAGAACGGGCGGCGCGGCTTGCCCATGCTGCGCTGCGGAGCGGGCGCTGGCGCCTAAACATTGGGCGCCTTACCCTCAATTGCGGCGCCGAGGTCCCAGGCCTGCTTGATGCGGCCGTAGGCGCTGGAAAGTACGCATCAATGCCCGTGTCGCACCGCAAAACGTCGCCGCCGCAGGCGCCGCCGGACGCCGACCAATGGCTGGACTCGCTGCCGGCCGCGGTGATCGGCGTCGACCGCAGCGAGCGTGTGCGCTTCGTGAACGCCGCCGCTGCGGAGTTGCTTGTGCCCGCAGGCCGCGGTCTGCAGGGCAGACTTCTCGCCGAAGTGTTCGGGGAGGAGGGCGCGCTTGTCTCCATCGTGCGGCGCGCGATCCTGGGGCAGGCGGCCGTGGGGGAGTTCGACGTGTCCCTGTCGGGGCCGGGGTTCCTGCTCGGCCGCGCCGCGGTCACCGCCGCGCCGGTCGGCGACCGCGGCTATATCGGCGTGGTCATCCATCCGATGGGACGGATGCGGTCCAGCGCGCTCCATGGCGCCGCGGTCCGCACCCTCGCCCACGAAGTGCGCAATCCCCTCGCCGGCATCCGCGCGGCGGCGCAGCTGATCGCCAAGAGCGAAGGCGCGGAACATGGGCCGCTCACGGCGCTGATCGTGGAGGAGGCCGATCGCATCCAGCGCCTCACCGAGCGCATGGACCCGCGCGGCCAGGCGGCTGCGGCCCCGTTCGCGACGCTCAACATCCACGAGACTCTGGAACGCGTGCGCCAGGTGGTGGCCGCCAGTTTTCCCGACATCGCGATCCGCGAGCGCTACGATCCAAGCCTTCCCGAGATTCAGGGCGATTTCGATCAGCTGATCCAGGCGTTCCTGAACATCGCCAAGAACGCGGCGGAGGCCGCGCGGCTCTGCAGCGACGGCGGCGAGATCATTTTTTCGACGCGCTACCTGCCGGGCCTGCGGATCCGCTCCGCCCACGGCGGCGCGTCCCGCGCGCAGCTTGAAATCACCGTTTCCGACAACGGCCCCGGCGTCGATCCCGCCGTCGTCGACCGCGTGTTCGAGCCGTTCGCGACCACGAAGCCCAAAGGCATGGGGCTTGGGCTGACGGTCGCCGCCGACATCATCGCGCGCCACGAAGGGCGCATCGAGGTCGAAAGCGCCCCTGGCGCGACGGCCTTTCGGGCGCTTCTGCCCATCGCCCCTGCGCGCACCACGGAGGATGCATGAACGCCAGCGTGCTTTTGGCCGACGACGACTCTTCGTTGCGCTTCGTGCTGTCCCAGGCGTTGACCAAGGAGGGCTTCCAGGTTCGCGCCACGAGCAACGTGCAGACGCTGTCGAAATGGGTGAAGGAAGGCGAAGGCGACATCGTCGTGTCCGATGTGTTCATGGGCGATTCAAACGTGTTCGACGAATTGCCGTTGCTGCGCGCGGCGCGCCCGAGCCTGCCGATCATCGTCATGAGCGCGCAATCGACGGTGACGACCGCGCTCTCGGCGGCCGGCGCCGGCGCCTATGATTATCTGCCCAAGCCGTTCGATCTCGACGATCTCATGAGCGCGATCCGGCGGGCGCTGTCGCAAGCGCCGGACGCCAAGAGCCGTGTCAGCCTCGCCAAGGGCAAGCAGGAAGAGCGCCTGCCGCTGATCGGGCGCTCGCGCGCGATGCAGGACGTTTACCGCACCATGGCGCGTGTCGCGGGGGCCGATCTCACCGTGCTGATCGAGGGCGAAAGCGGCGCGGGCAAAAGCCGGGTCGCGCGCGCGCTGCACGAACATTCGCGGCGGCGCGCGGCGCCGTTCGTCACGCTCAACCTCGCTGGAATCGCGGCGGGGCGGCTGGAGGAGGAATTCTCCGCACCCGGAGGAAAGCGCGACCAGGCGCGCGACGGCGCGCTCTACCTGGAGGATGTCGACGAGGCGCCGGGCGAGGCGCAGGTCCGCCTCGCAGGATTGCTGCAGGCGTATGGCGAAGGGCAGGGCCCTCGCCCGCGCATCATCGCCGGCGCGCAGCGCAGTCTTGCCGGCCTGGTGCGCGCGGGCGGGTTCCGGGGCGATCTCTTCTACCGGCTGAACGTCGTTGCGATCCGCATTCCGCCATTGCGCGAGCGGCTGGACGACATCGGCGATCTCGCGCGCGCGTTTCTCGTTCGCGCCAGCCGCGACGCCGGTCCGGAGAAGACGCTGGAGGCCGGCGCCGTCGATGTCCTGAAGGCGCACGATTGGCCCGGCAATGTGCGCGAGCTCGACAATCTCTTGCGGCGGCTGGCGGCGTTGTCGCCAGCCAATGTCATCACCGCGCAAGACGTGGCGGCGGCGCTGCGTGCGGATCGCGCGGTGGCCCGCGATGACGCGGCCGCGGACGAGAGCTTCGAGGAGCTGACGCTGCGCCGGCTGCGGCCGCTGTTCACGGTCGGCTCCGAGGCGCTTGAATCCGGGGACCTCTACGAACAGGTGTTGGCGGATGTGGAGCGGCCCTTGATCCGGCTCGCGCTGCAGGCGACCAAGGGCAACCAGGTGAAGGCCGCCAGCCTGCTCGGGATTAACCGGAACACGCTGCGAAAAAAGATACAGGTGCTGGGCGTCCGCACCGCCGCCGATTAGAGGAACGCGCGCAAGCCTCTGTCTAACAAGCACTTTGTGCCCGCAACATTACTGAAGCTTCGGATTGACGGATCGCGTCCGGGGCGCCACACCTGTGGCGCTCTCGCCACAACCTTGCGTCAATCGTTAAGGCTTCGCCCGCCGGATGACATCAGCCCCGATCGCGACCGGCGCCGCCCTCCCGGCGGACGCGCCTGCGCTGAAGCGGCGCTCGAAAGGCGCGATCGGCTTTGCGATCGGGTTTGCGGTCGCAGCGGTGCTCACGGGTCTGGTGACGTTCACGGCGGTGTCCGGCGGCGGGCTGGGCGATCCGGGCAGCCCTGCGCTCTTCGCTTTCCTTGGCGCGAGCCTCGTCATTTCCGTGGTGCTCGTGGCGATCATCGTCCACCGCATTGTCCGCATTGCGCGGGGCCATGCGGGCGCCATTCCCGGCGCCCGGCTGCACCTGAAGTTCGTGGCCATGTTTTCGCTCGCAGCGATGGCGCCGGCGGTGATCGTGGCGCTCTTCATGGGCGCGGCGCTGACGCAGGGGCTGGAGAATTGGTTCTCCGCGCGCGTGCGGACCGTGGTGGAGCGCGGCGCCGGCGTCGGCGCCTACATGGTCGACACCGTGCGCACCGACATCGCGGAATCGGTGCGTCTGATGGCGAACGATCTGAACCTGGCGGCGGAGGGGCTGCGATCGGCGCCGGAGACCTACGGGCGCTATCTCGCGCAGCAGGCGGAAGGCCGGTTCATGGTCGCGGCCTATGTCATCGACCGGGAGGGCGAGATCCTGGCGCGCGCCGAAAGCGATCAGGCGCCGGCCTATTCGCCGCCGACGTCGGACGCCTTCGCCGAGGCTGATTCCGGCGAAATCTCCGACCGCCTGAACGAGCGCACCAGCATGATCCGCGCGCTCGCGCGGCTCGACGGCTATGAGAACGCGTATCTCTATGTCGCGCGGCCGGTCGATCCGCAGCTGCTCAACAGCATGCGTGAGTTCTCGGACGGGGTGGACGCCTATCGCGAGGCTGAGGGCAGCCGGCGCACCATCCAGAACTTGTTTGCGCTCTCCTATTTCGCGACGGCGGTGCTGGTGCTGCTCGGCGCGGTGTGGCTCGGGCTCTCGTTCGCCAGCCGCATCTCCGATCCGATCGGGCGCCTTGCTGGCGCGGCGCGGCGCGTGGCGCAAGGCGATCTCGGCGCGCGCGTCGACGTCAAGACTGACACCGACGAGGTCGATGCGCTCGGCGTTGCGTTCAACCAGATGACGGCGCAGCTTGAATCACAGCGCGCCGATCTCGTCAGCGCGCAGCGCGAGGCGGAGGCGCGCACGCGCTTCACGCAGGCGGTCCTGGGCGGGGTGTCGGCAGGCGTCATCGGGCTTGACCGCGACGGGCGCATCACGTCCGCGAACCGCTCGGCGTCGCAGCTTCTGGGCCTTGAAGGCGGCGCGCTCGAAGGCCGGCGGTTGATCGACGTCGTCCCGGAATTCGCGGAGCTGCTCAATCAGCCGACGCCGCAGGCGGAAACGCCGCCGGTGCGGATCGACATGAGCAACGAGAGCGGCCCCGCGCAGCTCAGCGTGCGGATGAACCCCGTGGCCGAAGGCGGCGTGGTGCTGACGTTCGATGACGTGAGCAAGGAGATCGCGGCGCAGCGCCAGGAGGCGTGGAAAGATGTCGCGCGGCGCATCGCGCACGAAATCCGCAATCCGCTGACGCCGATCCAGCTCTCCGCGGAGCGGCTTCAACGCAAATATGGCGGCGAGATCCAATCCGATCCGGAGACGTTCAAGCGCTGCATCGACACGATCCAGCGCCAGGTCGCCGACATCGGGCGCATGGTGGAAGAGTTCAACGAACTCGCGCGCATGCCGGCGCCGCGCATGGCGTTCGCCGATATGAGCGAGATCGCCAAGGCGGCGGTCTTCTCGCTGCGCCTGGCGGAGCCCGATGTACGGTTCGAAGCCGAAGGCGCCGATGCGCCGATCGGGATCGTCTGCGACGAGCGGTTGATCGCGCAGGCGCTGCTCAATCTCCTGAAGAACGCGGCCGAGAGCGTGCTGGCGCGCCGCGCACGCGACGGCGAACCCAAGGACGGCTGGGTGATCCTGCGCCTCACCGACGCCGAGACCGGGGTCGTGTTCGAAGTGATCGACAACGGCATGGGCTTCCCTGTCCATGATCGCGCGCGGCTGTTGGAGCCGTACATCACCACGCGCGCGAAAGGCACCGGCCTCGGGCTCGCCATCGTCTCGCGCGTCGTGGAGGACCATGGCGGGCTGATCGAACTGGCGGACGCGCCCAATCCGCCCGGGGCGCTCGTGCGCTTCATCCTCCCCAAACGCAGCGAAGCGCCCGACGAGGCGCAGATCACCATCGAACAAGGAGCCGCATGATGTCGTCCGACATTCTTGTGATCGACGATGAAGCCGATATCCGCGAGCTGATCTCCGGCATCTTGCAGGACGACGGCCACCAGGTGCGCACCGCGCGCGACGGCGATGAAGCGATCGAGGCGGTGCGTCAGCGCCGGCCTGCTCTCGTGATCCTGGACGTGTGGCTGCAGGGCAGCCGTCTCGACGGGCTCGAAGTGCTGAGCGTGATGAAGGAGATCGATCTGGATCTGCCGATCATCGTGATCTCCGGCGTCGGCACGATCGAAACGGCGGTCGGCGCAATCCGCAAGGGCGCGTACGATTTCATCGAGAAGCCGTTCACGGCGGACCGCCTCCTGGTGGTTATCCAGCGCGCGCTGGAGAATGCGCGGCTGAAACGCGAGAACGCGGCGCTGCGGCGCGGCGCGGTCGCGTCTGCGGACCTGATCGGCTCTTCGCCGGTGATCCAGCAATTGCGCGGCGCCATCGACAAGATCGCGCAGACCAATTCGCGCGTGCTCATCACCGGACCGGCCGGCGCCGGCAAGGAGCTGGTCGCGCGGCTGCTACATGAGCGCAGCGCGCGGGGCGCAGGGCCGTTCGTGGCGATCAACGCGGCCTCCATCGCGCCGGAGCGCATGGAAAGTGAGATTTTCGGCGAGGAAGGCCCCGACGGGCAGCCGCGCAAGATCGGCGTGTTCGAACAGGCGCACACCGGCACGCTCTTCCTCGACGAAGTCGGCGACATGCCGCCGGAGACGCAGGCGAAGATTCTCCGCGTGCTCGTGGATCAGCGCTTCCGCCGCCTCGGCGGGTCGGCCGATGTGCAGGTCAACGTGCGCGTCGTCTCCTCCTCCTCGCGCGACCTGCGCGGGGACATCGAGCAGGGGCGCTTCCGCGAAGATCTCTTCCATCGGCTCAATGTGATGCCGCTGCGGGTGCCGAGCCTTGCCGAGCGGCGCGAGGACATCCCCGAACTCGCCGCCTATTATGTGCAGCGCCTTGCGGATATGAGCGGGCTCTCGCCGCGGTCGATCGGGGAAGACGCGATGGCTGCGCTGCAGGCGGCGGATTGGCCGGGCAACGTGCGCCAGCTGCGCAACGTTGTGGAGCGCATCCTCATCCTCGCGCCGGGCGACGCCACGACGCCGGTCACCGTCGACGCGCTGCCGCCAGAGGCCTGGCCGAGCGCTGCATTTTCCCAGCACTCAGGCCTGCAGGAGGTGATCGGCATGCCGCTGCGCGACGCGCGCGAGCGCTTCGAGCGCGAATACCTGAACGTCCAGATCACGCGCTTCGGCGGCAACATCTCGCGCACGGCGGCGTTCATCGGCATGGAGCGCTCGGCGCTGCACCGCAAGCTCAAGTCGCTTGGTGTGGATGCGCCGGGCCGCGGCGGCGTCGAGGTCGAATGAGCGGCCGGGTCGCGTATGTGAACGGCGCCTATGTGCCGCGCGCGCAGGCCGGGATTTCGATCGAAGATCGCGCCGTCCAGTTTGCGGACTCGATCTACGAAGTCTGGGGGCTGCGCGACGGGCGCTTCGCCGATGAGGCCGGTCACTTTGCGCGGCTGAAGCGGTCGCTCGGGGAATTGCGGATCGCCGCGCCGATGGGCGAGGCGGCGCTGCGCCATGTGCTCTGCGAAGTCGCGCGGCGCAATCGGGTGCGGGACGGCCTCGTCTACCTGCAGATTTCGCGCGGCGCGGCGCGGCGCGACCATGCCTTTCCAGATCCCGCCGTCGCCCCGACGATGATCGTGACCGCGTCGCGCATGGATCGGCGCGGGCTCGACGCACGCGCGGAGAAGGGCGTGGCCGTGATCACCGCGCCGGACATCCGGTGGAGTCGTTGCGATATCAAAACGACTGGATTGCTGCCCAACGCGCTGGCGCGCCAACAGGCCAAGGAGAGCGGTGCGTTCGAGGCATGGCTGGTGCGCGACGGCGTCGTCACCGAAGCCTGCGCCTCCAACGCGTGGATCGTCGATTCCGGCGGCGTCATCCGCACAGCGCCCGAGCGCGAAAACATCCTGCGCGGCGTCACGCGCGCTGCGATCCTTAAGATCGCCGCCGAGCGCCAGATGCGTGTGGAAGAACGCAGCTTCACGATCGAGGAAGCGCTCGCCGCGCGCGAGGCGTTCATCACGTCCGCGACCGCGGGCGCGCTCGCCGTGGTCCGCATCGACGCGCACACGATCGGCGACGGCGCGCCAGGGCCGGTCGCGCGCGCGCTGCGGGCGGCGTATCTAGAGGCTGCGTATCGGGAGGGCGCCAAAGCGCCCAGCGGACGCTGATCGCGGCGGGGTGTTGGCCGGCTGCGCCGGTCGCGGTATAGCCCTGCCGCTCCGTCATCTCTCGTGCGGAGCGCCTGATAACAAGAACGGATAATCCGATATGACAAAGACAACAAATCAAACGGACCGGAAGCAGAATCTCCAAGATACGTTCCTCAACGCGGTGCGCAAACAGCGCACGCCGCTGACGATCTTCTTGGTCAATGGCGTAAAGCTACAGGGCGTCATCACGTGGTTTGACAATTTTTGCGTGCTTCTTCGGCGGGACGGCCAAGTTCAACTTGTCTATAAGCATGCGATATCGACGGTGATGCCGTCTGGAACCCTCCAATTGTTTGAGGGAGGCGGAAGCGAAGAGGGTGAGGACTGAACCCGGCGTACGCCGAGACGAACGCCAGACGGCGATCGTCGTCCTGCCGCTGGCGGCGAGCGGCGCGCCGCCAGCGCGCGACCCCGACCTCCGCCTGGAGGAAGCCAAGGGCCTCGCCGAAGCGCTCGATCTCGCCGTCGCCGACGCCGCCGTCGTGCGCCTGCGCGCGCTCAATCCCGCCACCTATCTCGGCGAAGGGCGCGTCGCCGCGCTGAAGGAGCAAGCGGGCGCCGCATCCGCGGACGTCATCGTGATCGACGCGGCGCTCTCGCCCGTGCAACAGCGGAATCTTGAGAACGCGCTGGCCGCAAAGGTGGTTGATCGCACCGGGCTCATCCTGGAGATATTCGCGCGCCGCGCGCGGACGCGCGAAGGCCGGCTGCAAGTGGAGCTGGCGCGCCTGGCCTATGAACGATCGCGGTTGGTGCGCACGTGGACGCACCTGGAGCGCCAGCGCGGCGGCCTCGGAAAAACCGGCGGCCCCGGCGAAACGCAGATCGAACTCGACCGGCGTCAGATCGCGGCGCGCATCATCAGACTGAAGCGGGAGCTGGAGGACGTGCGGCGCACGCGCGCGCTGCAGCGGCGCGCCCGCGCGCGCGCGGGATACCCCGCCGTGGTCCTGGTGGGCTACACCAACGCCGGCAAGTCGAGCCTCTTCAACCGCATCTCCAGCGCCGACGTTTTGGCCAAGGACATGCCGTTCGCGACGCTCGATCCCACAGCGCGCCTGATCGCGCTGCCGAGCGGACGCACTGTCATTGTCGCTGACACCGTCGGGTTCATCACCGATCTCCCGACCGAACTGATCGCCGCTTTCCGCGCGACGCTCGAGGCGGTGATGGAGGCAGACCTCCTGGTGCATGTGCGCGATATCGCGCATCCGGAGACGGAAGCGCAGCGCGCCGACGTGCTTGCGGTGCTGGCGCAAGTCGCCGCGGAGAGCGGCGGACGCGCGCTGCCGCCGATGCTGGAAGCGTGGAACAAGATCGATCGTCTGGATCCGGAGCGTCGGGCGGGCCGCCTCGCGCGCGCAGCCAAACAGGGCGGCGAGACCCCTCTTCCGGTTTCGGCGCTGACGGGGGAGGGGGTGGACGCCCTCCTTGACGCGGTCGATCGCGCCGCGTTCGGCGCCGCACGCCTGGTTGACCTGATCCTCGATCCCGCCGACGGAAAGACGCGCGCATGGATCGCGGCGCGCGGGCGGATCACGGACGAGCGCGTGCTCGCTGACGGGCGCATCGCGCTGACGGCGGAACTCGCCGGCGACGACGCCGCGCGGCTCGACCCGGCGCTGATCGCTTCGCCCGAGACGCTGGCGGCGGAATAGCGATCAGAGCTTTTGCGCCAATTCAGCGACCAGCGCATCGAGGATCGCGGTCGAGCGTTGCTCGTCCTTCAAGAACAGCTGCGCCTGGTCCTGGATCGCGCGGGCCAGCATCGCGAGATCGGGCCGGTGCTGCAACACGATCGCGCGTGCAAGCTCCTGGGCGAGCGCCAGGAACGCCTGCCGGTTCTCCAGCGACGACCCGGAAAGCAGCGCAGCCCCCAGATGCAGGCGGCGCGCGATTACGCCGAGAGAGGCGGTGGGCGCGGCGCCGGCGCCTGCGCGCGCCTTGGCGGCGTAATCGCCCGCGCGGCGGGTGCGCAGCTTGAGGATCGGCGCGCGTTTGCGGCGGCTTGGGCCGACATAGGCTTTGCTTGTCACCCAATCGTCGGCGCCGGCGAGCGCTTCGCGCATCGCGCGTGCAAGCGTCTCTGCGGTGGAGCTGCGCAACGCCGCAACGGCGCCGGCGTCGCGCCATGCGCCCGCTTCACTGCGCGTTCTGCACAACGCCAGCGCCGGTGAATGACGCACGCCCGTGACGTGATCGCGGCGCAGCGCCTGCAGCAGCGCCGGCGTCAGATGCTCGACCGCGTCGGTGTCGAAGATGAGCAGCGCCGGCTGCTTCAGGCGCTCCAGATGGCTGGCGGAATACGGATGGAACCGGCATTCCAGGCCGATCTTTCGCGCTGCGGCGAGAACGCTTTCCCGCGACTTGGTATGGACGAGTGCAGTTCTGATCATCGCGGTTTGAGCGGCGCGGCGCCGACTCACCATCGACTAGCATGTATCGGCTTCAATGTTCAGGCGCACGCGCGGTTCCAGGCGCGGAAACCACCGGCGGGGGACGGCGCGCATAGCGCACGCCCAGAAGCATCGTCTCCAGCACAGGCGGCGCGCGTTTGAGCGCTAGAGCCACGATGATGGGCCCGGCCACGCCCACGATCATGCTGAGCGCCCAGATCACGTAGGGGGATTGTTCGTGGACGACGTTCACTTCGAAGAACCGGAACCCCGCGGTGAACATGACGTGGAACAGATAGATCGCGTAGGAATACGGACCGATCATCGCGAGCCAGCTGTTCCGCCAGCGCAGCGCAAAGAAGAACGTGCACAGCGAGAGGGACAAGAGCAGCATCGGCGCGGAGTGCAGCGCGAAGCCGCGCCCGAGCGCCCCGGTCTCGCGCAGCGCGACGAGCCCTATGATCAGGGCGCCGGTTCCCAGCAGAAGCCACATGCGCCGCGGGCCAAGCGCCTCGATGCGCTGCTCCACCTGCGCGGTCCGGAAAATCTGCCCAAGCAGGAAGAACGGCGCCAGATAGAAGACCTTGGTGATCGAGAACCAGTTCGGATCGAGGTTCATTTCGATCGGATAGAGCGGGACCGCGATCGCCATGCACACAAGCGCCGCGGCGAGAGCGCGCCCGCCCATGGCGACGTTGGCGATCGTCAGGGCGGCCATGATCAGGAAAGTCGCCTGGAGGAACCAGAAGTGTTCGTATCCGGTAAGATACACCTTCCAGATGTTGTGCAGGTCATGACCGTAGGCGGCGGAACGCAGCAGGAAGTGCAGCGTCCCGACGCACACGAGCGGCAGCAACAGGCGGCGCGCCTTGGTCGCGATCACGCCGCGCGCGGCGCCCCATTCCGCCATCGCCGCTGCGAAGACAAAGCCCGAGATAAACGAAAACAGCGGCATCCGGAGCGGGAGGAAGAACTCGCCCACCTGGTGCAAGGGGTGGTCGAGCGCGAGGTGCAGGCCGTCGGTCGGCCGTTCGCCGACAATGTGCCAAGACACCAGCAGAAGGCAGGCAAGCCCCCGCATCGTCTCGATATAGGCCAGCCGTTTGGCGCCCAACGGACCATTCCCCGGCCGACGCGCACGAGCCCCGTCGGCTCGCATGCCTCAACATCGGCCGAACCTAGCAAGATGCGTGACGGAATGCGCGGCGCCGGCGTGCATAACTTTGTCGCTGGCGTGCTCGCCCTGCAGGCGAGCCGGATCGGCCGAAGGGGAGGGCGCTAGAGCATCTTCCGACCATACGCGATCGCCCCCGCGATCGAATGGTCGGAAAAAGATGCTCTACACATTTGAATAGAGAGCAACTTTATCCGACCTCGGAATCGCAAAGCGATTCCAGTAGGTCGGATGTTGCTCTAGGATTTTTCCGCGCGCTTGGCCGCCTGCCACAACGCCTCGAGCTCATCGAGCGGCTGAGGCCCTGTGCGGCCGGTTTCGGCCAGGCGGCGCTCGATATGGCCGAAGCGGCGCACGAACTTCGCATTGGCCTGGCGCAACGCCTCCTCGGGATCGACGTCGAGCTTCCGGGCGAGGTTGGCCATGACGAAGAGGGCGTCGCCGATCTCTTCCGCGATGGCTGCCTTGTCGCCCTCGGCGCGGGCGTCGGCGACCTCGCCGAGTTCTTCGTCGAGCTTCTCAAGAACGGCTTCGGGGGTCGGCCAATCGAAGCCGATCCGCGCGGCGCGCTTTGTGAGCTTCTCCGCGCGCTGGAGCGCCGGCAGCGCCATCGGCACATCGTCGAGAAGCCCGGTGCGCTTTGCGGCGCGTTCCGCGGCCTTCTGATCTTCCCAGGCGCGGGTCTGCTCGGCGGCGCTGCGATTGTCGGCGGCGAGGAAGACGTGCGGGTGGCGCCGCTTCATCTTCGCGGTCAGCGTCTCGGCGACCTCGGTGAAATCGAACTGGCCGGCCTCCTCGGCCATGCGCGCGTGAAAGACGACCTGGAAGAGGAGGTCGCCCAGCTCCTCCTTGAGATCGCCCATCGCGCCGCGCTGGATCGCATCGGCCACCTCATAGGCTTCTTCGATCGTGTACGGCGCAATGGTCGCGAACGTCTGTTCAAGGTCCCATGGGCAACCGCCGTCCGGGTCGCGCAGCTTGGCCATCAGCGCCAGGAGATCGGCCACCGCGCGGGCGGTGCGCGCCTCTTGCTCGACTGCGGAGTGATTTCCCTGGCTATTCAGGGCCTTACGCGCATCCATCGGTTTCTCGCATAAGATAGATTATGGGAAATACGGTCGGGACGTTACACTTGGCCGCCCCATCCACAATTACTGGTCATTCCGGTGCTTGCCGTCATTCCTTAGGTGATTTGGCGATCCGCTCAAACGCGCGGTCGAACGCCTTCGGATCGTCGCTGGCGTCCGCCTCCATCGCGGTCTCCAAAAATCGCTCGTGCTGTTCTGGATCGGTCTTGCCGCGCGGTGCCTGCTTGCGTCCCCGCTTCGCGGTCGACTTCTGGGCTGAGACTTCCTTCTTAGGCATGCGCCTGGACGGTAATCCGATTTGCTAGTCAGGTGGCGTCTTTTTCTTTGCCCTCGTCCTTTTCCAATTCGTCCAACAACGGCGCCGGAGGCGGCGGTGGCGGAGGGGTAGGCCGCGCCGTGCAGATAACCAAAGGGCGCGTGTTCACGGCTAGAATTTTTCCGTCCAAATGTAACAAATCTGAACCGTCGTAGGTATGCATTTCATCTGGCCCAACCACCAAGGCGCTGGCGAGATGCACTGCATCGGTTGGTTTCTTGCACTCCGGGTGCAGTCGCATCAGACGTCGTGCGTATGTGCCAATCCGCTCATCCACGAGGACGGGCTCAATCCAGCGCTGAAGAAGTAGCGCCTCAATCTTTGCGTCTCCCTGCTCATCCAGTGGCTTGGCGGTGCCCTCGCATTTGGCTTTGAAGACCTCAGCAAAGGTCCAGTAGGACGTAATGATTGTCGTTTTGCGTTGCGTTGCTTCCCTCCACACCGCCATGCAGTCGGCGTGCTTCGCTTCGGTGGGATTGATGAGCCCGAGGAAACAACACGAGTCCCAATAGACGCGCCTAGCCAAGACGGCCCTCGTGCAATTTGTCCAGGTACTCGACCGGGCTCAAGCCGCCAGTGAAGTCCGCGTCTAGCACGTCTTCGATCTGCACCTCAGGAACTTCCTTCGCGCGAATATCGATAGCTTCGATCCGCGTTGGTTTGCCGTTCTGCCCATAGTAAATCCGACCTGGAACGCTTACTCGCCGTCCGCGCCACACATCCGAAAGAGTCTGCTCGCCTCCAAACTGCTCCATTTGCCGCTCAGTCAGAACGCACCAGATGAGTCCGTACGCTGCGTTGGTTATTTGGATAGCTGGGTAGTTGCGCCACCTAGCCACCGAGACCATTCGGCCATCGATTTCGCCGTGAGCGACGCGGTACGGGAACTGTTCTGGCGCTGTTGCTGTTGCGCGCTCCAACACGGAGAGTGCGTTCGTGGCTTGCTCTGCGGCAACCTCAATCCTGCCTACGGCGCCGCCGAAATCAAATCGGGTTGTTCGGATGCCGTTCAGCGCACGCCGGTGCAATTGAGCGAGCGACGCGGCTCCGTCCTGCGAAAGCCAGGATGGCATCGGCAGGCCGCGCGCAAGGTCCTTAAAGGCCCCAACCGCTACGCGCTCGACTTCATCGACATGGGCTACAATAGACGCGACAGGAATGTCGGCGACTGGCTCGGCGATAGCCGTGAGGCTAAATGGCGAGTTCGTGGACGCTTTTTCCAGCCGCCAATCAAAGTCGAAACCTGACCAACCGAGATGTGCTTTGGCGTCCTCCGCAACGCGCAGGAAGTCCAAGACCTGCTGCATGACCTCTTCAACACGCGGCTTTCCGCCGTGCGCCTCCGTAGGTTCTACGGTGATCACTACGCGCCTAGACGCGGGGTCCTTAGGCTTCGCCATCGAAAGACTATACCACATCCCTTGTTTAGGCGGAATCGCCAGGGTCTTCAGAATTCTTCTTGCGTTTCGCGCGCCGTTTGCGGGGCTTGGTCCTAGTTGGCGCCCGCGTCGAGTTTACCAGGTGCTGTATAGCTGAGGCGGCGACCCTTGAAGCCAGCAAGGGCGATCTCAGCGCGCTGCTCATCGTCAACGCCAAGGCGTTCGCGGTTGTTCTGGCGGAAATCGAACTCGGTCAGATACCGATGAAGGTGTTTCTCCTTCACGTTCTGATACGTGCCGATCAGCCCTCTTTTCAGCACGCTGAACCAGCCCTCTAGCGTGTTTACATGCGCGTCGCCCCGCACCCACTCGTCTTTGCTGTGATCGACCGTCTCGTGGTTCACAAGGATGGCGCGATAATACTGCGCGCCATCGGTCACAAGTATGGATTCCGGGTCGACGTTCTCGCGGATGAAGCTGCCGATTTCACGACGCGCGGGAGAACGTTCGAGCATGACGGAACGCTGGCGACCGCCGCGCTCCGCAACCGTCAGCACCGCGATCTTATGCTGATAGCCTTGGCGCTTCTCCGTCTTGGGCGAGTTCGTCAGAAACGTTTCGTCAGCCTCAACTCGCTGGCCGGCGCCGCCCATCATCGGGCTGCCGGGCGCGGGCTCCATTCCGAAGCGAATGCGGTGCATGAGATGCCACGCCGTCTTCATGCTGCACTTGAACAAGCGTTGGATTTGGCGGGTCGAAATGCCCTTCTTGCTTGAGCAGATCAGGTGGATGGCCTGGAGCCAAAAGCGCAGCGGCAGATGCGACGACTCGAAGATTGTTCCCATGCGGACGGTGAACGTCTTGCGGCAGGCGTAGCACTTGCGCAGACCGGCGCGGGCGGTCTTGCCGGTTAGCCGGCCGATTTTCTCGCCAGTCGCGCCGCAATGGTGGCAGACCGCGCCGTTCGGCCAAAGGCGCGCTTCGACGTACTCAAAGGCAGCGTCTTCGTCTTGGAAATGAGGGGCAGAGAGAACAGATTTCGCCATGCCTCCAATCTAGATATTGGGGCTGGGGCTGTCAAGTGTAACGTCGCCAATACGGTGACCCTTGAGGGGCGGGCCGTCGAGGCCGTCGGAAGCGAGCATCCGCTGACTCGCGCCATGAAGTCCAAACTCCCGGCTAATCCTCGAGATCGATCTGCAGGCCGTCATACGCTGGTTCGACGCCCGCCGGCAGGTCCGCGGCCAGGCGTCGGTAGTCCATATCGATGTGCATGTTCGTCAGGATCGCGCGGCGCGGTTTGAGCCGGTCGATCCAGGACAACGTACGCTCAAGATGGGCGTGGGTCGGATGCGGCGTGTAGCGGAGCGCGTCGACGATCCAGAGGTCGAGGCCGGCGAGACCGGCGAAGGTTTCCTCCGGCATCGCGACCAGGTCGTTGGAATACGCGCCGGCGCCGAAGCGGAACGCCAGCGATTGCGACAAGCCATGGTCCTGCAGCAGCGGCGTCAACGACACCGCGCCGCCCGGGCCGTCGATGCGAAACGTTTCGCGCGGCCTGATCGCGCCGGCGTCCTCAAGGATCGGCGGATAGCCGCCTTCGCCATAGAAGCAATACGCAAACCGGCGCGTCAGCGTGGCGCGCGTGGGTGCGTCCATCCACACGGGCATGCGTTTGCGCTGCGCCAGAACGAACGCGCGGACATCGTCGATGCCGTGCGCCTGGTCGGCGTGATCGTGGGTGTAGACCACAGCGTCGAGGCGACGGACCCCGGCGGCGATCATCTGTTCGCGCAGATCGGGCGCGGTGTCGATCAGGACGCTGGTGGCGTCGGCCGCGTCGCCGGGCGCGCCATGCCAGCGCTGCAGCAGCAATCCGCACCGTGTGCGTTTGTTCCGCGGTTCGCCCGGATCGCATGCGCCCCAATCGCCATTCGTGCGGGGCACGCCGCCGGAGGAGCCGCAGCCGAGAATCGTGACGCGGATCGCGCCCATCACGCGGCCCTTGGAATGGCGCGGAAGAGGCGGTGCACATTGTCCGCGACGATCGCTGCCCCCTCCTCCGTGTCGATCCCCCTCTCGGCGCAGAAGAAGCGGTAGACCTCCGCCACCATCGCCGGTTCGCAGCGCCTGCCTCGAAACGGCACAGGCGCGAGGTAGGGGCAATCGGTTTCCAGGATGACGCGGTCAAGCGGCGTCTCTGCCGCAATCGCGCGGACATCGGCTGCGTTCTTGAACGTCATGATGCCGGAAAACGAGATGTAGCCGCCGAGCGCTACGGCGCGCCGCGCCAGATCCGCGCCGCTGGTGTAGCAATGCATCAGCAGCGGAAAAGCGCCCTTGGCGTGCTCTTCTTCGAGAATGTCGCCGGTGCGGTCGTCGGCCGCGCGCGTGTGCACGATGAGCGGCAGATCGAGCGTGCGCGCGGCTTCGATGTGGGCGCGGAAGACGCGCTCCTGATCGTCGAGCGCGCTGAAGCCGTAGTGCAGGTCGAGCCCGGTCTCGCCGATGCCGACGACCTTGGCGCGGTTCTGCTTCGCATCCTGGATCAGACGCTCAGGCGTCAGCCAAAGGTGATCCTTGGCGTAGTGGGGATGCGCGCCGATCGTTGCGTAGATGTCGGGGTCGCGCTCCGCGATCGCCAGCACGTGCGGGACGTTCTCGATCCGGTCGCAGATCGTGATCATCACGCCGACGCCGGCCGCGCGCGCAGCGGCGATCACCTCGCTCCGGTCGGCGTCGAACTTCTCGTGATGCAGGTTCACGTGGCTGTCGATGAGCATGGTGCTCATGTGGGCGCGGCCGCGGCGCGATCAAACAGCAACGCCGCGCGCGCCAGCGCATGGCCGGGATCGAGGTCGAGGCCGTCCGCCTGCGCGCGCAGCGCCTCCAGTTCGCTGTAAAGCGCGGCGTATGCGTTTGCGCGCGGATCGCCGCGGACGGCGGCCGCGTGCAGCCAATCCTCCAGTGCGTCGAGCACAAACGAGAGCCGTTCGGCGCGGTCGCCGCCGCCGGCAAGGGCGAGAAGCGCTGCGCCGCCGTTCTTTTCCAGCCGGCCCAGGGCGTCGACGACCGCGCTGGCAAAGCCCGGCTCCGCTTCCAGCGTCAACGCGCGCCCAGGGCGGCCGGCCGCGAGCGTGCGCGTCGGCGCATCGAAATCGCCGAGTTGCGCCATCTCGGCGTCGTGCAATGGGCGCAGGGTGAGCCTGCGGCAGCGTGAGCGGATCGTGGGCAGGATCGCGCCGGGCGCATGACAGACAAGCAGCAACAGGGTGCGCGGCGGCGGTTCTTCCAGCGTCTTGAGGATCGCATTCGCCGCGTGGCGATTGAGGTCGTCGACGGAGTCGATGATCGCCACGCGCAATCCGCCGGAGGCCGAGCCCATCGTGAAGAAGGCGCCGACGCTGCGCGCATCCTCGGCCGTGATCTCGCGGCGGAGTTTGCCGCGCTCGTTGAGGCCGCGCTGCAAAAGAAAAAAGTCCGGATGCGCCTGCGCCGCGATCTGCCTGGCGACGATGTCGTCGGGCGCAGCGTCCAGCGGGCGCGGCCCGATGCGGCGTGCGCCAAGAGCCGCGCGCGCGGCGCGGAACGCCAGCGTCGCCTTGCCGACGCCGCGCGGGCCGTTGATCAGCCACGCATGATGAAAACGACCGCTGTCGATGGCGCCGGCGAGTTCGCGCTCCGCCGCGTCATGGCCGACGAAGGTGAAAGTCTCGGCCGCGGTCATGCGTGTACGCCAAGCCGCGACGCGATCGCGTCGAGCGCTGCAGCGCGCACGGCGTCCTTATCCAGCGCCGCATCGATCACAACGCAGCGGTCCGGTTCGTCGCGGGCGATCCCGAGAAACGCGGCGCGGACGGTTTGGTGAAAGGAGAGGTCCATGCGCTCAAAGCGGTCCTCGCCGCTGTGCGCGCCTTTGGAGCGGCGGACGCCGGCTTTCGGATCGACGTCGAGCACCAAGGTGAGATCGGGTTTGGGCGCATCGATCAGGGCGTCGAGCGTCGTCAGCACGGCCATGTCCACGCCGCGCCCGGCGCCCTGATACGCGTGCGTGGAATCGGTGAAGCGATCGCAGATCACCCAGCGCCCCGCCGCGCGCGCCGGTGCGATCGTGTGCGCGATGTGATCGGCGCGCGCCGCCGCGATCAGCAGCGCATCGGTGAGCGGCGCGAATTTCTCAGCATCGCCGCGCACGAAGAGCGCGCGGATGGCGTCGGCGCCCGGCGAGCCGCCCGGCTCGCGCGTCAGCGTCGTCTGCACGCCCGCCGCCTCCAAACGTTCAGCGAGCGCGCGCGCCAATGTCGATTTGCCCGCGCCCTCGCCGCCTTCCAGGGTGATGAACTTCCCGCTCAATTGTCCTCTTCACTGACCGCCGCCGAACAGGTCGCCAAGTCCCGCCCAGGCGCGGGCGAACCAGTTGGCGCGCCCGATCCGGCGTCCGGCATAGAGCGGATATTCGCGGCGCGCAAAGTGCGGCCCTTCGATCACGAGGCGGCCGAGTTCATCGCCTTCCGCGATCGGCGCGGGGATCGGGCGCTGGTAGACGACGCGGGCGCTCAAGCCCTCGCGCTGGCCGACGCCGAGGCCGATGGCGATCGGCGCGCGCGTCACCAGCGGCACCGTGGCCCGCCCGCCCAGCCACACGTCCGCCTGCGCCACCTCCGCGTTCGCCGGATAGAGCGACTGGATCTGGAAGTCGTAGAACGCCGCGCGCAACAGGCGTTCGGCTTCCGTCGCGCGCGCGGCCATGGTCGCCATGCCGCGAAACGCCACGATGCGGCGCTGCCCGTCACGCACCGCGGAGCCGATCAATCCATAGCCGGATGCGGCCGTGTGCCCGGTCTTGACGCCATCGGCGCCTTCGAAGGCGCCGAGCAGCGGATTGCGGTTGGGCTGGGTGCGGTTGTTGTAGGTGAAGTCGCGCTGCGAATAGAGACGGTAGAGATCGGGATAGGCGGCGATCATGTGGCGCGCCAGCCGCGCAAGATCGCGCACGCTGATGACCTGATCGGGATCGTCGAGCCCGGTGACGTTGCGAAACCGCGCCGTGCGCAGGCCAAGTTCGCGCGCGCGCCGGTTCATCCGCGCGACGAAAGCGTCTTCGCTGCCGGCGATGCCTTCGGCGAGCACCACGCAGGCGTCGTTGGCGGATACGATGATCGCGCCGCGCACGAGATCGCCGACGCGCACCCGGCTGTTGACGGCGAGGAACATGTGCGAGTTGTCGCTCATGGCGCCGTGCGCGCGCCAGACGCGTTCGCTGACGACGAACTCGGTGTTCTCGTTGATGCGGCCCGATTGCAGTTCTTCAGCGACTATCAGCATCGTCATCAGCTTGGACATCGACGCCGGGGCCACCGGCGCATCGCACTCCCTGCAATAGAGCGTGATGCCGGTTTGCGCATCGAGGATCACGGCGTTGGGCGCGGCGCTCTCGAACGCCGTCTGCGCCGACGCGGGCGCGACCATGGAGAGCGCCGCCAAGAAACCAAGCGCGCCAAGCGCCTTCATGAACCCTCTCCCGCGTCGAGAATCGCCGTCTTCAGCGCTCGTCTAGCACAGACGCGCGGCGGACCTGAGGCCGCGGCGGAAGGCAGGGTCAGCGGGGCTGGACGATGGCGTCCTGGTAGCCGAGACGGGCGACGCGCTGGCGGAGCTGTTCAGCCTCGGCGTCCGTGGCGGCCGCGAGCCGCACCCGGTGGAGCTGGCGGCCCCCTACCCAGCCGGCCTCGACGAATGCGGGGCCTGCGTTGGCCAGATCGGCGCGGACGCGCTCGGCGTTGGCGGGATCGGAAAAGGCGCCGACCTGAACCACGAAGGCCGCGTTGGGCGGGCGCGGCGCCGGGGCCGCGGCGAGCGGCGCGCCGACAGGGCCGAGGGCGGCCGCCTCCTCCCGCACGAGCGAGCGGGGCGCTGGCCCCAGATAGCGGATTTCGACGCGCGCCTGCCCGGCGGTTGCGAAGCCGAGCGCTTCGGCGGCGCTGCGCGAGACATCGAGCACGCGCCCATGCACGAAGGGCCCGCGGTCGTTCACGCGCACCACCACGCTTGCGCCGTTCTCGGTGTTGGTGACTTCCACAAGGCTCGGCAGCGGCAGGCTCGGATGCGCCGCGGTCAACGCGTTGGGATCGAAAATCTCGCCGGTTGCGGTCGGGCGCCCGGCGAATTCGGCGCCGTACCAGGAGGCGACGCCCGTCTCGTTGGCGCGTTGGCGGAGCGGGGCGTCCAGCGCCGCGTTGGCCGGTGCCGGCGCCGAGACCGCGACAGTCGCCTCTTCCGCCTCCTCTTCCTCACCGTCGTCGGGGAGTGCGGCCAGCGCGTCCGGCGCGGGACGGGCGGTGCGGCGCAGATCGATCGGCTCGCCGCCGCGGAAGTTCGATGTCGCGCCGTAGCCGTACGCCGGGGGCGCCCCCTGCCCGGCCGCGGGCGCGGCGAGGAAGAGGGCCGCGGCGAGCATGACGAGCGAGCGCTGAAGGGTCACGAAGGAGCTCCCACCGATGCGCCTTGGGGGCGGTGCAGCCCCGGCGCTTTTTCAAATCTGAGCCCGCAATAGCCCCGCCCTCCTTGAATTACGGTTAGGTTTCATGGTGTTCGTGGGCTTAACCAGGGCGCGGACGCCGCGGTGCGTTGCGGCCACGCGATGCGCCTGATAGAGCGCGCGGCCCGCTTCGAGGTTCCGGACAGGTGGCCGAGCGGTTGAAGGCAGCGGTCTTGAAAACCGCCGAGCGTGCAAGCGCTCCGTGGGTTCGAATCCCACCCTGTCCGCCAGCACTCGATCCGCGCTCAGCCCCGATCAGGGACGCTGGACGGGCGCGCCGGCGGCGCCGATAACAGAAGCGCCGCCGCGCGAGGAGCAAACATGGCCATCAAGACCCGCATCACCGAACTCTTCGGCATTGAGCACCCGATCATCCAGGGCGGCATGCATTATGTCGGGTTCGCCGAAATGGCGGCGGCGGTCTCCGAGGCGGGCGGGCTTGGGATCATCACCGGCTTGACGCAGGGCACGCCCGACAAGCTCGCCGCCGAGATCGCGCGCTGCCGGGACATGACCAACAAGCCGTTCGGCGTGAACCTCACCTTCCTGCCCGCGGTCACGCCGCCCGATTATCCGGGCTTTGTGGAGGCGATCATCAAGGGCGGCGTCAAGATCGTGGAGACCGCCGGCAACAATCCGCAGAAATGGCTGCCGGCGATGAAGGAGGCGGGCGTCCGCGTGATCCACAAATGCACCTCCGTGCGGCACTCGCTGAAGGCGGAGGCGATCGGATGCGACGCCGTCAGCGTCGACGGCTTCGAGTGCGGGGGCCATCCGGGCGAAGACGACGTGCCGAACTTCATCCTGTTGCCGCGCGCGGCGGAGGAGCTCAAGATTCCGTTCGTCGCTTCCGGCGGGATGGCGGACGGGCGCAGCCTCGTCGCGGCGATGGCGCTGGGCGCGGAAGGCATGAACATGGGCACGCGCTTTATCGCGACGAAGGAAGCGCCCGTGCATGAGAACGTGAAGCAGGCGCTCGTCGCCGCCAGCGAACTCGACACGCGGCTGATCATGCGTCCGCTGCGCAACACCGAGCGCGTGCTGAACAACGCCGCCGTCGAGCGGCTGCTGGAGAAGGAACGGACGCTCGGCGAGAAGCTCACCTTCGCCGACATCATCGAAGAGGTGGCGGGCGTGTATCCGCGGATCATGAAGTCCGGCGAAATGGACGCCGGCGGCTGGAGCTGCGGCATGGTTGCGGGGCTCATCCACGACATCCCGACCGTGAAGGAATTGATCGACCGCACCATCGCCGAGGCCGAAGGGCTCCTCAGAAAGCGCCTTGCGGGGTATCTCGCGTAACGCGTCGCGCCATAAATGCGATCACGGCTTGCGCCATTGCTCCCCCGTGAACGGGGGAGCAAACGCTTGCACATCGCGGCGCCCGCGCGATGATGCGCGCATGAAAGGGTGGCGGTTCTGGATCGATCGCGGCGGCACGTTCACCGACGTCGTCGCGTGCGCGCCGGACGGGCGCCTGCACGTCTTGAAGCTCTTGTCGGCGGCGCGGGACTACGCCGATGCGGCCGTGGAAGCGATCCGGCGCGTGCTCGCCGCGCACGGCGGCGGCGTCGACGAGGTGCGGCTCGGCACCACCGTGGCGACCAACGCCCTCTTGGAGCGCAAAGGCGCCGATCTCGTGCTCGCGGTGACGCGCGGGTTCAAGGACGCGCTCGCGATCGGCCAGCAGGCGCGGCCGAAGATTTTCGCGCGCCGGATCGTCAAGCCCGACATGCTGTACAGCAGCGTCGTGGAGGTCAGCGAGCGCGTGACGGCGGAGGGCGATGTGCTCACGCCGCTCGATGAAGACGCGGCGCGCACGGCGTTCGTGCGCGAATATGATGCAGGACGCTGGGCCATCGCCATCGCGTGCCTGCATGGCTGGGCGCATCCGGCGCACGAGCGCCGCCTTGTCGAGATCGCGCGCGAGATCGGGTTCACGCAGATTTCGGCGAGTTCGGAAATCAGCGGGCTGATCAAATTCATTCCGCGCGCGGACACGGCCGTCGCCGACGCGTATCTTTCTCCGGTGTTGCGCTGCTATGTCGACAGCGTGGCGGCGGCGCTTGAAGCGGACGGCGCGCGGCTTCTGTTCATGCAGTCGAACGGCGGGCTCGCGCATGCAGACGCGTTTCGAGGCCGCGATGCGGTTCTTTCGGGCCCCGCGGGCGGCGTTGTCGCGATGGCGGCGGCGGCGAAGCGCGCGGGATTCACGCAGGCGCTGGGGTTCGACATGGGCGGGACCTCGACGGACGTGTCGCATGTCGCCGGCGCGTTCGACCGCACGCATGAGACGGTGGTCGCGGGCGTGCGGCTCTCCGCGCCGATGCTTCAAGTGCATACGGTGGCGGCGGGCGGGGGATCGATCTGCCGGTTCGACGGCGCACGGCTGCGCGTTGGTCCCCACTCCGCCGGCGCCGATCCGGGGCCTGCCTGCTATCGCCGCGGCGGCCCGCTCACCATCACCGACTGCAACCTGCTTCTGGGCCGCATCCAGGCTGCGCACTTTCCCGCAATCTTTGGTCCGCACGCGGATGAACCGCCGAGCCTGGAGGCCGTCGTGGAGGCGTTCGACCGTCTCTGCGCCGAGATCGCCGAGACGACCGGCGCCGCGATGACGCCGCTTGAGGCCGCTGAAGGGTTCGTGCGCATCGCCGACCAGACGATGGCCGAGGCGATCAAGAAGATCTCGATCCAGCGCGGCTACGATCCCGCCGAGTATGCGCTCGTCGCCTTCGGCGGCGCGGGCGGACAGCATGCCTGCGCCGTCGCCGAGGTGGCGGGGGTCCGCACGATCCTGCTGCACCCCCTGGCGGGCGTCCTTTCCGCGTGGGGCATGGGTCTCGCCGATCTCCTCGCCATCGCAGAAGAAACGATCGAAGCGC
>WGOB01000077.1 GCA_016124255.1 Alphaproteobacteria bacterium | reverse complement strand
TGGCCCATCTTCTTTTCCGGTTTGCCGACCGAAAGCCCCTTCAGATCGCGCGGCACGAGGAACGCGGAAACCCCGCTGCCGCCCTTCACCTCAGGATTCGTGCGCGCCATGACGGTGAAGAGGTGCGCCTTGTTGGCGTTGGTGATGTAGCGCTTGGCGCCGTTCAGCACATAGGCGTCGCCGTCGAGCACGGCCGTGGTGCGCACCGACCCCGAATCCGATCCCGCTTCCGGCTCGGTCAGCGCAAAGCTCGTCACGATCTCGCCCGACGCCACGCCCGGCAGATATTTCGCCTTCTGCGCGTCGGTGCCGAACATCACCAGCCCCTGGCTGCCGATGCCGACATTGGTCCCGAACGCAGAGCGGAACGCGGGTGAACAGCGCCCAAGCTCGAAGCCGACGAGGCACTCATCCTCCATCGACAATCCAAGCCCGCCATACGCCTCAGGAATAGAGAGCCCGTAGAGGCCGAGCTCGCGCATTTCCTTCAGCGCCCATTCGGGCACCGCGTCGTTCTCCGCGACCTCCGCTTCGATCGGGCGCAGCGTTTCGTTCACGAACCGGCGCACCGTGTCGAGCAGGTGCGCGCGGGTTTCGGCGTCATAGGCCATCGGGTTTCCTCTTCCTGGGCGGCGCTATTCTACATGGCCCCCGCCCCGCCGAAAGGTTGCGCCCCGCCGGCAAAGTCGCGACAACGCGCGCATGGCTGATGAACCCGAGGGGCCCAATTCGATCTACGGCCGCGCGACGGCGTTTCCCGACGGCCCGCTGAAGGGCTGGCTCACCTGGAGCATGGGCCAGGACCCCTACGAGACCTATGTCGGCCCGTTCGGTTTCCGCCCCGAGCCGGACGGGGCCGGCCTGTCGGCGTTCGCCCCCCAGCCGCATCACCTGAACGGCTCTGGCGCGATCCATGGCGGGGCGCTGATGAGCTTCGCCGATTTTGCGCTTTTCTCCATTGCCCACAACAGCTTGAAGGGCGGCGTGCAGACCGTGACGTTGACCCTGAACGCCGAATTCGTCGGCGCGGGGGACGCCGCCTCGCTGATCCACGCCCGCGGCGACGTCGTGCGCGAAACCGGCGGCCTCGTCTTCGCCCGCGGCCTCGTCACCCAGGCGGACCGCACGCTCCTCGCCTTCTCCGGCACGCTGCGCAAACTCAGACCCCGCGGCGGCGCCGCGTGAAGCACGACGCGTCAATCCGCTCCCTGCCGGGGGTTCTGAAGCGGGCGCCCACGTTCGACCTGAAATCGGCGCTGCGGACCCAGCTGGAGGCCGCCATCGACGCGTTCGAGAACCTGAAACCCGATGACGCCATTCACCGCGGCCGCGTCGCGCTGAAGCGGGCCCGCGCGCTCGCGCGCCTGGCCCAGCACGCCGAGCCCGGTCTTGCCGGCCAGATGATCGTCCAGATCCGCCCGATCATGCGTCGTTTCTCCCAGGCGCGCGATCTCGCCGCGCTCGAAGCCTGCGCCAAGCGCTGGGCCGCGGTGGAGAAGCCGCCAGCGCGCGCCGCCCTCACCGGCGTCGCCCGCCGCATCGCCGCCAAGCGCAAGACGCTCGTCGCGCCAGCGCTCAGCGACGCGGTGGAGGATGTGCGCAAGCTCATCTTCTATCTCTCCGCCTGGCCCGACATCTCCGACGACGCCATCGCACGCGGCGCCGCAAGGTTGGAGCGGCGCGCACGCAAAGGCTTCCGCCGTGCAATGGGCAGCCCCGCCGTCGAAGTCCGCCACGATTGGCGCAAGCGCGCCAAGGAACGCCTCTACGCGATCTTCATGCTCGATCAGTTCTGGCCCCCAAAGCTGCGCCGCCGCCGCGTGATCACGCAGCGTCTCGGCGAAGCGCTCGGCCAGGAGCGCGACCTCATCCTGCTGCTCGACGTGCTGCGCTCCGAGCCCTCGCTCGCCGGCAGCCCCGACCAGGCCGACCGCGCCCACGCTGCGCTCTCCGCCCACCGCGATGCGCTCACCAAGCGCGGCAACGCCCTCGGCCGCAAACTCCACAGCTGAGTATCGGACCGCGGGCTTCCAGCCCGCTTTTTTGCGGCGCCTGAACGGGATTGCGCGCCGCTTATCCGACCCGCCTCGGCGCGCGCGACAATCGCGGCCCATGCCCATCGCATCCCTTTCCGACATCTGGTCCGCCGCTGCGGAACGCCTGGCGTGGCTGCACAACATTTTCGGCGCGCCGTTCGCCTTCCTCGCGCAGCGCGAAGACCTGACGCGTGCAGCGAGACAAGAAATCCTCGCCTATCTCCGTCCCCTCGAACGGCTCATCCGCTGCGCGCTGATCCTCGCAGCGCTCACCGCCGCCCCGTCGCAGCCGAAACGCGCGCCGAGAGCAGCGCGCAGGCCGATGGCGCCGCGCGCGCCGCACTGGCCAGGCGAAGACTCGCGCGCCTGGCGCGGCGTGCGCTTCACCGTGCTGCCGCGCGCCGCCCTGCCGCACGCTCGCGCGCGCAGCGCCGGCGCGGTCTTTTCCCGCTACGCGATCGCCAAGCGTATGGAAGCTGTCGCGCGCATCCTCGACGCGCCCGCGCGCTGGGTGGCCCGCCTCGCCGCAACCATCCGTCTACGGAGAAACACGGTCCTGCCGGCCTGCCGCCGGGCGACATCGCCGTCGCGAGACGCCTCCGAGGACATCGTGGCCGCCGCGTCTCTCGCGGCCGCTGCGCTGCACAACACCAGCTGACGCGCGCATTGCGCCGCGTCGACCGACAGCCAGCCAAGCGGCTCTCCCGCCGCCTGGGGGCGACGCTAAGCCGCGACCTGGCCCGCCGGGCGCGCCGCAATCCGTTCCCGCCAGCCCCGCAGGTTCGGCAAGTCGTCGCCCGGGCGCCACTTCATCATCTTTGCGAAATCCATCCCGCACGCCGCGGTGATGTCGGCGATGGTGAACCGATCGCCCGCCACCCACGCGCGGGTGCCGAGTTCGCCGTCGAGCCACTTCGCCATGCGCATCGCCTGCGCCTGGTTGATCTGCGCCACGTCCGCGTTCTGGTTGCGCTCGATCGCCGCGAGCACGGGATTGCCGTGCCGCACCCACAGCATCAGCGGCATCGTGAACATCAGCTCCATGCGCCGGTCCCACATTTCGATCCACGCGCGCTCGAACGGATCGCGGCCCATCAGATTGGGCTCCGGATGCAGCGCCTCCAGATAGGCGCAGATCGCGCGGCTCTCGGTGAGGCAGCGTCCGTCGTCGAGCTCCAATGTCGGGACCTGCGAAAACGGCGACTTCTTCCGATACGCTTCGCTCCGGTGTTCGCCCTCCGGCAGGTTGAGCGTCACCACCTCGATGTCGCTCACGCCCTTTTCCGCAACGAACATCGTCGCCCGGCGCGGGTTCGGCGCGTAGGGCGCCACATAGAGCTTCATCGTCGCCTCCCGTTCTCTTGTTATGGGCTCACCAATCCCATCGGCAGCGCCGCCACCACCGAAGCCGTCATCAGCGTCGCCATGAAGCCGGGCAGCAGCGCCTTCCAGGCGAGCCCCAGAATCTCGCTGCGTCGCTCCGGCATGAGCGCGGTCATGCCGCCGGTCATGATCCCGATCGAGGCGACATTCGCGAACCCGCAGATCGCGTACGTCATGATCATCCGTCCCCGTTCGCCCAATTGATCGGCCGGCACGTCGCGCAGGTCGAAAAACGCCAGAAACTCCGTGAGAAAGAGCTTGGTGCCGAGCACCCCGCCCGCCGCCTGCGCCTCGCCCCACGGCAGCCCCAGCATGTACGCCACCGGCGCGAAGAAATAGCCGAAGATGCGCTGCAACGTCAGCGGTCCCCCATCCACCGGCGGCGCAAGCGACAAGAGATTGTTGATGATCCAGACGAACGCCACGAACACGATCAGGAAGCTGGCGACGTTCACCGCCACCATCACCCCGTCGCGCACGCCGGTGGTGATCGCGTCCATCGAACTCTCGTATTTGAGATCCGACGCGTAATCGTATTGCGTGCGCTCGCCTTCCTCCGGGATCATGATCCGCGCGAGCAAAATCCCCGCCGGCGCCGAGATGACCGGGGCGGCGGGCCGACGCGCAGCGGCGGTCGGTAGCACCGGCTGCAGGCTGATCGCATACGCCACCATCGTTGAGCCTGCGACGGTCGCCAGCCCCCCCCCCATCCTCAGGACAAGTTCAGCCCGCGTCAGCTTGTCGAGATAGGCCCGGATCACGATCGGGCTCTCCACCATGCCGACGAAAATGTTGACCGCAGCCGCCAGCGCCGAGGCGCCGCCGAGCTGCATCGTCTTCTCGAACAGGAACCCGAACCCCCGCGTGATCCATTTGAGGATCCCCCAATGCCACAGGAGCGCCGAGAGCGCCGAGATCACCAGGATCAGCGGCAGAACTCGAAACCCGAAAATGAACAGCCGATCGGCGTCCGCCCCCGGCGAAGGATAGAGCGTGGCGTCCGACGTGCTCAGGTACCCGAACACGAATTGCGCGCCCTTGTCGGAGGCCGACGCCAGCCCGTCGACGGCGGCGTTCACGCCGGTCAGCGCCGCCTGCGAATTGGGCAGCGCAAACAGCAGCAGCACGAATGTCGCCTGCACCGCGAGCGCGCCCAGGGTCAACAGGAACGGGAACTTGCGCCGGTTCTCCGAGAACGCCCACGCGACCAGCACAATCAGGACGATCGCCGCCAGCGGCCGCGCATTCTCAAGCGTGTAGATCAATCCGCCCTCCCGCGTCGTGAGACGCTAGACCGGGTTTGCGACGTCGCACAACCGGCGCGCCGCGCGGCGAAGCGCGCCTTAGGGCGCGGGCAGATCGTACATCCCGGCCTCGCCCTCTGCGGTGGCGGCGAGAAGCCGGCGCCCGTCCGGCGTGAACGCGAGATAGGAGCGGCTCTCCACCGTCTCGATCCGTCCGATCAAGCGGCGCGAAGGCACGTCCCACACGAAGATGGAGCCCCCGTCGATGGCGTGCGCCAGCAGGCGTCCGTCGGCTGTCGTTGCGATCGCCGTCGTGGCGCCCTCCATGGCGGTCGGATCGTAGCCCGGCGCGACCAGCACAATGGCGTCGCCCCATTGCGTCGCCGCCCCGATCGCGGCGCGACGATACGTGCCCGCGGCGACGCGTTCGCCGTCCGGCAGCAAGACCGCCCGGACCGCCCCGGCGCCGGGCATGTGCAGCGGCGCCGGTTCGGTCTCGCTGTCGGCGTAGTAATAGGCCCAGCCCGCGGAACTGCCGATCACGTAGGCGCCGCCGGAGGCGTCCACTGAAAGCGTCACCGCGTAATTGCGGTCCGGCACGCGATAGTCCGTGTCGGTCGACGGCGAGAGCGCGTTGTAGAGCCCGCCCTCGCGGTCGGCGTAGACGATCTCGCCCGATGCCGGCGCCGTCGCCAGCGCCGTCGCCGGCCGCGGCGTTTCAACAATGCGCGGTTCGGCCTCGGGCGCGTTGACGTCGGCGATACGGATGCGCCGGTCTGCGCCCGCGCTCACCAGGATTGCATCGCCAGCCCAGGCAAGGTGGCTGATTGCGCCCGCGTGCGCCCGCTCGACGCCGCCCAGCGGCAGCGCGTTCGATGCATCGTAAAGACGGATGGCCCCCTGCGCGTCGCCCGTCGCCACGATGCGGCCGTCCGGCGAAAGCGCCGCCGTTGAGAACCCGCCGCTGGGCGAGCGGAACGTCATCGCCTGCCCAAGCAGCGGAACCTCGGCCAGCGCGATTGGCGCCGCCTCCGTCGCCGTCGCCGCGCTTTCGGACGCCGGCCTCGTGACGAGGTTGATCGCCAGGAACGCGCCGGCGGCGAGGACGGCGGCGGCGACTGCGCCCAGAACCCATGGCAGCGTCCGCCCGCGCTTCCCCGGCGCCGGCGCGCGATAGCCCTGCGGGATAGGCTTGGCCGGCCGTTTGGCGTTCTCCGCCACATGCTCCACCAGCCGGCGCCATTCGCCGTCTGCGCGGTCGCCGGCCCAGCCGGTGAGATCGGCCGTCTGCGTCATCGTGAACCCGACGGGCGGATCGACGGCGTCGATCCGGGCGGGGACGAGCGCGCCTTTGCGCTTGGCCAGCGTCGCCTCCTCCTGCACCCATTCGGACTGCACGGACGCCGCGGACCATACGGCCACGACCGAGGTCGCCGCTTCCAGTTCGCGCCGGATCGAGACGGCGTAGCTTTCCCCCAGCGGAATCTCAGGATCCCACCAGACGGAAAACCCTTCCTCCTCCAGCGCCGCCGCAATCGCTGCGACGCGCGCCTTGTCTTCACGTTTGTAGGAAATGAACACGTCGGCCATGAGCGACTTCCCCCGCGTTCGGCCGCCGCTGGTAGCATTGAACCGCGGCGCGGTCACCGCTTGACGCGCTCGGCCGCCCAAGGCCATCACACAGCCGAATTTCACACAATCTCGAGAGGGTCATCCCATGTCCGACATCCGCTTTGACGGCAAAGTCGCCATCGTCACCGGCGCCGGCGGGGGCCTGGGCGAGCAGCACGCGCTCGACCTCGCCCGCCGCGGCGCAAAGGTTGTGGTCAATGACCTGGGCGGCAGCGTCGACGGCTCGGGCGGCTCCTCCGCCGCCGCCGAGCGGGTCGTCGCAGCGATCAAGGCCGCCGGCGGCGAAGCGATCGCCAACGGGTCTTCCGTGACCGACGATTCCGGCGTCGCCAACATGATCAAGCAGACGATGGATCAATGGGGCCGCATCGACATCCTGATCGCGAACGCCGGCATCCTGCGCGACAAGAGCTTTTCCAAAATGGAGATCGCCGATTTCGAAGCGGTGCTGGACGTGCACGTCTTGGGCACCGTCAAGCCGATCAAGGCGGCGTGGGAAATCATGAAGGCGCAGAACTACGGGCGCATTGTCGTCACCACGTCCTCCACCGGCCTCTACGGCAATTTCGGACAGGCCAATTACGGCGCCGCTAAGCTCGGCCTTGTCGGCCTGATGAACACGCTCAAGATCGAAGGTCAGAAGAACAACATTCACGTGAACGCGATCTCTCCCGTCGCCGCCACGCGGATGACTGAAGGGCTCATGCCGGCGCCGGTGCTGGAAAAGCTGAAGCCTGAATACGTGACGCCCGGCGTCGTCTATCTCGTGAGCGAAGACGCGCCGACGGGCGTGGTGATGACCGCCGGCGCCGGCGTCTTCTCGATCGCGCGCATCTATGAAACCGAAGGGGCGTTTGTGCGCGAGGCGAGCGCCGAAGCCGTCCGCGACGCATGGGCCAAGATCACCGACGCCGCCGACCACAAGGCCTACGTCACCGGCGCCGAACAGGGCGCCAAGATCTTCCGTCAGCTCGGCGGGTAGGCGCAACGCTTCGCGCGTCGGGCGCGCGGTCGGCCTTGAATTCCCGCGTGCGCCGGCTGCGCGCTTTTGTATGCTGGCGGCGATGACAGAGGCCGCCGGGACGCTCATTTGCCGGGTTTGATGTGGACGCTGCTCGCGTTGGGCCTGGCGGCTGCAAGCGCGGCTCTGCTCGCGCGCGCGCGCGTGCACGCCGGAGCCGCGCGCGCCATCGCCGCTGAGCCGCATGATCCCCTGCCCGCTGACCAAAGCGACGCAGACGAGACGCCGTTGCTCCTGACGCAGGTCGTCGAACCGCAGCGCCCGTCTGCGATCCTGGACGCGGTCCGTCGCCCCAAGCCGCTGCACCTGGCCGCCGCGGCCGCATTCTTGGCGCCGGCGTCCGCGTACGCGCTCTCCGGCGCAACGCCTGCCGCGATGATGTGGCTTGCGACGGCCGCCTGCGTCTGTCTGCTGATCATTGCGGAGCGGCTGGCCTGGCGCCCGGCGTCCTGGGCCGCGCTTGCAACCGCAACGACCTGGGCGGCGGCGGCGCTCTTCACCCAACGTCCGGAACCGGACAATACGTGGTTCGCGGCGCTTCTCCTGGCGTGCGGCGCGGCGGGTCTCGTCCATATGCGCACGCGTCCGGCGCCGGGGCTTGCGCTGTGCGCTGCGATGATGGCCGCGCTCGGCATTGCGTGCGTCATGCTCGGCGCGGCCTCGCCGTACGGCGCTGCGCTGGCCGCGCTCGTCGGCGCCGCCGCGTTGACCGGCGCAGTCTACCGCACGCTCGAACCGGCGCTGGCGCTGTCCTGGCTGGCGGCGTGTCTTGGGCTCTACGCGCTGAGCGGCCAGGAAAGCGCGCCGGTCTGGCTGACGCCGGCTGCGGTGCTGGCCGCAGCACTTTATCTCGCGATTGAAGCGTTCACGCTGCCTACCCGCGGGCGCGACGCGATCATTCCTGCCACGACGGGCGCGGTCGCTGCGCCTTTCGCCGTCGGCGTCCTGCTCGGCCAGAGCGTCGGCATGGAGAGCTTCGCCGCGCTCGCCTTTCTGCTGACGGCCGCGGTGCAGGCTGGCGTGCTCGCCTATGGGGCGCGGCGGCTTGGCGGCGTTGCGGCATTCGGCTTGGCGATCGCGCCGCCCGCCCTCTCGATCGCGCTGTGCATCCTTCTGGCGCTGACGACATGGCTGAGCGTGCTCTGGTCAGCGGCGCCGCTCGCCGCAAGTGCGGTCGCGTTCGCGGCGATCAATGCGCGCACGCCCTCGCCGGCCTGGTCCGTCAGTGCACTGATCATAGCCGCCGCAGTGTGCGTCTGCGCCGTCGGCGTGGCGATGCTTCTGATCATCGGCGCGCGCGAAACCGACGCCGCCATCCTCATCGGCGCGGGCCTCGCGGCGCCTGCGGCGCTCTTGGGCCTTGCAGCGCTCTTGTTTCAACCGCGCGCGTCCTGGACGGCGGCGTGCCTGGAAGCCGCCGCGCTGACGATAGGCGCAGCTTCCGTGTTCATGGCCCTGCGCTGGATCGCGGCGGAACAGACGCCCGGCATGGCGTTCATGGGCTTCGCCGAAGCCGGCGCGCACATCGTTGCGTGGTGCAGCGCCGCTCTCGTGCTCTTTCATCGCGAAGCGCGGGGCGCATTCTTCGTGCGGCGCGGGTTCGCTGCAGCGTTTGCGGGCGCCGCCGGCGCAGCTTCGATCGTCGCGCTCGCAGCGGTGATGAGCCCGTGGTGGGGCCCCTGGCCGACGGCGGCGCAAGGCGCGCCCGTCTTCAACACGCTTCTGATCGGTTATGCCGCGCCGGCTGCGCTGTTCGGCGCGCTCGCATGGGGCGCCGACAAACGCGGCTGGCGGCGCATGAGCCTCGCAGCGCTCGCGTTCGCGGCGCTCTGCGGCGGGCTCTGGGCCGTTCTCGAAGCGCGCCGCGCCTTCCGCGGCCCGGATCTGTCCCCGCGCGACGTGCTCGACAGCGTCAGCCTCACGCTCTCGATCCTCGCGCTCGGCGCCGCCGTCGTTTTGCGCATCGCGCGGCGGCGCATAGACCTGAGCGAACGCACTCTCGCAGGCGCGCTCGCTGCCGCGATCCTCGCCAAGATCGTCTTGATCGATCTCACGATGGACGCTGGCGCATGGCGCAGCGCTTCGCTCGCAGCCCTGGCGCTCGCCGGCTTCGCGCTTGCGCTGCCGCGCACGCGCGACGCTAAAGCCCCAGCACCAGCTTCGCCATGATGTTGCGCTGGATCTCGTTCGAGCCCGCGTAGATCGAGGCCTTGCGGTAGTTGAAATAGGCGGGCGCTGCCGGCCCCGCATAGTCCGGACCCGGACGAGGTTCGTTCGAGCGGCCTCTGATCTCGGCCCAGGTGTCCTCCACGAACGGCGCCGCATAGCCGCCGACCGCTTCCAGCGTCAGTTCCGTGATCGCCTGCTGCACCTCGGTGCCGGCGCATTTGAGCATCGACGACGCCGGCCCCACGCGCTGGCCCGATGCGCGGTCGGAGAAGATGCGCAGCTCGGTGTAGTTGAGCGCCTCGATCTTGATCTCCGCGTCCGCGAGCTTGCGGCGGAAATCTGGATCGTCGATCACGCGTGCGCCATCCTGGCTTTCCAGCCGCGCGATCCGCTTGGCCTTCTCCAGCGCGTTCCGAAGCCCTGGCGCGTAAGCATTGCCGCGCTCGAACTCGAGCAGGTATTTCGCATAGGTCCAGCCTTTGCCTTCTTCGCCGATGCGGTTGGCGACGGGCGCGCGCACATTGTCGAAGAAGACCTGATTGATCTCCTGCTGCCCTTCAACGGGCCCATCGAGCGTCGGCAGCGGCCGGATCGAGATGCCGGGCGTCTTCATGTCGACGATGAGAAAGGAGATTCCGTCCTGACGATTCTTCTCCTGGCTCGTGCGCACGAGGCAGCAAATCCAGTCCGCCCATTGCGCGTGCGTCGTCCAGATCTTGGAGCCGTTGAGCACGTAATCGTCGCCGTCGCGAACGGCCTTCATCTGCAGCGAGGCGAGATCGCTGCCGGAGCCGGGCTCGGAATAGCCCTGGCACCACCAGACGTCGCTGCGCAGGATCGCCGGCAGGTGCTGCTCTTTCTGCGCGTCGCTGC
>WGOB01000038.1 GCA_016124255.1 Alphaproteobacteria bacterium | reverse complement strand
GCTTCGCGCTGTCGACCGCCTCGCGGGCGTCGGCCTGCAGCAGGGCGAGGTGCTCGGCCGGCAGCAAGATGATGGTGTCGACAGGCATGCGCGCGAGTGCGTCCAGGCTCGGGCGGTTTGGGAGATGCGGGTGCATCAGGCAGCCTCCTTCAGCAGCAGGGCGTGCAGCGCGGTGGCGTTCCGCCGCGGCTTCGGCCGGGCGATCGCGATGTAGGAGAAGTCCTCGAAGCCGTGCCGGCGCTGCACCAGGTGCAGCAGGCCGGCCTCGGCGAGCTTCAGCGCGCGGCTCGACAGGCAGGCGACGCGCACGCGTTCGTCCTGCTCCAGCAGCTTCAGCTGCGGACAGATGTCGCGCGCGAGCGCGCCGCGGTGGTAGGTGATGGCGTCGCCCGGTGCGGCGGCGCCGAGCCAGGCGCAGAGCGACGCGGCGTTGAGCGGCGCCTGCGGGACGGTCGGGGAGAGGATGCGGTTCGGCATGTCCACTATTACTCACCGCCTCGGGAATCCGTATCAGGCTGCCGAGGGGATTCCGGCGGCCAGCATCTGCAGCCGCAGTTCACGGATGCGGCGATAGATCCGCATGCGGGGCATGCCGCCTTGCGCACCGAGTTCATGCGGTGTGTGCCGACCGAGAGCGGCGCAGAGCGCGAAGTCCTCGGGGGAGATCACCGCCGCGGCACCCTCGAGGTCGAGGCGCCGTTCCAGCGCGGCGATGGGATCGGTGGGCTGGCCGAGCCACGCGGCGTAGCTCTCGCCCTCGGTGAGGAGGTCGGCGAGGGTCAGCCCCTCGGCACCGGGCAAGGGATCGTCGAGGAAGACGGTCCGGGCGGCGCGGCGCCGGCGCGCATGCTGCGCGGCAATGCGCAAAGCTGCGTGGCGAAAGCAGACCCTCGCGAAGGCACCGATCTCCGCCTTGGCCGGGTTGTAGGCCGGCAGGCGCGCGATCAGATCCACGAGCAGTTCCTGCCGGAGATCTGCCAGGTCGTGGACGGGCAAGCCGAGGCTGCGGCGGAGGCGACGAGCCTCATGCTGCGCAAGGCGCTGAATGCTGCGCCAGTCGATCGCATGGCCGGGGTGGGACATCGGGGCGGGCTCCATCAGGGTGACCGCCTCACCCTCGGCCGCCGGCCCGGGGAAATCCTCTCGGAGTCCTCCCCGAATCCTCTCGGATTCCTCCCGCCGCGCCGGGCCCGTCGGCCGCTCCCCAAGAAGCATGACGGCGCGGCACGCGCCGCAGGCGCGAGGGCCGGCAAGCACCGTTCGGACGCAGGGATTGAGGGGGCGGACGCTGCGTGCGAGGCGGCGCGATCCGCTCCGGCAGCGGCCGGATCGCTGAGGCTAGGAGAAGACGACCCGGATCGGCGGGACTGCCAGGCGGTAACCGCGCCGGGACAGGTTCACGATCAGCTTGCGGCCCTGCGCGCGCGGCAGCCCGGCGGCGCTACACAAAGCGTCGCGGATCCGGCTGATCGACTTCTCCAGCTGCTCGGTGGCGACAGGGTCGGCACCATCTTCACCGCCGGCCAGCGCCTGCAGCAGGTCGTCCTGCCGCGCCAGGGCCCGGCCATCGGCGGCTTCGCGCGCGATCACGGCCAGCACATCGAAATCGCGCGCGCGCAGTACCAGCGGCACGCCGCCGAACTCGGCGGCAAGGCCGAGCGGGTTGATGGTCAGTAGGATGTCACCCGCCGACAGCGCCGCCGCCTTCGTGCCGATCGGCGCCAGTTGCTCGCGGCGCAGGGCCAGGTCGGTTGGGTGCAGCGCCTCCAGCAATCCAACGAGGTGATAGCGCATATCGAGGAAGGGGCGCCGCGCATCGGCAGCCGCGCCGGGCGGCACCACCAGGGTGGTGCTCGGCGGCGGCGGGGCGGCCCGCAGGATGGGCAGGAGCACGGAGGGCTGCAGCGCGAGCGCATCCAGGACCAGGACGACGGCGCGACCTTCGGCCAGGTCCCCCAGCCGCCAGACGCTGGCGCCGAGCCGCTCGGGCGGATCGGGCCAGCCCGTTCCGGCGGTCAGCACGGCGACTAGGCGATCGGCGTCGATGGCGAAGCTGCGCAGGTCGGCCGCGTCGAGCACGGTGTCGGCGTTCGCGTCGTCGGGGCACTGTGCAACGAGTTGGCCGCCGATCTCGACGATCAGCCGCTCGCCGAAGCCGCAGCAGCAGCCCGCGCAGGGCGGCCAGCTGGACGCCGGCGGCAGCTCCGTGAGAATCCCCTTCGCCAGCAGCCGCTCGAATGCTGGGCCGAGGAACGCCGCATCGCGGCCGGCGAGGATCGGCGCCGGCCCCGACGCGCTACGCCGCAGCAGCAGCTTCGCCAGATTGTCGGTCAAGGCAGAACCCGTTGCGCCGCAGCAGCTCCATTATGCGTGCCTCGAAGCGGTGCCGCTTGAACACCGCGAGCGAAGGCGGCTTGATCTTCACCGTCACGCTCGTCGCGCGCTTCCTGCCTGCGAAGTGGATGCGCAAGATGACGTGGCCGATGCGATACCGGCCCGGGCCGAAGCTCACGCGGTCCGTGTGCTGCTGCACGCGCATGAGGGCCGAGCCGCTGAAGGCACGCGTGACATGCGTTGCGAGAACGATGGGGCGGCCGTCGCGCGTCTCGCTGTCGAGCCGGTCCAGCTGGACTTCGATGATCTCCACCCGCTGGATCCCGGGGTCGAAGGCATGGTCCACCCTGAACCCGAGGCCGATCCGCTCGATGCGCTCCAGAGTGTAGAGTTGCTGGCAATCCTCGCCCGCGAAGAAGCCGGGCCGATGCAAGATGTCGCGCGCGAAGAACTCTGCGAGATCGGCGCGCAACGCCTTGCGCAGCCCGGCGACGCCGAGCCTACCCGTGCTCGGCTGGTAGGACAGCACCGCGAATTCGAGGCGCCGGAAGCGGAGCACATCCTCGCCATCGCGACCCACCACCGGCAGGACCGAGACGGGCGCGCCGTGGGTGACCACCGCGCGCAGCGTGTCGCCATCCTCGTGCCAGCTGACGCGGCAATGGGCGCCGCGATGATCGCGCTTGAACATCGCCCCAGCCGCGGCCTCGAAGGCGTCCTTCGCCCCGTTGCCCAGATCAGGCTCGACGTTCTCGTCGTGGCCGACATATTCGGCGAAGGACGACCGCGCCTGCAGGGCGGCGAAATCGGACGCCGCGTCGAAGACCTGCGGGTAGCGCAGATACGCCAGCAGCGCGAAGTGCTTCGGGTCGAGCGGGACACCATCGGCCTCGCCGTCGTCGCTGGGGAGGGCGATGGTGACCTTCAGGCGCGCGGCGCGCTCCTGGAGCAGCACCATGCCGGCCTCGGTGCCGAGCTCCGCGATGTGGTGGAGATCCGCGACCAGGCCGCTCGGCAGCACGTCCTCGGGGCCTTCGAACAGCCTCGTCAGCGCCGCCCGCGCTTCCGGCTCCGGCAGGTCGAAGGGCGCGGTGTCCGGGCGGTCAGCGCCGGGCGCCTCGCGCTCGAACAGCTCCCGGAAGAGCTCAAGGCTCACGGTCCGGAGGAACCTGGGGTTGACGAACTTCCTGAGGTCGGAGGCCATCGCGTGCTGTCTCGCTGGGGGCGCGAAAGGTGGAGGGGGATGGGACGCGTTCCGCGTTTGTTCTATACCGACCGCCCGGGTCGAGTCGAATCGAAATTCGCCCCCCGCGGTACGGATCGGCGCCGCCGTGAGTAATGGCGGGATATGCCGGCCGCTCCCCAGCCAAATCCCCACCTCCCGCCCCACCTCGCTGAGGTCTGCGACCTGCTCGCCCGGGGTCTCCTGCGGCTCAGGAGCCGCGCTGCCGCGGAAGCCACGCGTGCGGCCGGCAGCGAGAGCATGGTTCGACTACACTCCGTCCCCCGCCAGCGCCTTCGTGCGAACCCCAGGAGAAAGGGAGTCGCATGACCCGCGCGAAGCCGACCACCACCACCACGATCAGCGTCATCCCGAAGCAGGACGTGCCGGCGCGCCTCGCCGCGCTCGCCGGCATGCCGATCGGCGAGCTGAAGGCCGAATGGCGCCGGCTCTTCGCCACCGAGCCGCCGCCCTACAACAGGAGGTTCCTGGAGAGCCGGCTGGCTTACAGAACACAGGAATTGGCGTATGGCGGCCTCAAGCCCGAAACCATCGCCCGCCTGGAGGCGCTTGGCGAGCAGATCGACGGCCGGAACCTCACCCTGCGCCGGATCCGCCGTGACCAGCGCCCGATCGCCGGCACCCGGCTGCTGCGGGAATGGAAGGACGTCGAGCACGTCGTCACCGTCACGCGAGACGGCTACGAATGGCAGGGCCGCCCGTACCAGTCCCTCTCCGCCATCGCGCGCGCCATCACCGGCACGCGGTGGAACGGCTGGGCGTTCTTCGGCATGCGGAAGGCCGGCGCATGACCCGCCGCGATGCCGCCATGCCGGCGAAGGTCCGCAAGCTCCGCTGCGCGGTCTACACGCGGAAGTCCACCGACGAGGGGCTGGACAAGGAGTTCAACTCGCTCGACGCGCAGCGCGCTGCCTGCGAATCCTACGTCGCCTCGCAGCGGTCCGAGGGCTGGGTGCTCGTGCACGACCGCTACGACGATGGCGGGGTCAGTGGCGGCACGCTGGAGCGTCCCGCGCTGAAGCGGCTGCTGGCCGACATCGAGGCCGGCCTCGTCGATGTGGTCCTCGTCTACAAAGTGGATCGCCTGTCGCGCTCGCTGATGGACTTCGCGAAGCTGGTCGAGACCTTCGAGGCGCACGAGGTCACCTTTGTGGCCATTACACAATCCCTGAACACGACCACGAGCATGGGGCGGCTGACGCTGAACATGCTGCTCAGCTTTGCGCAGTATGAGCGGGAACTGATTGGCGAGCGGGTGCGCGACAAGATTGCGGCCTCGCGGGCGCGCGGGATGTGGATGGGCGGGCCGGTGCCGCTCGGCTACCGCGTCGAGAACCGCAAGCTGCTCGTCGACGAGGCCGCCGCCGCGACGGTGCGCCGCGTGTTCGAGGTCTTCGCCGAGATCGGCTCCGCGATGCGGGTGCTGCCGATCCTGCGGTCCGAGGGGCTGCTGACCAAGACCGGCCGGCCGTTCGACAAGGGCGCGCTGCACAAGCTGCTGGCGAACCGGGTCTATCTCGGCGAGGCGGTGCACAAGGGCCAGTCCTATCCCGGCGAGCATGCGGCCATCATCTCGCGTGACCTCTGGGATCGGGTGCACGCGATCATGCAGGAGAGCCCGCGGGAGCGGGCGTCGAAATCCCGCGCCACCGCGACGGCGCTGCTGCGAGGTCTGCTGTTCGGGCCGGACGGTCGGGCGATGTCGCCGACCCACACGCGGAAGCGGGGCCGGCTCTACCGCTACTACGTCAGCCAGGCCGTGCTGCAGGGCGGGGCCAACGACGCGCCGCACCGGCGGCTTCCGGCGGGCGAGATCGAGGGGCTGGTGATGGCGCAGGTGCGCGCCCTGCTGCGCCAGCCGGAGGTCGTGGTCGGCACCTGGCGCGCGTCGCGGGCGGAGGCGCCGGACGTGACCGAGGCCGAGGTGCGCGACGCGCTTGGGCGGCTGGATCCGCTGTGGGACGAGCTGTTCCCGGGCGAGCAGGAGCGGATCGTGCGGCTGCTGGTCGAGCGCGTGGACCTCACCAATGGCGGGGCGCAGATCCGGCTGAACCTGGAAGGGCTGGCCGGGCTGGCGCGGGACATGGCGGCGAAGGAGGCGATTGCGGCATGACGAGCGTGACGGTGGTGGTGCCGATGACCATCCGGCGCCGCGCGGGGCGGAAGCAGATCATCGGGCCGGACGGGGCGCCGGTCCCGACTGGCCGCGACGCAGCCGGCGTGGCGGAGACGCGGGGCGATCCGGCGCTGGTGAAGGCGCTGGCGCGGGGGTTCCGGTGGCGGCGGATGCTGGAGGAGGGGCGGTATGGATCGATCCGCGAACTCGCCGCCGTCGAGGGCGTCGACCGGGCCTATGTCGGGCGGGTGCTGAACCTCACACTCCTGGCGCCGGATCTGGTGGAGGCGGTCTTGGACGGAACGCAGGCGGAACGGACGATCCTGCCGATGCTCGTGGACCGCTTGCCGATGAACTGGAACTGGCAGCGGGCCGCGCTGACCGGCCGCGCTTCCAGCACCGGAGCGAACACCATCGCTAGCTGACGAACCGGCTCTCAACAGTCGGTGGGGCGAGCGGATGCAGGCTGGACATGGCTGATCAGGCAGCAGCCAATCTTCTAGACGGAGAGCAAGACTGCGCACTTTGGTGGACAACTCCGCAGGCTCGGGCCAGAGTGCAACCGAGCCGACGAGGTGCGATTCGCGTGCCCAAGATCTCCGTGCTGCTGACTGATGCCGAGGAAGAGCGGTTTGACGCGTACTGCCGGGAGAAGGGCTTCAAGAAGTCCACACTCGCTGCACGCCTGATCCGTGAGCACCTCGATCGGGAAGGTTATGCAGTCCAGCGAACGCTGTCGTTAGGTAGTCGTAATCCGGCCCTCGAACGGGAATCTCCTCGGCGGGGGGGGCGGGGCCGGAGGCGAAGCTCTTGATGGATGGTATGCCGCTGATCATGAGGAATAGAGTGGGCGCGACATCGTGCCTGGGGCCGGCCCGTTTGGCCGACACAGGCTGGGACTTTCGAGACGCTCGCCCGCATCCATTGGGCAATCTCCACCCATATCCCGCACGCTTCATCCCCGAGATCCCTCGCCGCCTCATCGCCGAGCTGCGTCCAGCGGATGGATTGGCAGTCCTCGATCCATTCTGCGGCAGCGGTACGACATTGACCGAAGCACAAGCGACGGGCCTGCGGTCCATCGGTATCGATCTCAATCCGATCGCAGTGTTGATGTCACGGGTTAAGACGTCTCCGATACCCGTAGGCATTGGCAAGGCTCTCAGCGAAGCCATTCAGCGGGCAGAGAGCGAGGCCAATCCACAGGTTCCCGACATCCCGCGCCTAGACCACTGGTTCCGCAAGGACATCCAACTGGCAGTCGCGAGCTTGGCCTCTGCGGTTGCCGTGGCGCCGGCAGAAGCGAAGGACCTGCTCCGACTTGCCCTCTCAAGCATCATCGTGCGGGTCTCCAACCAAGACAGCGACACGCGCTACGCGGCGGTGGAAAAGTCCGTCACGAGGTCGGACGTCTTCCGGCTATTCCTCAGGAGCGCTCAGCGCATCTTGGACGCACTCAAAGGGCGACCGTACCCCCTGGCGGAGAGCACGGTTCTAGAAGGCGACATCCTGGCTCTTCGGCCCGGCGCCATCGGGCAAGAGAAGGTCGGCCTTGTGGTCACGTCTCCACCTTACCCGAACGCGTACGAGTACTGGTTGTATCACAAGTATCGAATGTGGTGGCTCGGGTTCGATCCGCTGGCGGTAAAGGCGGGCGAGATCGGTGCGCGTGCACACTTCTTCGGCGGCAACGGCCACACGGCAGAAGCCTTTCGAGGCCAGATGACGACGTTGATGACGCTCTTAGATGCTGTACTCATCCCGGGCGGTCACGCGTGTTTCGTAGTGGGACGTTCACGCATTCACGGGCAGATCGTGGACAACGGATCCCTCATCTCAGAGGTCGCTAGCCGATTTGGCTTCGCGGAGGCCTTCCGTACCGAACGTGTCATCGCGGCTACCCGAAAATCTTTCAACCTGTCGCATGCAAACATTAAGACTGAGACAGTGCTGGTGCTGAGGAAGACCCCATGACTCATCTGCTCTGGCACGACTACCGATACTACCCCTACGAGCGTGACCTGGCGCGCCGAGAGGTGCTCTCAGTTCTTGGTCTCGAAGGCATTGAGGAGACAGAGCAGGGCTTCCGACTCCCGGCGGACGTCGATCGAGAAAAGGCTGATCGGCTTACCTACTTTGCCCGGATTCAGACTGACGACAAGGCGACTGAAACCGTGCAGGCCAAGCTGGAGGAGGCTGCTCGGAACGGTCGCACGCGCCAAGCCACTCGGTACTCAGTGCATGGGCTGCATGAGTATAAGGGAAAGTTCAATCCGCAGGTTGCCAAGGCGGTACTGAATATCTTTGGGGTTGGACCTGGCACCAAGGTGCTCGATCCATTTTGCGGCAGCGGGACCACGCTTGTTGAATGTGCCCACCTCGGTGCGCTCGGTGTCGGAACCGACCTGAACCCGCTTGCTGTATTCGTGGCTAACGCGAAGCTTCGATGCCTATCGATTCCCGCATCCACGCTGCTGGGCGACCTTGCGCGTCTTGAGAAGCAGTTCAAGCGGATCGCAGCAACGAGGCTTGCCTCAGCTCGGACAGCGCGGGATCACTATCTGCGCGCTTGGTTTGAGGATGAGCAACTCGTCCGCATCGAGAACGTGAGGAAGGCGGTGCTGTCCGCCTGTCCGCATCGCGCCGAGGTCTTTCTCGCATTGGCGAGCAACTTGCTGCGGGATTACTCCGAGCAGGATCCGAATGACCTGCGCATTCGCAGACGATCCAGCCCGCTACCGGATACGCCATTCCAGGAAGCCCTGCTTGCAGCCTGCAAGAAGTTCATCGACCGGCTCGAAGCCACGCAGCGCGTTCTGGGTCTACGAAACGTGACAGGACAGGCGCTGCTTGGTGACGTGCGCGACCTCGGCGGCGAGTTGGTCGACGGGCCCTTTGATGCGGCGATCACCAGCCCGCCGTACGCCACCGCACTACCCTATATCGATACTCAACGCTTGTCGTTGGTGTGGCTGGGCCTGTGCGAGCCAGAAGGCATCGGCCCTCTAGAAGGTCTTCTCATCGGCAGCAGGGAGATGAAGAAGCGCCAGCAGCAGGCGCTTGCGAATCAGCTTCAGGAAAACGCAACGCACCTGCCAAACCCACAGCTGGCGTTTTGCAGAGAACTCGCTGCTGCGGTGGGTCCGGCAGACGGGTTCAGGCGTCAGGCGGTGCCGGTCCTACTCTACAGGTACTTTTCGGAGATGAGAGACGGGTTTAGGTCAGTAGCCAGACAGATCCGCGCGGGCGCTCCCTATGCACTGATCGTCGGCCATAATCATACTGTACTCTCGGGCATTCGGCGCGATATCGATACGCCGAAGCACCTCGCCGAACTGGCCACAAGCGTCGGATGGCATGTCAGCGAGGTCATTCCGCTGCAAACCTATCCGCGTTACGGATACCACGCAGTGAATGCGGTCGAAGCAGAGACATTGCTGGTTCTGAAGAACGGAAGGGGAGCCGCTGGGCCGTAATCGATATGGTTCTGAAGACACAACTCACCATACAGGCGAGACGTTAGAGGGCAGCCAGCACGCGCCCTGTCCGACAAGTTGGTTCGCGGCGGAAGCGCTGGTCAGCAGGGTCTGGGCTTGAGTGAAGAGGGGGGATTGCGGATCCATCAACGTAAGCTTGAACGTTGGATCGGCACCTGTGGGCCACTCCAGCAGCGCGCAGTCTCCATCGCTGGGTAAAGGCAGGCCCGCGTTTCCTGCTTGCATGGCTATGTTCGTCGCAGGCGGCTTCGGCACAACCATTCGCACGTCACCATGCCCTGTGTCCCCGGGTGCGTATCCGTAAACCATGATGTTTGTCTCGGCAGCAGGGGCGAGGAGCTGCGCGCCACTCGTCAAATAGCGCATCTGCAATTCGAACTCGGCGCGCGGCCTAGTTGTCCTACCGTTGAAAATGCCGAACCGCAGCGTACCCAACGTCGGCACTGGAATGCTGATGTTTGCAGTGCCCACGCCTCCCCTCCAATGGCGGGCACTATCCCTATTGAGGCGCAAAACCAGACCGACGTAGCCGCCTGGGAGCGTAGCACCCGACAGCGCGGCGCTCCCATGCGTTGGGCTAGTGCTGCCAGGAGCGAAAAGTATGTATGTCGGGTAAGGAGGATTCTGCGGAACCGACGGCAAAGCTGCGGCTGTGGGAGGCAGTGTGGTGGGTGGACCAGGAGCCGCGGGCGGCGGAGAAGCGGTGCGTGGGGGTGAAGCCCCCGGCGAGGTTGCCCCGCTCGCCGGCATTGCCGGGTAGCGCAGTAAAGGTTGAAGCCTTGGACGCGCGGCTGCTGCGGATGCAGCGCCCCCTCCGGTCGAGGAAGTGCTTCGCGGCGGTGGCGCCGCGGCAAGCACGCCAGCAGATGTCAGTCGAGTCACGTCCCTGCTGTCGGACACAATCTCCAGACCAGGGCGACTTAACGTGAACCAGCAATCAATTGCCTGTGCAATTGCGTCCAGCACCGATGCTGGATCACCAGCCCGGGTATCAAGCAGTAAGCCAGCTTCCACGTGCAAGCCGGTGATGCCCGGAAGCGTCAGATTTGCGGAGCCAACATAAGCGCTCTGGCTTCCATCGGTTCTTCGAACGTAATAAACCTTGGGATGAAAGAAAGCGCCGCCAAAGTTCACTATGCCAAGACGAGCGTTAGGGCGTGGCAGGCCTATAACCGAAACAAGTGTGAGGACGTGAGATTCCAATGTCTCGCCATCATTCGACCCGACTAGCGCGCTAATTGGAAGCCCTGCCGAGGTTAGGCTGCCGAGAATTGGCAAAAAGGCTGGCAAGCCGTCCGCGCTATAGAATCCGGTCTGCCATCGCAGCTCGCAAACTTCGGCAACGACTTGGTCGGAGACCCATTGGCCGAGTGCCTCAGACGGATCTCGATTCCCTGAGTCAATGTATCTCAAAGGCGGCCCGCTCGTTGCAACTGAGCCACGAATATCGCCCGCGTGCATGACATCGTCAATCTGCACGCGCCGTGGCGGATCGATGATCTCGCGTGTCCCAAATCCGTCGGCGCCGAGCCAGACGAGCCAGACGAGGTAGCGCATCAGCCCCGGACGTGGTCGAGGTGGCGGCGACTGCGGTCCCCTTTTGACGCACAGTGCTGGTGGCCGGCACTGCGGGGAGGCCTGGGCTTTGGCTTGCCGATCAACGGTTCGGCGCCTGTTCCCTTTGGTCCCCCATGGCTTTCTCCAACTCCGCCACTTTTCTGCCGCAAAAACCCGAGGATTTCTGCGGCTATCGGCCTGGCGGGTAAATCACCCAAGTCGCCAGGTTCGGAGAAACCGGGGCCGGAGAGAGCCGTTTCTGCCCGTCGTTCCGATCGCGGATCAGCCAGTCCGCGCGCGAAACCCGCGGAAAACCTGCGCCTCACGGCGCCGGCCCGCCTCGGGGAGAGAGTCTGTAACTAGGAGAGGTGGCGTAGGAAAGGGAACTCGCGCCAACCATTCTCTGTGCTGCGGCAGACCAGTCGATGCTATCCACTAGGGTCCGACAGGCCCACCGGCATCCCACCCGCATCACAGCGCCTTGTCCTTCACCGCAGTGAGCACGCCGGCACGATCCAGCAAATCGACGGTGCTGCGGCAGCGCTGGACAGTCAGCACGATATCTACCGGGATGCGGCTCGCGCCGATTCGGTGGCAACGGATGGGGCAGTTTGCCGCGCTCCACTCCAGTCTCCAGGCCTGGACATCCCCAGCTCGAAGTTCCGATTCTTCGCAAGATCCGAGCAAGCCCCGAGCGCTTCTGCCGGCAGGGCTCAGCGACCGTGAACTGCATCCGCCGACGAGCATTGTGAGCGAGTGGCGCAAGAAGCGCCCTCACGAAACCATTGTTGCGAATAAGTTAGGGTTGCCCGAACAATAATGATCGAGGCTCGGCCGAACTCGTTTCGTTGCAAAGAGCCTCCCTGCCCATCTACATTCCCCTTATCGCGATGCGGGGCTCGTGGGCGGACTAAAATGCCCTGCGACCGCGCGCTCAGCCGGGGGAAGTCAAGTCTTGAGCACCACGATCTCGGTGGCGGGCCTGTCGGTGAACAAGGCCGAGGGGACGGGCGGGGTGACGCCGTTCACCTTCACGGTGACCCGCACGGGCGATCTCAGCGGCACGAGCAGCGTGGACTGGCGCGTGCTCGGCCGCACCGCGGCTCCGGTGAGTGGAGCGGATTTCGTCGGCGGGGTGCTGCCCACCGGCACG